>NZ_CP023747.1:1085625-1447500 GCF_008704995.1 Streptomyces nodosus
GCGAGCTCATCGGAATTCCCGAGGACGAGCGCGAGGAGGTCCAGCAATGGTGCGCCACCGTCGCGCGCACCGGATTCAGCAAAGCCGACAAGGAGAAACTGGCACAGGCCGAGGGAACGCTGCGGGACTATTTCGCCGGCCTCATCGTACGGAAGCACAAGAACGCCTCCGACGACCTTCTCAGCGATCTGATCCGGACGCAGGACGAGCAAGGGGCCCTGACCGACGGCGAACTTCTGTCGACCCTGTGGGTGCTGCTCTTCGCCGGCCACAAGACGACCGCGTACCTCATCGGCAACGCCGTCTTCACCCTGTTGAACCACCGCGATCAACTGGAGGAGATCCTGGCGGACCCGGCCCTTCTGCCGAACGCGATCGAGGAGGTCCTCCGCTTCGAGGGGTCGGTGGAGAACGGCACGTTCCGGCACGCCCTGGAGGACATCACCATCAGGGGCACGCTCATTCCCAAGGGCTCCCTGGTGCAGATCGCGCTCTCCTCGGCGAACCGGGATCCGGAGAAGTTCTCCTGCCCCGACAGCTTCGATGTGCGTCGGCAGGGTCTGCAGAGCACGCATCTGGGCTTCGGCAGCGGGCCGCACTACTGCCTCGGTGCGCCGCTGACGCGCATGGAGATGCGCACGGCGCTGACCACGCTCTTCCAGAAGTTCCCGAAGATCGAGCTGGCCTCCGAGGCGTCCGAGGCCGAATGGCTCAAGGTCCCGTTCCCCGCGTTCCGGGGACTCGAGAGGCTGCCCGTCAAGCTGGTTCCCTGACGGCTCCGGCACAAGGACGACGGGCCTTCGGCGCGCACCGCGCCGAAGGCCCGTCGTCTCAGCGTGTGCGGAGCGCCGCCAGCGTGGCGGTGAGGTCGGTCGTACGCGGCCGGTTGTGGGGCAGCCTGGCGAGCAGGGCCGCCATTCCGCAGGTGTCGGTGAGCGCCGAGAACACCAGACCGCCCGCGACGCCCGCAGAGATCAGCAGGAAGGCCGGATGGACGGCCTGACCCAGTGCCAGACCGGTCAGGACCAGGGTGCCCGCGGTGAGGCGGACCTGGCGTTCCATGCTCCAGCCGGACCGGGGGGCGCAGGCGGCGGGCCGCTGGAGGTCATGTCCCGCGGCGGCCCAGGCCTTGGTGCCGCCGACGAGGGTGGCGGCGGCCGTGCCGTGCTCGGCCAGGAGTGCGCAGGCGTTCCGGGAGCGGTTGCCGGAAGCACATACGACGAGGACATCGGCGCGTCCGGCCGCGGCACGGATCTCGGGCAGCGCGCTCCGCAGGGAGTCCAGGGGGATGTTGAGAGCACCGGGCAGATGACCCGAGGCGTACTCACCGGGGGTGCGCACATCGATGACGGTCAGCTCGTGCAACCGGCTCCGGGCCTGGTCGATGCCGAGGGTGACGGGGGTGACGGGAATGCTCATGGCTGGGTGATCCTTGATCGTCGACTGTGTCCCGGACCGGGACGTTCGGTGCCGCTGGGGGTAGGGAGCGGGGGGACGGTGGAGCGGAGAACGTGCACGGCGGTCATCGGAGTGCGGCGTCGATCAGCATGAAGGCGGCCACTCCCAGCAGCATCAGGGCGAAGATCCGCCGGAGGGCGGGGCCGGACACCTTGGCCGCCAGGCGTCTGCCGTCCCAGGCACCGAGGATCGCCGCCCCGGCGAACGGGGCGATGACGGCCCAGTCCGGTCCGTCGGCGGTGCCGGTGCGCATCATCAGCGCGGCCAGGGAGTTGACGGTGATGACCAGCAGACTGGTGCCCACCGCCTCCCTCATCCCCAGGCGGACCACTCCCACCAGGGCCGGTACGGCCAGAAAGCCGCCGCCGACGCCCAGGACCCCGGTCAGGGCTCCGAGGCCCGCGCCGGCCCCGGCCGCACGGAGCGGCCGGACGGGGCCGGACGCCTCGTCCGGACGGGGACGCAGCATCCGAAGCGCGGCCAGCGCCGCCGTCACCGCGAAGGCCGTGGTCAGCACCGCCTGCGGCAGCCGCCCTGCGACGGCACCGCCGAGCAGGGCCGGACCGATGCCCGCCGCCGCGAACAGCAGTCCGGTGCGCCAGCGGACCCGGCCCTCCCGGGCGTGTGCGGTCAGCGCGGTGGCCGAGGTGACGGTCACGATGACCAGGCTCGCGGTGCCGGCCGCGACCGGGGTGAAGCCGAGCAGATAGATCAGGGCGGGCACGGCCAGTACGCTGCCCCCGCCCCCGAGTGCGCCCAGGGCGAGACCGATGACGGCCCCGGCGGCCAGGGCGATCAGCAGAACGCTCATACGGCCGCGCCGTCCCTGCCGCGCCGATCCGCCGCGGGCCGTCCGCTCCACGCCTGGTGCCGTATGCCGCCGCTGCCGTCCCGTGCCTCGTCCGGGCCAGTCGTGAACCGGCTCATCGCCTTGATGCTCCTCATCGCTTCGTTCCGGGTGCGCGGCCGGCTCGTTGCGGGCGTGCCACGCCCCGGCCGCTGGGGCATCCGGTGCCTCAGGCCGTCCGGCCGGTGAGTCCGGCCCGCACCGCGTTGTCGTAGGCGTCGTCCACCACGACGACGTCCCGGCCCGCCGCGTCCAGCAGGGAGGCGGCGATCGCGGCGCGCATACCGCCGGCGCAGTGCACCCACACCGGTCCGCCGGGGATCTCGTCCAGCCTGCGGTGCAGGGTGTGCAGCGGGATGTGGACCGAGCCCGCGATGTGTCCCTCGGCCCGCTCCGAGGTACGGCGGACATCGAGGACGACGATGTCCCCGGCCTCGCGTCGCACGGCGAGGTCGGCGAAGACGGCGCGGGGGAAGGAGCGCGTCTCCTCGCCCCGGCGGACCCAGCCGGAGGGGTCGCCGGTGGCCGCGGCGGCGGGGCGGTCGATGCCGACCCTGACCAGTTCGCGCTGGGCGGCGGCCAGTTGCCCGGCGGACTCCGCGAGCAGCGTCACCGGCTTGCCCCAGGGGATCAACCAGGCCAGATAGGTGGCGAGTTGTCCCTCGGCCTCGAAGTTGAACGATCCCGCCACATGCCCGGCGGCGAAGGCGACCCGGTTGCGCAGGTCCACCACCCACTCCCCCTGCTCGAGCCGTGCGGCGATCTCTTCGGCGTCGGCCGGCGCGGGCGGGGTGAGGTCGACCGGTGCGGGGCCGACGGCATTGGCGGGCCCCATGTGGGCGTAGTAGGCGGGGATGTCGTCGAGGCCGGCCAGCAGGGCGGCGACGAACGCGTCCGCGTCCAGCGTGAGGGCCTCGTTGGCCGCCTTCTCCTTGCCGATCGTCGTCTCACCGCCCTCGGCCCGGCCGGCGGAGCAGAAGCTGCCGAAGCCGTGGGTGGGCAACACCGGTGTCTCGTCGGGCAGTTCGGCGACCAGTCGATGGGCGGAGGCATGCTGGGCGCGGGCCAGGCGCTCGGTCAGGCGCGGCTCGACGAGATCCGGGCGGCCGACCGTGCCGATCAGCAGCGAACCGCCGGTGAACACCGCCACCGCCGTCCCGTTCTCCTCCAGCACATAGGAGGTGTGGTGCGGGGTGTGCCCCGGCGTGGCCATCGCCCGCAGAGAGACACCCGCGTCGGCGTCCACGACGGTGGTGTCGCCGTCCCGCACGGGTATCCGCTCGAAGGCGACCGTGGCCGCGGCCGGCACCAGATAGGCGGCGCCGGTGATCCGGGCGAGCTCCAGGCCCCCGGTGACGTAGTCGTTGTGGAGGTGGGTCTCGACGACATGGGAGATCCGCACCCCGCGCCGGGTGGCCGCCTCGATCATCCGGTCCATGTCACGGGGCGGGTCGACCGCCACCGCCGTGCGGGCACCGCCGGCCAGATAGCCGCGGTTGCCGAGTCCTGTCACCTCGATGGTGTCGACGAAGAACATGCCGGGCACTCCTTTCCACCGATTGATTACCCCCGGGGGTATGTCGTCGACGGTAGCACGAGTACCCCCGGGGGTATTTTCGGGGTGAGGGGGATCCCATTTCCACCGCGGGGAAGCGGGATGCCGGTGCCCGACGGTCACGGCCTGACGCGCGGGGTCACCACTCCGCGTCGGACCACTGCTGCCGTCTGAGACCTCGCAGATCAGGGTGCGGTCGCGCAGCAGACGGACCCGGCGGACGGCCTCGGCCTCGCGGGGCACGTCCCAGTCGGCCGTCTGCCCGGGAGCGAGAACGCGGGTGCGCGCGACCAGCAGGGCGATGCCGTCGCCCGCACAGGAGGGGGCAGGGCCTCGAGCACCGCCCGGCAGGTCTCCTCCGGTGTGCGGACGGGCCGGGCCAGTGCCTCGCGCAGCAGCTCCAGGCCGACGCCGATGTCCCGGTCGCGACCCACGATGAGCCCGTCGGCACAGAGGACCAGCCGGCTCCCCTCGGGCAGCCGGAGTTCGGCGGTCTCGAAGGGCAAGCCACCCAATCCCAGGGACGGCCCGGCCTCCATTTTCCTCCAGTCGCCCGGTCGCGTTCCCCGGCGAGGCGAGGCGCGCGCCGGGGGCGGGCCGGTTCCGCGCGGGCCGGTTCCGCGCGGACCGGGCGTCGCGTGCGGCCCCGCACGCGGACGGCGTCCCGGCCGGGGCCGGGACGCCGAGTCTCTGGGGGCGGGTGCCCGCGGTGTTACGCGTTGCGGCGACGGCGTACGGCCAGCATGGTGCCTCCGCCGACCGCGATCAGGCCGGCGGCGGCTCCGCCCACGGCCAGGGTCCGCTCGCTGCCCGTGGCCGCGAGCCTGTCGTAGTGGTGGTGACCCCGCCCGTCGTGCCAGCGGTGGTGGTGCCTGTCGTGCCGGCAGGATCCGTGCCGCACCACCCGGATACGGGTGGAGACGCTCCGGAAGGGGCTGCGGGCGGTGAGTCTGAAGGTGTGCCAGCCGGGGCGCTCCCGCCTCGGGATGGTGACGGACCCGGTCACCCTGCCCTCGCGGTTGGCCCGGAAGTGGCCCAGAACGATCGTGCGGGACCGCAGTTCCGCGGTGACCCGCTGATGTCTGGTGAATCCCCTGCCGATGAAGCCGACCGAGCAGCCGGCCGGCACCACGGTCCGACTGAGAGACAGACTCGGGGGCGGCGGCGGATACGGGCCCGGGTGCGCAGAGGCAGTCTGCGCCCCCATCAGCGGGCCGGCGATGAGTGCGGCAGCTGATGCCGCCGATGCCAGCGCAACCCGCCATCTTGGCGACGTCGTCATCTTTGTTCACTCTCCTCTTCGATCTCGATTCGCGTCAGGCTGCGCAGCGTCAGCCGTATCGAGATCCATATAAAGGCAATAAAAGGGACATAACGAAGCGACTGGCGCGGCGTCAGTCACAACACACCGAATGGGGGAGCCCTTCTGACGTCCCGTCATGAGGGAGCCATGCGCGCCACGGCACGGCGACCACCGATCGCGCGGGGCCGGTGACCGCCCGCCCGGTCGTGCAACCTTGCACAATTGCAAAATTCTGCAATTTCCTACATCATGGATACCTGGTCGCGCCGTCCTCACCGAGCGCGACCCCACGCAGACGGCAGGCACCGGCCGCGCCGGCGCCGCCGCGACGCGGCCAGGGCGCCCTCCTCCCGGCACCGCACGACCGCGTGCACCCAAGCAACCCCCGACCAGGAGGAGACACGGCAGTGCCGGTCCCGCTGTACCAAGCCAAGGCGGAGTTCTTCCGGATGCTCGGACATCCCGTGCGGATCCGCATCCTGGAACTGCTGCAGGACGGGCCGATGCCGGTGCGCGATCTGCTCGCCGAGATAGAGATCGAGCCCGCCGCCCTGTCCCAGCAGCTCGCGGTGCTGCGCCGCTCCGGGATCGTGACCTCCGTCCGCGAGGGGTCCACCGTGGTCTATGAACTCGCGGGCGGGGATGTGGCGGAGCTGATGCGCGCCGCCCGAAGGATCCTGACCGAGATGCTGGCCGGGCAGAGCGAGTTGCTGGCCGAGCTGAAGAAGGCCGAGGTCCCGAACCGGTGAGCACTCTTGTGACCCGGGGCGCCGCCCAGGTCCGTTCCCTGCTGCCCTCGCGTGCCGACCTCGCGGTGGTACGCCGCGATCCCCGCCGCGACCTGCTGTCCGGCCTGACCGTGGCGATCGTCGCGCTGCCGCTGGCCCTCGGCTTCGGGGTGTCCTCCGGCCTGGGCGCCGAGGCGGGACTTGCCACCGCGGTCGTGGCGGGAGCCCTGGCCGCCGTCTTCGGCGGGTCGAATCTTCAGGTCTCCGGTCCGACCGGGGCGATGACCGTCGTGCTGGTGCCGATCGTCGCCCAGCACGGCGCCGGCGGTGTCCTGACGGTCGGTCTGATCGCCGGTGTGCTGCTGCTCGGCATGGCCGTGGCGGGGCTGGGCCGCTATATGGCCTATGTTCCCGCGTCGGTGGTGGAGGGCTTCACCCTCGGCATCGCGCTGGTGATCGGCCTCCAGCAGGTCCCGGGCGCGCTCGGTGTCGCCAAGCCGGAGGGCGACAAGGTCCTCGTGGTGACCTGGCGCGCCGTCGAGGCGTTCGCGAAGGCACCGAACTGGACCGCCGTCGCACTGGCCGCCTCGGTGGCGGCGGTGATGCTGGTGGGGGCACGGTGGCGGCCGGCCGTGCCGTTCTCGATCCTCGCGGTGATCGCCGCCACCCTCGTCGCGCAGCTCTTCCATCTGGACGCCGCCGCGCCGATCGGTGATCTGCCCTCGGGACTGTCCGCTCCCTCCCTCGGCTTCCTCGACCTGTCGGCGCTGGAGACCCTGCTGCTGCCGGCCGTCGCGGTCGCCGCGCTGGCCGCGCTGGAGTCCCTGCTGTCCGCACAGGTCGCCGACGGCATGACGGTCGGACAGAAGCACGACCCCAACAAGGAACTCTTCGGCCAGGGCCTGGCGAACATCGCCGCACCGCTGTTCGGCGGTGTGCCGGCGACCGGCGCCATCGCCCGTACCGCGGTCAACGTCCGCAGCGGCGCCTCCTCCCGGCTGGCCGCCCTCACCCATGCGGCGATCCTGGCGGTGATCGTGTTCGCCGCCGCCCCGCTGGTGTCGAAGATCCCGCTCGCCGCGCTCGCCGGGGTGCTCATCGCGACCGCCGTGCGCATGGTCGAGGTCGGCTCCCTGCGCGCCATGACGCGCGCGACCCGTAACGACGCGGTCGTGCTGGTCCTCACCGCCGCCGCCACCCTGGCGCTCGACCTGGTGTACGCGGTGCTCATCGGACTGATCGTGGCCGGGGCGCTGGCGCTGCGGGCGGTGGCCCGCCAGGCCCGTCTCGACCAGGTCGACTTCCGCCCCGATCTGCCCGGCGAGCACAGCGACGAGGAACACGCGCTGCTCGCGGAGCACATCGTGGCGTACCGGATAGACGGTCCGCTGTTCTTCGCCGCGGCACACCGCTTTCTGCTGGAGCTGTCCGAGGTCTCCGGCGTCCGGGTGGTGATCCTGCGGATGTCCCGGGTGACCACCATGGACGCCACCGGTGCCCTGGTCCTCAAGGACGCGATCGAGAAGCTGAACCGGCGCGGCATCGTGGTGATGATCTCCGGGATCCGGCCCGGCCAGCGCCAGGTGCTGGACTCCGTCCAGGTGCTGGATCGACTGCGTCTGGAAGGACGGGAGTACGAGACCACCCCCGAGGCGATCGCCGGGGCTCGCAAGCATCTGGAGCACGCCGGGCTGCTGATCCCCCGTCAGACACGGCAGGCCGCCCGATGACCGTGCTCCCCGCCCGGCGTCCGACGACCGAGGCGCCGGGGGCGGGGGCCTTCTGGTGACGCCCCGGCTGGAAGCGCTGCCGCTGCGCCATGTACTGACCATGCCCACCGTGGGATCGGCCGTACGACTGGCGCGGGAGACGGCGGAGATGGTGCTGACGGAGTGGGGGATCGCCCGCCGTCATCCGAGCGTGGACCCCGCGCTGCTGATCCTTTCGGAGCTGGTCACCAACAGCGTCCGGCACGCCGCCGCCGTGTCCGGGAACGTGACCGTCATCTACGCCGCGGGCAAGGACACCTTCGCCTTCGCCGTCCATGACCGCCACCCCTATCAGCCGCCCCTGTACGCGGCGGGCACCGGGAACACCGGGGGCGGGCTGGCCACGGTCGTCGAACTCACCCTGTTCCTGGGCGGAACCGCCGTCGTCCGCGGCGACGCCGACGGGGGCGGCAAGAGCATCTGGATCACCCTGCCCCTGTGAGGCGCCGAGGAAGGCGCCGGGCCCGCCCCAAGGGTTCCCAGGGAACGGCGCCATGACCGCGAGCACATCACGGACGGTGACATCAGCAGCTCAAACCCCATGACAGGGGTCCATATTTCCCCAATTTGCGAAGTATGTCGCACCCAGTGCCGCTACCGAGCGTCAGCTACGGTGACGTGCGTCGCGTCGGCCCGAACCGACGGACAACCCACCTTCGACCCATCGGCAGGAGTGAGTGTGAACGTTCGTTTCAGCATGAGCCGGGGAAGAGCACTGGCCGCCGCGGTACTGGCCGCGATCGTGTCCTCGACCGTCCCGGCGTCCGCCGCCGTCGCCGCGGACGGAAGCCACTCGGACCACTGGGGCGTGATCACCCGCAACACGATCGGCTCCCCCGTCGCGGCCCTGAGGAACGGCCCGTTCGGTTCGTTCGGCGTCACGGGCCCCTCCGCCAGACCGCCGTTCGGCACGGGCAGCCTGGGGATCGAGGTGGCGGACAACGCCACCACCCTCGCTCCCCCCAGCGAGAGCGTCGACTTCGGCAATGAGGTCGACTTCTTCGGCGATCGGGTGCTCGGTCTGCAGCAGGTCGGGTTCCATGTGTTCCAGACCAACGAGAACATCACCTACGGCGGTCCGGAAAACATGCCGAACATCAGGTTCGAGATCGACCCGAATGTGGCTGCTCATCCGACCGACCACTACACCTCGATGGTGTGGGTGCCGGACGCCGCCCCGGTGACGGACCGCTGGAGCCCCTACATCGACGCCACCCGGACCGGCTTCTGGTTCCTCTCGGGCGGCGAGACCGCCTGCACCCAGGCCGCCCGCTGCACCTTCGCCCAGCTGAAGGCCTCGCTCAACGACGGCGGCCCGCAGCCGGTCATCTTCAGCGCCGCCGTGAGCAAGGGCCGCGACCACATGTGGATCGGCGCCGTCGACGGTCTGCGGATCAACCAGAACATCTACGACTTCGAGGCCGACGGCGTGAAGACGCGTCGCATCCGCTGACGTCGGCGAGCATCGTTCTCCGAGTCTCCGTTCCTCGGCCGAGGGTGGTCGCCCGTGCCCCCAGCGGGTCGATCGGGCGGGCAGACCACTCCCGGCCGTCGGCGGAGTCCCCGGTCGCACGGAACCCGGCGAGAAGCGTGGCAGAGGTCGTCCCCGAGCGTGCGCTCGTCACCCGTCCCTCCGGGATCGAACACCACACAGGGGAAGCCGCCATGCAGTGCGATGCTCTCGGGATCTATCTCAACGACCATCTGGCCGGTTCCACCGCCGGACAGCTCCTCTCGCACCGCCTGGCCGAGCACCACCGTTCCTCGCCCTACGGAGGCGAACTGCGCCGGGTGGCCGACGGGATCGCGGAGGACCGGCGGACGCTTCTCGGCCTGATGGACGCCCTCGGCGTCCCCGCACGCCACCACAAGGTGTACGCCGGACGCCTCGCCGTCACCGCCCGCCTGCTCAAACTCAATGGGCGCGTGATCCGGAGGCCGGGCCTGAGCACGGTCATCGAACTGGAGACGCTGCGGCTCGGGATCGAGGGCAAGACGCTGCTGTGGCGGACGCTGCGGGAGGTGGCCCAGGACAGGGCGGAACTGGACGAGGCCCGGCTCGAGGAGCTGCTGCACCGGGCCCATGAGCAGGCCGATGTGGTCGAGTCGCTGCGCCGGCGCACGGCCTCGGCGGTCTTCCACCGGCCGCGGCGACGGACCCCCTCCGGGTAGGACCGTCGCTCCGCAGCGCCCCTCCCCTGCCGGGTTGTCTCCGGGCCGGCCGAGAGGACAATGGAGGGGGTGGCGATGAGGCTCGCCGCAACCGCACGACCGGAGCACCGACCGTGCTGATGGCCTCTCCCTGACGAACGGCTCATGGGAGGTGTCGGCGATGGAGGTCACGGTGGCGGTGACGGCGACGGCCGGTTCGCCGTTCGCCCCGCAGGACGGATCGGACGGGTACGACCTGGTGAGCGTCGGATCGATCCGGGTGACCGGATACCCGGTCGGCGCGGGCCGGGTGGACGACACCCTCACCGACGACGGTGAGCCGACCGCCGTTCTGCTCTTGATGGAGGAGCCCGCGCTGCCGGGACAGTCCGTCCGGGCTCGTCCGGTCGCCCTGGTCCATGCCCTGGTGGACGGGAGCCCACGGGCCGAGGTGCTGTGCGTACCCGCGCACGACCCGAACTTCGCCGCCTTCACCGCCCCGGGCGCGCTGCCCGCCTGGCACGCCGACGCGGACACCTTGGCCACCGTCCTGCACCGGCTCGACCCCGGTCATCACTGGCGGGTGACGGGCTGCGAGGGCCCGACTGCCGCCGAGTCGTTCCTGGCGGAGGCCCGGCACAGCTATGAGCGTCTCACCGGCTGCCTGGAGTGACCGGCGCCCACCGCCCTCGCCCTGATCGACCAGGTCTGCCCGACCGCCGCAGGCGTGCCCGCGTGATCGCCCCGTGGACCGCCCCCTCTGCCTGACCCGTCGGCCTTCCTCCGGCTCCTTCGGCCGACGAGCAGGGTCGTCGGGCCGACGGCTCCCGCTCGGACGCCGACCCTCGGCGCCAGGAGCGTCACTGAATCGTCCTAGTATCGGATCGTTTCCGTGGACGATCGTGAAAGAGAGCCGTATGACAGCCACGCCTTCCCGCCTCCAGGACGGCATCGACCGGGCCCACGGCTCCCGCCCGACCGCACGAAGCATCATGAACGCCGGATCCACGGTTCCGGCAGCGGTGGGCACATCGCTGCTGGACGACTTCTCCCTCGAGATGACGGCCAAGGACATAGCGGGACTCGAGGAGGCCCACCCCACGATCCCTCCGGGCACCCGTATCAACATCACCTTCCTCGGCAACGAGGATCTGCCGATGCGCCTGGCCGCCGCCCGCGCGGTCAAGCGGCTCGGCTTCGTACCCGTACCGCACATCTCCGCCCGGCGCCTGAAGTCCCGGGGCGAGCTGGAGCAGTTCCTGGCCGGGCTGAAGGCCGACGGCACCGCGGAGAACGTGTTCGTCGTCGGCGGCGACCCCGCCCGCGCCGAGGGACCGTACGAGGACGCGCTGGCCGTCATCCGCACCGGACTGCTGCGGCACCACGGGGTGCGTCATGCCGGGATCAGCGGCTACCCGGAGGGCCACCCGGCCATCACGGGCCCCGTGCTGTGGTCCGCACTGACGGACAAGCACGCGGCGCTGGGGAAAGAGCTGTTGGCCGGTGACGTCATCACACAGTTCGGCTTCGACGTCGACCCCGTGCTCGCCTGGGTGGAGGAGACCCGCGCGCGAGGCATGGACCTGCCGATCCGTATCGGGGTGCCCGGGCCGGCCGGGGTCAGGCGGCTCACGACGTACGCGGCCCGCTTCGGCGTCGGCACCAGTGCCGCCATCGCCCGGAAGTACGGATTCTCCCTCACCAACCTGATGGGTACGGCCGGCCCCGACCGGTTTCTGCGCGCCCTGGCCGATGGCTACGACGCCGGGCGCCACGGTGTGGTGAAGGTGCACTTCTACACGTTCGGCGGGCTGGGGGCCACCTCGGAATGGATCGCCCGGTTCCGGCAGGAGGGTTGAGACGGCATCCGCCCGGGAGGGCCCGGCGCGCCCCGGAGGAGCCGGGGCGCCGGACCGCCACGCCGTGCGGTCGGCTGGCCGCCGGGGCCGACCGGGTGCTCAGAGGCGGGGGTCCACCAGGATCTTGACGGCCGTCTCGTTGTGGTGGATCAGGGTCTCGAAGCCGTCGCTGACGAGGTCGTCCAGGCCGATGGTCCTGGTGATGAACGGCGCCAGGTCGACGCGGCCCTCCTGCACCAGCTTGATGGTCCCCGGGTGGGAGTTGACGTAGGCGATCGTGCCGCGCAGGTCGACCTCCTTGAGGACGAGCTTCTGCATGTCGATGGACGCCGGCTTGCCCCAGATGGAGATGACCGTGATGACACCGCCCGGCTTCACGGCGTCGAACAGGGTGTCGAGGACGACATTGACGGAGGTGGCCTCGAACGCGACGTCCGCGCCCTTGCCGCCGGTCAGACGCCGGACCTCTGCGGCGACATCGGTGACGGAGGGGTCGATGACATGGTCGGCGACCTTGGTGTCCAGGGCCTTCTGCCGGCGCAGCGAGCTGAGTTCGGAGACCGCGACCTCGACGCCCATCGCCTTGAGCACCGCGCAGGTGAGCAGTCCGATGGGGCCGGCGCCGCCGACGAGGGCGAAGTCGCCGGCCTTCGCTCCCGAGCGCTGGAACGCGTGATAGCCCACCGACAGCGGCTCGATGAGGGCCGCCTGGTCCAGCGGGACGTCCCCGACCGGGTGCACCCAACGGCGCTCGACGACGATCTTCTCCGCGAGACCGCCGCCGCGGCCGCCCAGCCCGATGAAGTTCATGTCGGGTGAGAGATGGTAGGTCGGGTTGTTCTCGCCGGTGTCGACCTCGGGGCGCAGGATGTAGGGCTCGACGACGACGCGGTCACCCGGCTTCAGGTCCTCGACGCCCTCGCCCACCGCGTACACGACACCGGACATCTCGTGGCCCAGCGTCACCGGGGCGGACTCGCCCGAGACGGGGTGCGGATGGCCGGCCGGCGGGACGAAGATCGGTCCGTCGAGGTACTCGTGCAGGTCGGTGCCGCATATACCGCAGTACGCGACGTCGATGCCCACCGTGCCCGGCTGGACCGTGGGTTCCTGGATGTCCTCGACACGGATGTCACCCCGGTCGTAGTAGCGTGCAGCCTTCACTTTGAGCCGACCCCTTCGCCTGTTGACGCCCGCATTTGCGTTGATTTCTTCCGTCGCGCGAGGTATGTCCCTCGTGTGGCGTATTCACGGTAACAGGACGATCCGGGCATCCGCGTCGGCCCTCCGGCCCCACGTGAGGGGGCCGGATGGGCCGGGCCTTCCGGCCGGCTGGCAGGCTGCCGGGTGTGACAGCGCATGAAGCAGTGCACGCGCCGGCGATCACACAGATCAGCCGGGCCCAGGACGCCACAGCGGCCATCAGGCGGGAACTCACCGACTGCTGGACGGCGGTCATCAACGACGGTGGGGCGGTGGTCCCCATGGACTGCCCCCTGCCTCCGGTGACCGCTCCGGTGCTCGAACCGGCGATGGAACGGATCGTGCGGGGTCTTTCCCCGCAGCGGAGCAGGCTCCTGCTGGCGACCGTCGACGGCGCGCTGGCGGGCTGGCTGTTGCTGCGCCGCGAGCAGCATCCCCTGGTGGCGCACTGCGGGGTGGTGAACCACGTCCAGACACACCTCCGCTTCCGGGGCCTGGGCATCGGCGCCGCGCTGATGCGGCACACCACGGTCGTCGCACGCGAGGAGATGGGCCTGGAACGACTGCAGCTCAGCGCGAGAAGCGGTCTGGGCCTCGAGGACTTCTACCGCAAGGCCGGCTGGACCGAGGTCGGCCGGTGGCCGGGGGCGCTGCGGGTGGCGCCCGGCGACGATCGTGACGACATCATGATGACCCTGACCCTGTGAAGCCCCCGTGAAGCCCTGCCCCGCCGTGTGAAGTCATGGCCGTCCGACGGCAGTTGCTCCAGGCGCGTCCCCCTTGACCGCCACCAGCACGGCACTGTCGCCGAACTGCCAGACCGGTGTGACATGGCCGAACCCCGCCCGGCGCAGCAACTCGGCGTGGCGGCCCGCGGCCAGATGGCCGTCGCAGCCGCTTCCACCGAGGGCCGCCAGACGCCGCTCACGCTCATGGAACAGATCGGCCAGTTCCGGGTCCCGGGCCGCCGCGTCCCACCAGGACCGCCAGTCCTCGTGGGCGTGGCCGCCGGTCCGCTCCGCCCGTCGGCGGCCCACATACGCGGTGAGGTCCGCGGACGGTGCTCCGTCCGGCGGGAAGTGGTCGCCGTTGACCAGGACGCCGCCGGGGCGCAGCAGTCCGGCGAGACAGCGGTAGGTGCGCAGCAGCACCGGTTCGGACAGATAGTGCAGGGCGGTCGTGGAGACGGCGGCGTCCAGGGGGCGTTCCAGCCGGAGGGCGTCGGCCCAGCCCTCCTCACCGATGACGGTGTCGACATAGCGGGCGGCGTCGGCGTGATGGGTCCGCCCCAACTCCAGCAGCAGGGGGTCCATGTCGGCGGCGACGATCTCCGCGGACGGAATGCGGTCGGCGAGCCTGGCCGCCAGGGAGCCGGGGCCACAGCCCAGGTCGAGCAGGTGCGGCCGGGAACGGCCGGCCGTGATGTGCTCGACGACGTCCGCGATCACGGTGAACCGCTCCTCACGGTCCACCGCGTACCGCTCCTGCTGCCGTTCCCAGCGTTCCACCCACGCCCTGGCGGTTCCCATGCTCACACCCATACCCCGCGACACCTCTTCCGTCTCTCGGCTGTCCGTCGACATCACGAATCTACAGCTGGAAACGGTTTTCATTTACCACGCAGGCCGGCTCAGGCCGGCTCAGGCCGGCTCAGGTCAGCGATGCGAGGACGGTCAGCAGTCGGTCGATCTCCTCCTCCGTGTTGTACACATGCAGGCTCACCCGCACCGATCCGTCCCGCTCCCCCGCACCGGCCTGGCAGAGGCTGTCGGCCCGCACCATGAAGCCGTGGCTGTACAGGATGAACCCCAGGTCGTCCGAGGGGATGTCACGGTGCCGGAAGGTGACGATGCCGTGCCGACGCTGGGAGGCCGGGAGCGCGGAGTCGGCGGCCAGGCTGGAGGGGCAGCCGAGGATCTCGTACGGACCGAGGTGCCGCAGCCGGTCGGTCAGCCGGGTCGCCAGACCGGACGTCCACCGGGCGATGCGGTCGGGGCCGGCCGCATGCAGCCAGTCGAGGGCCGCCCGCAGCGACACGATGCCCACCGTGTTGGGTGTGCCCTGCCAGCCCTCCGGCCGGAACAGTGGCCCCCGGGCGTTGCGGGCCCACACCGCGCCCGTACCGGGAAGGGCCATCGCCTTGTGCCCCGAGAAGACCACGAAGTCGACGTCGAGGGCGGGGTCGTCGAGGTGGACGGGCAGATGACCGATGCTCTGCGCGGCGTCCAGGCAGATCGGGACCTCCGGACCGACCGCCTCGCGGATGCGGTGCACATTCATGTCACCGCCGTAGACGTGGTGGACATGGGTGGCGGCCACGAACCGGGTGCGCGGACCCACGAGATCGCCGAGGGCACGGTGGTCGTAGTCGCCGGAGGCCTCCTGGTACGGCAGTGCCCGTACGCGTATGTCGATGCCGCGCTCGGCCAGCAGCCGCCGGGCCTCCAGCCAGGGATCCAGTTGGGCCCGATGGTCGGCGAACGGCACCAGGATCTCGTCCCCGTCGCCGAGGTACGGGACGAGCCAGTCACGGGCGACGGTGCGCAGCCCCTCGGTGGTGCCGGAGGTGAAGTGGACGGCGGAGCGCTCCGGTTCGGGATCGCGCAGGAACTCCTTGACCCGCTCCCGGGTCGATTCCACCAAATGTGTGGTCCGGTTGGCCCAGGGATAGGTGCCCCGGCCGGCGTTGGCGTTGGACGTCGTCAGATAGGTCTGGACGGCCTCCAGTACGGCCCGCGGCTTCTGGGAGGTCGCCGCGCTGTCGAGGTACGCCAGCTCCGGATCGGCGGTGAGGATCGGGAACTGCTCCCTCAACTCCCGCTGCCAGTACGTGTCACCGTCCCGCCCCGTGCCGGGGAGCGGCTGTCCGGCGCTCATTCGCGCACCAGCGGAGCGCCCGCGTCCCGCCAGCCGACTATGCCGCCCTCCAGACTGCGGATGTCCGGGTGCCCCATCCGGGTCAGCGCGGCGGCGTAGCGCAGTGACTTCTCGCCGACGGGGCAGGCCAGCAGCACGGGCGTCCGCTTGCTGAAGGGGAGTCCGCCTCTGAGCAGGTCCTCGAACAGTTCGTCGACGATATTGACCGAACCCTCGATGTGCAGGGCGGCGTAGGCGTGCGGGCTGCGCAGATCGACCACCAGCGGCCGGGGTTCGCCCGTCGTGGTCCAGCGCAGGGCTTCGTCCACACCGATGACCCGGGCCGACTCCCGGACCTCGGCGTCGGTGAGGGCCGAGGCGGAGTGTCCCCGGCCCGCGCGGCCCAGGAGCTCCGGGCGGCGCTGGCGCACATAGCTGAGATAGCTCTCGGCCCGGTCGCACACGATGAAGACCGCCGTCCGGCGTTGCCCGGTGTCCTCCAACTCGGCGTCGGCCTGCCGCAGATGCCGTACCGCCCCCTGGTAGGCGGCGCCTCCGGTCGGCCCCGACAGCAGCCCGCAGCGCCGGATGAGGGTGATCATCCCGTCGAGGGCCTCGTGCGAGGTCACCGACTCGATGGTGTCGTAGGTCGCCGGGTCGAACAGGCCGACCTGGTGGACCTCGTCGATGGTGCGGATGCCGGGTATGAAGTCCGACTTGTGGGCGACCAGGCCGAGGACCCGCACCCGTGGGTCGTGCTCGCGCAGGGCCCGGGCGACACCGGTCGACGAACCGGCCGTGCCCACACAGGCGATGAACCAGTCCGGCACCTTCCCGTCCAGGTCCTTCACTATCTCGGGTCCGGTACCCGCCGCGTGCGCCTCGACATTGCGCGGGTTGAAGTACTGGTCGGTGTGCAGATAGGTGCTGCCGGGGTCGGAGAGCGCCTGGTGGAAGTGGGTCAGCGGATCGTCCGTGTCGGTCGGGTCGAGGCACTCGCTGCGTCCCGGGAGCTCTTCGATCTCGGCGCCGAGGAGCAGCAGCAGGTCCTTGATCTCGGGGACGCGCATCCGGTTGGTGACGCTCTTGAACTTCAGCCCGTGCATGCCGGCCAGCAGGGCGAGGGCCTTGGCCGTGTTGCCGCTGGAGAGTTCCACGACGGTCCCGTCGCCGTCGGCCGCGCCCTCCAGCAGGGGCCTGGCCATGTGCCAGGCGGGCCGGTCCTTGACGGACCCGAACGGGTTGAGCATCTCCAGCTTCGCGTAGAGGTCGATGTTGCGCAGCCCGTGCACGGCGGGGTCGATGCGCACCAGCGGCGTGTTGCCGATGGCCTCCGTGATGCTGTCGTACCTCATGCGCTTGTTCCCCCCGGGGATGGGATCGGCCAGTAGTCCTCGTCCGGACACCAGCGCCAGTCGTCGTCGCCCTGCCGTTCCACCGCGACCGTTCTCGCGAACGGCTGTCGCTGCGCTCGGTGGGCGTGGAAGTCCATCGCGTAGCCGGCGGTGTTGGCGAAGGCCAGCAGATCGCCCGGGCGCGGCAGCCGGGGAAGGTGGACCAGGCGGCGGGTGATCAGATCGGCCTCCAGGCAGAGATTGCCGGCCAGAAAGACGCCGACCGGACCTTCCTCGCCCTCCTCCGGCTTCCCGCGCGGCAGCAGCACGGGGTCCACCAGGACGCCGTGCTCCTCGAGGCTCATGTCCCCCGCGTTCATCCCGAGGCGCACCAGGTGATGCCCGGAGTCGGCGTCCGCGAGCCGCACGTCCAGCACGCGTGCGAGGGTCAGCCCGCACTGGTCGACCAGGGCACGACCGGGTTCGATGTAGAGGTCGTGGAGGTGTTCCAGGAGGAGGTTCGCCGACGACCGGCCCAGGACCGGTGCGGGCAGCGAGAGGAGTTCGTCGAGATAGCCGGGGCCGGCGGTGGGACGGTGGCCCGGATACAGCGCCACGGCCCCGCGCACCGTGCCGCCCTCGTTGCGCAGCCCGTAACCATGGCCGCGCCAGGTCAGCGGTGGGCGGCTGCCGAGCACCGCCTCGCTCAGCGCGGTGGTCCACCGTTCCCACTCCCCGGCCTCGGCGACATAGCCGATTCCGAACCCGCCGCCGATGTCGACGGCGCGCGGGGCGAGGCCACGCGCCCGGCAGGTGTCCATGAACAGCACACACTGCTCCAGGGCCCGGACCTTCTCCTCCACGCCGGTGGTGTCCAGGTGGTAGGCGACACCGGTCAACTCGACGGCGTCCGCGTTCCGTTCGAGGGCCGACAGCAGCTCCTCCGCATCCCGCAGCGGGGTGCCGAAGCGGCTGCGCCGTGAGAGCAGGCGGGTGCCCGCTCCCCCGTGGCCGTCGGCCGACTCGAATCCGGACAGCCGCACCAGCACGGCGACACGGCCGAGACCGTGCGTCCGCACCAGGGCGGAGAGTTGTTCGAGCTCGTTCGGCGAGTCGAGGTTCACCGTGGCTCCCACCCGTGCCGCCAGCCATAAGAACTCCGCGTCCTTGGGGCCGGTGGCCAGGATCCGGTCACCGGTGAACCCGCAGCTCAGGGCGTGCCGCAGTTCCTCGAGCGAGGCGACGTCGACACCGACGGCGGCCACGTCCTCCGCCGCCAGTCTCCGCACCAGCGCGCTGGACCGGTTCGCCTTGTGCGCGAAGTACACGCGCCCGGTGAGACGGTGACGGCTGTAGACGGCACGGAAGCGCCGGGCGTTCTCGGCGACGGTCTCGGGGAGCAGCACGTTGAGCGGGGACCCCAGCGCGTCGACCAGCGAGTGCAGAAACGTTCCGGCCCTCAGCAGCGAGGCGAGCGGCGGATCCACCCGTGGCCTCAGATACAAGGGCGCATCCATGCGAGCCCCCTCCCCTTCCTCTGTCGGCCGACCGTCGCTCCGACGATCGTTCGGGGATAGTCGTTTCCCGCTGCACCCATCGCTAAGCCTCATGAGCACGGCTGGAGCGGATTGATGGGCATAAATTTCATTTCCATCTCCCCCCTTCCCATCAGCCCCTGCGGCACGCCGTCCGTCCCTGCGGCACGAGGCGTTCTACCGGCGGACCGCCGAGATCAGTCCGCCGGGACGCTCCTCGCGCTGCGGCGGGGTGCTGATCGGGCGGCCGTAGGCGGCAGCGCACTCGCGCAGGGTGTGGCTGACGGCCTCCCAGCCGTGCCCGGCCAGCCAGCCCACCGGGTCGTCGGGCGTCTCCGAGACCCACATGGACGCCGCCGATCCCGGCGCGGCGTCCGCTCCGAAGCGCTCGATCACGCCGCGCGAGCCCAATGTCAGCCCCATCCGACTGCCCGGCGCCGACTGCGCGCTGATCCGGGCCAGCAGCAGTTCCACCGCGTCCTCGGGCAGATAGATCAGCAGTCCTTCGGCGATCCACACGGTCGGCGCCGCCGGGTCGTGGCCCGCGGCGGCCAGCGCGCCCGGCCAGTCCTCACGCAGATCCACCGCGACGGTGATCCGCTCGCAGCGCGCGACGGCCCGCTCCTGGCGCAGCACCGAGGCCTTGAAGTCCAGTGGCGCGGCGGTGTCGACCTCGAACAGCCGGGTGCCCTCGGGCCAGTCCATCCGGAAGGCCCGGCTGTCCATGCCGGCACCGAGCAGCACGACCTGCCGGACACCGGACGCGGAGGCCTGCCGCAACAGGTCATCGAGGAATTTCGTCCTGATGACGATGGAGAACGCCACGCCTCGCCGGCGGCGTCGCGCGGCCTCGTCATCGGGCCGCGGCGGCGAGGAGGGCCACAGGCCGCCGGCGGCGGCGAAAGCCTGTGCCAGCGGGTCGCGGAACAGCGCGTTCTCCCGCTCGGTCTCCAGCGCCCGCACCCTGGCCACCCCCACCGCAGTGGCCCACACTCCCGACGGCTGCACCTGCTCCTGCTCATCACTCACCGCGCCAGCCTAGATGCTCGTTCCCAGCGGGCCTGATGAGTGGAGCCGGGTTGATGCGCGGTCGGCCGGTCACTGGCTGACGGCGGCAGAACACCGCTCCAGCCCTGACGGCGTCTCCTTCCTCGGCGTCCGAACAATCGCCCTGCCAAGGCTCAACTCACTCTGTTCCAGGGCCGATAGCTTCATGGAGGCACCTCCCTGGTTCCTCCAGGACAATCGCTCACACCAAGGAGAGCCATGCGCGTTTCGGTGATCGGCTGTGGACACCTCGGTATCCCCCACGCAGCGGCCATGGCAGAGATCGGCCACGAGGTGATCGGTGTGGACACCGATCACACGAAGGTGGACCGGCTCAACGCCGGTGAATGCCCCATCTACGAGGCGGGCCTGCCCGAACTCCTCACGAAGCACACCGCCGATGGGCGGCTGCGCTTCACCACCGACCCGCAGGAAGCCGCCGCCTTCGCCGAGCTGCACTTCCTGGGCGTGGGCACACCCATCGACTCCGACGGCCGCTCCTACGACACCAGGCAGGTCTTCGGCGCTGTCCGCCAGCTCGCCCCTCACCTGACCCGGGCCTGCACGATCGTCGGAAAGTCCACGGTCACCGTCGGCACGACCCGCCGGCTCACCCGCCTCGTCCAGCGCCTGGCCCCGGCAGGCGAGCAGGTCGACGTCGTGTGGAACCCCGAGTTCCTGCGCGAGGGCCACGCGGTCGAGGACACCCTGCGGCCGGACCGGATCGTCGCCGGGCTGACGACCACCGCGGCGGAGAAGGCGATCCGGGACGTCTACGCCCCGATCCTTCAGGTCACGGGTGTCCCCTTGTTCATCACCGACCCGGTAACCGCCGAACTCGCCAAGGGGGCTGCCAACACCTTCCTCGCCCTCAAGATCTCGTACATCAACGGCGTCGCGGACATGTGCCGGTCCGCCGGCGGCGACATCTCCCAGATCGTGGACATTCTCGAAGTCGACGGCCGTATCGGACGCGGCAGCATGTCCCCCGGGATCGGCTACGGAGGCGGCTGCCTCCCCAAGGACGTCCGAGCCTTCACCGCGTCCGCACGGCAGCTCGGCGCGGACAGGGCCGCCACACTGCTACGGGCCGCCGAGGAGGTCAACGAGTCGCGCACCGCCATGGCGGTCGGCATCGTGACGAAGGCACTCGGCCGTCCGATCGCAGGGGCGGCCATCACCGTGTGGGGCGCCGCGTTCAAGCCCGGTACGAACGACGTCCGCGAGTCCCCCGCTCTCGCGCTCGCGCAGGCCCTCCACCAGGCCGGCGCGTTGGTCACCGTGCACGACCCGCAGGCCGTCCGGACCGCCATGCGCCGCAGCCCCGAACTCGAATACACCGACGACCTGGAGCAGTCCGTCGACAGTGCCCATGCGGTGGTGCTGGCCACCGAGTGGCCCGAATACCGGGGGATCGACCCCACCACGCTGACCGACCGTACGGCCGAACCACTGATGGTCGACTGCCGCACCACCCTCGACGCCGACCGCTGGCGCACGGTCGGCTGGACCGTGCACCAGATCGGGCGGCCCGAAAAATAGCCCCGCGCCGCAGCGACGCCGGTCCCGTCAACCGAGCCGAAGAGGGTCGAGGCTACCGACGAGAAGCAGCTGAACAAGACCATCGCCTGCACGGGACGCGCGAGTGGGGAGCGCGAGTGCCGGTGAAGCGGTCAGATCGCGGGGCTCATCGGCTCAGCCGCCGCTCTTGCGCCTGAACGACCGCTGGCTCGCAGCCGGGCCGTGCGCCGAACGCACCTTCGACGCATCGGACTTGGCGGCCATGTCGGCGGCGTCCGCCTGCGCACCGCGCTTGCGCGCCAGGGCTTCACGGAACTTGCGCTTGAGGTCGTAGTTGCCGTCGCTGTCCGGCTCCAGAGGGGACGTCTCGGGGGCAGCCGGCTCCGAACCTTCGGTAGATACGGGCTCTGCGGTCATGGTGATCTCCTGGGTTCGGGGGTGGGCAAGCACAGCTTGTCATGCTGAGCGCGGTGCGAGGGGCCGGCAACGTCATCTTGCCCCGTTTCGGCGGGTATCCCTCTCGCGGCCAAAGGCGTCGACTTCGCAGGCAAGGCGCACAGGACGACTTCGGGCAGGGCCGAGGGTCGTCGATCCCGTGGCCAGGTTGCCGGGGCAATGGCTCTCAGCCGTTGCGACGCACGAGGGCGGCCCTGCGGGCCTCGGCGAGCTTGCGGGCCTCGGCGGCCTTTCGGGACCTGCCGCCGGCGCCGCGGGAGGTGTCCTTGCTGGTGCCGAGGCCGCGGAAGGGAGCGTTGCTGTTCTTGGGTCGGGGGACGGCGGGCCCGCCGTCGAGCGGGATGCCGGAGGGAGTCCTGGCGCCGGTGATCCGGCTCAGCTCCGCCTCGCCCGAGCGCACCTTGGTGACGGTCGGCTCGATGCCGGCCCCGGCCATCATCCGGCTCGTCTCACGGCGCTGGCCCGCCAGTACGAGCGTGACCACGCGGCCGGACTCACCGGCGCGGGCGGTGCGGCCCGCCCGGTGCACATAGTCCTTGGGGTCGGTGGGCGGGTCGACGTTGACCACGAGATCGAGGTCGTCGACATGCAGGCCACGAGCCGCGACATTGGTCGCCACCAGAACGGTGATCTGGCTGTTCTTGAACTGCGCCAGGGTCCGAGTGCGCTGCGGCTGGGACTTGCCGCTGTGCAGGGCCCCGGCATGCACCCCGCTGGCCCGCAGATGCCGGGTGAGCTGGTCGACGGCGTGCTTGGTGTCGAGGAACAGCAATACGCGGCCGTCGCGGGCGGCGATTTCCGTGGTGACGGCGTAGCGGTCAGGGCCGTGGACCACCAGAACGTGGTGCTCCATCGTCGTGACCGTGCCCGCGGCCGGGTCGACCGAGTGGACGACGGGGTCGTGGAGGTAGCGGCTGACCAGTTGATCGACGTCGCGATCGAGAGTGGCCGAGAAGAGCATCCGCTGACCGTCGGGGTGCACCTGGTCGAGCACGTCGGCAACCTGCGGCAGGAATCCCAAGTCGCACATCTGGTCGGCCTCGTCCAGCACGGTGACTCTCACCCGTCCCAGGCGGCAGGCGTTGCGCTCGATCAGGTCGTGCAGGCGTCCGGGGGTGGCGACAACCACCTCGGCTCCCTGGCGCAGCGCGGTAATCTGCCGGCCGATCGACATGCCGCCGACGACCGTGGCCATCCGCAGCCGCAATGCCTCGGCGAACGGCGCCAGCGCCTGGGTGACCTGTTGGGCCAGCTCGCGGGTGGGCACAAGGATCAACGCGAGGGGCTGCTTCGGTTCGGCGCGCCGACCGGCTGTACGTGTCAGCAGCGGCAGGCCGAAGGCGAGTGTCTTGCCCGATCCGGTGCGCCCGCGTCCCAGGATGTCGCGCCCCTCCAGGGCATCGGGCAGTGTGGCGGCCTGGATCGGAAAGGGTTCACGCACCCCGAGTTCACTCAGTGTCCGCAGCACCTCCGTCGGCAGTTCCAGGCCGGCGAAGGAGACGGCCGGGAGCAGCGCCGGGGTCGTTGCCCCGGGCTGGGCGGGCCCGCCGTGAGCGATGCCGGAGTCATCGGGATGCTTCATGAACAGCCTTCCGCGAGGGAACGTACCGAGGAAGGCCCGGCAGGTTTGACAGCCCACGCACAAGCGGAACCGAACAGGCAGAATCGCCCACCGCGACGACCACGCAAAAGCGTGACACTAACACATGGCATGACCTCGCGCCGCTGATACCGATCGCCTCTGGGTACGGGTACGGGCAGCCGAAGGCATCCCGCGTCACCCCGAAGGAATGCGAAACTCGAATTCGGGGCGGTCCCACGGCACGGCGGGCGGGTTTGCGAACGCGGTCCCGGTCCGCACCGCACCGACGCGGTGGTAGAAGTCCGCCGCGGGAAGGTGCGACACGACCTTGAGACGGTCGATCCCGGCGGCACGGGCCTCGGACTGCATATGCGCGACGAGCAGCCGTCCAATACCCCGTCCTTGCGCTTCGTCGGCGACGAACAGCAGGTCGAGCTCCGGTGGAGCGAGCACGAGCGAATAGAACCCGAGGACCCGGCCTCCATGCTCGTCGGCGCCGACGGCCACAAAGACGCGGTGGGCCTCGATGTAATCGGGACCGACCCGGTAGCCCGCGACTGCGGCTGCGTACTTACCCGCGTAGGCGCCTGAGCCACGCACAAGCCGCGTGAGCCGTTTGGCATCCCGCGCGACGGCCCTCCGTATCGTGATCGGCCGGCCGATCGGGGAAGTGCGTGAACTCATCGGGAGAGTATTTCGCACCGGGAAGTACCTCCGTGCGACGGGTCGGCTGCTCGCGCAGGCGTTCCTGCACCGCTCCTCGAAGGTGGTGTCCGGTGCGCAAGGCTCCGGCGTAGGTGTCGTCCCTCCGCGGCTCGCCCGGCCTCGAGCGATCGGCCGGATGCGGTTGCACAGGGAGCTGTGCAGACCACGCCACCACGGTCGGCGGGCGCTCTGCCGCGGTCTGCGTCGTCCGCTGGGCGGCGGCAGGATCCGTACCGCTCACCGACCGGCCTCGGCGAGCGAGTTCAATGTGGCGACGAAACGCGAGCCGGAGGGACAGCAGGTAGCGACCGCGGCCGCATCGGCGGCGGTGTCCACATCGCGCAGCATCGGCAGGTCGCACACGTTGAGTCCTGCCTCGACAAGTCGGCGCCGCTGTACTTCTCCCGTGTTGTCGGCGGACATCGGTACGCCTGACACCAGAGTCGCGGCGCCCGAAGGCGCCGCGAGGCCCAGCGCCCAGAAGCCACCGTCCACGGCCGGGCCGAACCAGGCGTCGTGGCGGTCCCGTCCGACACCCGCGAGAAGGTCCGCGGTCATCTGAGGGGTGTCCATGCCGACCAGGAGGGCCGGTCCCCGGTCGCAGTGGGAGAAGGCGGCGGCGATCCGCTCGTCCAGACCGCCGGGTTCCTGGAGCACGATGTCGAATCCGGGCGGCAGCCAGGGACCGGGAGCACCGTCGAGAACAAGGATACGGCGCCGGGCGGGAGCCAAGAGCACGGTGTGCAGGGTGTCGGTGAGAGCCGCTTCGGCCAGCGCTGCAGCCTCCTGGGGGGTGTAGGGCGGGGTGAGGCGAGTCTTGGCCCGCCCCGGGACAGGTTCTTTGGCGAGGACCAGCAGCGTGGCCGGCCCTGTGGACAGGTGCAGGCCACTCATCGTCCGGCCCCCCTGGGGGTTTCCGCGTGGACCTTGCCCGCGGCAGGACGTTCGGCGAGGACAGCACGCATGTCCCGTACCGCCTGCCAGGTGCCGCGCCAGGTGCCGGTGACCTTGGACCGGCCGGTGCGCGGACGGTAGGGCACGTCCGTCTCCATCACCTGCCAGCCTGCGTCGGCGGCGCGAACCAGCATCTGCAGCGGGTAGCCGGAGCGCCGGTCGGTCAAGTTCAGGGCGAGCAGCGGCCTGCGGCGCGCCGCGCGCATCGGGCCCAGGTCGTGCAGCCGCAGCCCGGTCCGCCGGTGGATCAGACGGGCCAGCTCCAGGTTGGCCAGGCGAGCGTGCAACGGCCAGGCATGACGTGTGACGGGTCTGCGGCGCCCCAGCACGAGGTCGGCAGAGCCGTCGAGGACAAGCCCGGCAATGGCGGGCAGACGCGCCGGGTCGAGGGACGCGTCACAGTCGCAGAAGCAGACGACGTCGGCCGTGGCGGCGGTCAGGCCCGCGTGGCAGGCGGCTCCGAAGCCACGTCGTGGTTCGTGGAGAACATGCGCCCCGAGGGAGCGGGCGATGTCCGCCGAGCCGTCGGTGGAACCGTTGTCGACCACGATCGCGCGCCAGCCTGAGGGGATGCGTTCCAGTACCCATGGCAGGGCCTCGGCCTCGTCGAGGCAGGGCAGCACCACGTCCACAGGAGCAGGCGAAGGAGGGAATGTCTCGGTCACCCGACTCACCCTAAGGGGACGAAAGCGACAAAAGTGCTCTGGCGTTCTTAGGGAACGCTGACGCCCGCTGGCGCTCCCACCCACCGTCGAACCCTGGTGCGAGACTCGGTGGCGTGAAATGCGTGCTCGCCATGGACGACAATCCCGCAGGTTCCAAAAATGCCATGCACTCCACGTGCGAGGTCATCGGAAGTTGTCGGCCTGGGCCGGCCGCCGAAAGGCCCAGGTCAGAGCCGGCGGCTTGCAGTCCCGCGCGGGTGCCCTGAGCGTGATGACCAAGAGTTCATCCGCGACGTCGACGGGTGCCTGGTGGAGTTCGTACGTCCCGCCGACACCACCGGCCGACCTGGCCGCTGTGCGAGGCCGGTCTGGACGCGATGACCGTGTCGGCGGAAGTCGGACAGTGGTCGGCCGCAATAACGGGTACACGGAAGTATGGCCTCCGAAAAGCGCCCTGCGAGTCGACGTCGGCCATGGTACGAGGCGCGTGGCCTGGTTGCCGTTCCGCTTGCGCTGATCGTCGTGATCACCAGCGTCAACCTGGCCACTCCCGGCCACCCGTACGCCGGACCGCTCCTGATCGTCGCGCCGGTGCTGGCCGCGGTGACCCTGGGGCCATGGCTGACCACACTGACCGGAGTGCTGGCCTGGGCGGACCAGATGATCTTTGCCGTCCTTCTCGGAGACCTCCACTCGGCGCAGCGCATCACGCAGATCTTCGCCGTCGTGGCGGCCGCTGCCTTCGCCGCGCTCCTGTCCGGGACACGGGAACGGAAGGCACGGGAGCTGACCCGGGTGCGCCAGGTGTCCGAGATCGCCCAGAATCTGGTCCTGCGCCCGCTCCCCCCACGGATGGGGCCCCTGCGGGTGGCCGCGGTGTACCTGGCGTCAGAGCGCGAGATGAAGATCGGCGGCGACCTGTACGCGGCCGCCCGCACCGCCCACGGCACCCGTCTGCTCATCGGGGACGTCCGCGGCAAGGGCTTGACCGCCGTGAGCGATGCCGCGCTGCTGCTGAGCGCCTTCCGAGGGGCCGCACACCGGCAGACGAGCCTGGCGGAATTCACCACCTACCTGGACGCGAGCGTGTGCTGGAACCTGGCGGAGCCCGGTGAGAAAGATCTGGCACAGGAATGCTTCGTCACCGCGATGCTCATCGACATCCCCGACCACTCACCCACGGTCCAGATCGTCCACTGCGGTCACCCCCCGCCGCTGCGGCTACGCCCGGGACAGGCCACCGCGCTGTGCGCCCACCAGGCCGGCCCCCCTCTCGGCCTGCAGCTGGACATACCCGGTCACTGTGTCGACACATTCGATTTCGGACAGGGCGACCTGCTCCTGCTGTACACCGACGGCGTGACCGAAGCCCGCAACCCCCGCGGCGACTTCTATCCCCTCACTGAACGCGCCGCCACCTGGAGCGGGAAGCGCCCCGAGGAACTCCTGGAGCACTTGCGCACCGACCTGCTGGCACATGCGGGAGGCCAGTTGGATGACGATGCCGCCATGATCGCCATCGAACGCCCGGTAGGAAGGATTCGGCACAACGCCACGGCGCTTCCACACAAGCACCGGAGCGAAACTGCCTCACAGCGCCAGCGGCTCGACGTTCTCCGAGGCAGCCGTCCACTCGCAGCCGCCGTTCTCGGGCCGCAGGGACACCACCTGGTCAGGCGATCGTGGTCTGCCCTTGGACTCCGGACGGTCCAGTCCGTGGACCGGGATCCACGCCGGCCCGGCCAGTGACCGTGTCCCGCACGAGGCGGCCCGGCCACGCCCGGTCACAACTGTTCGTCGAATGCCGGTCACCAACCACGGAAAGCTCCCCCGCTCGGAGACCAGGCAGCGCCACCATGCGACCAGGCCTCAGCCCGAGCCCCGCGAGCCCGAACCACTTCCTCAGCCTGTCCCCGGGGGTGTACGGGGAGGCCGAGCGGGGCAGGGGGCCTTCAAGGATGCCTGGTCGCTGTTCGACAGGGTCGGCCCTTCCGCTGCCTGCGGCCCAGCCGGGGCCGAGAACCGAAGGTCAGGAAACCGTATGCCGGTACGGGCAATCGGTACCCGCCCGTCATACCGTTCCGTCATGACGCGTCGATCCCTTGCTCCAGGCGCGATCGCCACAGCCGCGCTGCTGACGACCGCCGCGTGCTCGTCAACCTCCGGGCACACCCAGGCGACGTCGGCTCCGTCCACCGCGTCCTCCCGGACGACAGCGGTACCCACGGGGCCCTTCACCCTCGGCCGGGGCCAGGGTTTCGACGCGTCGGGCGCGTTCCTCCCCCTGATGACCTGTGACAGCCCCCACGACTATTCCCCTGGGCTCAGGTTCGAAAATATCCCCGTCGGCACCGCCGAACTCGCCCTGTCCATGGTCGACCTGGAGAACCAGAAGATCCACTGGCTGCAAATCGGCCTTCCCGCGACGGCATCCGGAATCCAGGGGCACACCCTGACGCCCGGTGCCCGTGAACTCCTGAACGACTTCGGCGAAGCAACGTACGACGGCCCCTGCCCGCCCGCCGGTCACACGCACCGGTACCAGTTGACGCTGTACGCGCTACGCAACCCCCTGCCGGCGTCCTTCGGCCGGAACACCACGCCGAGCCGGACCCTCAAAGAACTACGGAGTCAGGCGGACGCCACTGCGGTGCTGGTCACCCGCTACACACGGCACTGACCGCAGCGGCGAGCCGGGATCAGCCCGGACCTGCTCGATCGTCGTCGCCGCCCGGGCCCTGCACGCCCCCGGCCGTCTGGAGGGAGTTCCGGCCGTTGCTGGGGCGGCTGCGGTTCACGTGCGCCTGCGTGAGCGGGTGGATCGGCGGAACGCTTGGCGTAGACACGGGTGGTCGGGCGAAGACCGCCGGACTGTCGAACCGGGGCAGGCACAGCCGATCCACCGAGCCGTCCGAGGTCACCAGCGCGGCCGAGCGGCAGTCGGCCAACAGGGCGTGGTCACCGATCGGTCGCGCACGTGGCCACCGATCGGTCGCGCACTCATGCGTCGCAGCCCGTCCGCCTCGGGCCCGAAGCGGCCCGGCCAGGACGACGTGAGCACTCGCCTGCGCCGCAGTTCGCTCCGGACGCCTCACGCGTGTCATGGATCACAACCTCCCTGAAGAGCGGTTTCACCCCTGCGCGATGACCGGAAGGCTTCACCGTTCGGGCGGTGGGGGAACATCGCGAGGCGGGCCCCTCGCCCGCGTACTGGCTGTACGGCAAGCCCTTCGGTCACGGCACCAGCCAATCAGCGCGAGGCCCGGGTCGCAGATGCCGGTTGAGGGCGGTTGCGCCGACCGGGTGGCACGACCTGCTGCCATGCCCCACGCCCGGCGTCCATTCGGCGTACGTCTGTGTTCCCCACCGCCGCATGGCCTGCCCCGCCTCAGCAGCTACGTCCCGGGAATCGAATCCTGGCGGCCGAGGGCGAGGAAGCGTCGGTGGCCGTGTCTCCACTGGTCGATGACGCTGAGGGCAAGGCTCTCGGCGAGTCTGTGGAGCGCCGGTGCTCCCAGACGTGCCCAGGGAAACGGCGGACCCTCGTGGCCATGGATGTCTTCGAAGCGGGCGGTGCAGCGCTCCTCGACATCGGCGGGGTCGACCTCGACGAGGAGAAGCCCCGTCGGAGCGGTGAGCTGGATACAGCGGCCCAGCAGGGTACGCGGGTTGCCGCCGATGCCGATGTTGCCGTCGATGAGCAGGACGGTCTGCCAGCCCCCCTCGGCCGGTAGCCGGTCGAAGACCGATCGGCACAGTGCGATTCCGCCGAGTGCGATGGTGTGGGCCACCGCGCGGGGAGCCACGTCGACGCCGAGCGCGAAGACTCCGCGGCCCAGGAGCGCTCTGCACAGCCGGCCTGGTCCGCTACCGACGTCGAGAACGGGGCTCACACAGCGTGCCAGTACGGATTCGTCGGCCAGGGTGGGTTGCGCATACCAGCAGTGCACCGGCATCCGGATCCTGCGCCCGTCCGCCATCCGCAGGTACACCGGTCCGCGGCCGGTCCTCAGGGCGAGCGCATAGGGGTCTCCCCCGGCGCAGGGCGAGTCGTCCTCGTCGGTCGTCACGATGCGCCGTCGTGACCTGGTGCAGGTCGTTCCTGGGCGGCGCGGGCGGCCCGCCGGACGCGGCGGAGCCTGAGAGCGAAGGCCAGGGCTGAGGCGGCGAAGAGCACGGCGGTGATGGCCAGCCACCGGCCGAGGTAGACGTCCATGGACAGCCCGGTGGCACCCGGGTAGGGGGTCGACAAGGCGAAGATGAGGGGGAACCAGACGAGCAGGAGGACACCGGAGAGGAAGGTGGGCACACGCAGGTAGTTGATCCACGGCGGTTGTGGCATGCGGGTGGCGCGATGCCGCAGGACGGCGTGTGCCGACAGATCGGCGAGCGAGTACAGGGGCAGCAGGATCAGGTCGTGGAGGATCGCCGCACCGACGAACCAGATCGCGACCTCGAGCGGGCGGACGGCGAACAGACGTACCAGGGCGTAGCCAGTGATCGCGAACGAGGCGATCAGGACGAGCAGGTGGAGGGGGCTGGAGCCGTACCAGCGGACGAAGCGCGCCATGGTCACGTCCTGAAGGTGAGCCGGTGCACCCACTTGGTGTTGTTCACGCCGGGGTTGGCCGGGACGATGACGCGGGCCGGGTAGCCGTGGTCGAGGGAGAGGTCCGCGCCGTTGACGTGCAGGGCGAGCAGCGATCGAGGGTCGTGGATCTGGTTGCCCCGCAGGACCACCGAGCTGTAAGGGCCGTGCGGCTGGACGGATCGCACCAGGACGCTTCCGGCGTCGGGGAGGCGCGCAAGGGCGGCGAGGTCGGCCAGCCGAAGGCCGCTCCATTGCTGGTTGGTGGTGGACCACCCTTCCACGCAGGCGATCGGCAGTGCGGCGCCATGCTGGGGCATCGCGAGGAGCTGCGCGCGGGTGAAGACGAGCGTCCCACCGGGGCCATGGATCTCCAGCCGCCAGTCGGGGCCGACGTGCGCGGGGGTGACGCCGACGGAAGCGGCCGTCTTGTTGATCTGGAAGGCGTTCGGACCGCTGCCCGGAGTTCGGTTGTGCGGAGCAAGGAGGGCGGTGCTCCGCAGCCGGCCGCCGATGCTCTGTCCCGCGGTGACCACCAGGAGGAGCAGCGATCCACCCCCCACCAGGGCGAGCGCGCCGCGCCGGGTCATCGTCGGCGGCGCGGGAGCGGTCGGGACCAGGCCGTCGGGGTCGGGCGGCTCGGGCCGGGTGTGAGCGAGGTCGGTACGCAGTTCCGCGGCCAGGCTGCGGGAGCGCAGGGCGCGGGTCATCCGGCCGAGTCTGAGGCACACATGGACGAGGAAGGCGGCGATGAACACCCAGGCGCCGTAGAAGTGCAGGGTGTAGAAGGAGCCCGGGAAGACGTAGAAGAGCTGGATGTTGATGATGCCGGTGACGAATTCGAAGATCACCCCGCCGACCAGCATGAGCAGGGACAACCGCTCCAGTCCGTGGGCGACGGAGCGGACCGGCAGCCACTCGAACAGCTTCGGGATCACTGACCACAACTTGGCCAGCAGCACGGGCACGAGGACCACGCCGAGCGTCACGTGCACGCCCTGGGTCAGCCGGTACAGCCAGTAAGGACGGGTGGGCCAGGCGAAGAGGTAGAAGCCCAACAGGCCCTTGTCCGGGGTCTGGTCGTTGATGGGGTTCAGTCCCGGGTTGTAGGAGGCGTAGGAGAGCATCCCGGTGACGAAGAGCAGCGGGATGCCGATCAGCAGCGCCAGGCCGAACACGGACGTCAGCCAGGGCCCGCGGAGGGGACTGCGCCAGAAGCCGGGGCGGAACGGTCCCGGGGGAGGAGGAGCCTGTTCGACCCGCCGCACGAGGGCCCGGGCACGAGCCGCCACCTCGGTGCCCCGCGCCGTCGCGGCAGCGCGAATGCGCCCGAGGCGCCCCTGCGCCTGACCCTCGTCCGATCTCGGGCGTCGCGGCCCGCCGGAGCCCGGGGCCGGTGGCCGTCCGCCACTGTCCATCGGCTGCCTCCTCTGCCCCGGGCCGACTCCCAAAGGGTGGATCAAACCCCACCCGGCCGTCAGTGCTCGTCAACCCGTCAGCCACAAGCTGACACAGATCGGGTCGGCTCTCCGCGTCTGACGTGCATACGAGTGTCCGCCGCAAGCCGAACGGCCGAACCGGCGCTTTGCACGGCTCGACAGGTCGCACGGTGGCCTCATGATGGTGGGGTGCGACGCCTGAGCCCACGGCGCAGCGCCTCCACCCGGCCCGGCCGCGCCGTGCTGACCAGGGAAGTGTTCTGGTTCGTCGTGATCGGCGTCGCCTCCACGGTGGCCCAGGCCCTGCTGTACTGGGTTCTGCGCCACTGGTCGCCGCCCGTCCTGGCCAACTTCGTCTCTCTGCTCGTCGTCACCGTCCTCAACACGGAGGCCAACCGGCGGCTGACCTTTCGCGGGTCCGTGGTCCGGGTCCTCCAGGCGCATCTGGCCGCGGGTGGCCTGTTCGTCCTGGCGTACCTGGTCACCTCGGGCGCTGTCCTGCTCTTCCGTCACTACCGGCCCACCGCCTCACCAGCGGCGGAGACCCTGGTGCTCGTACCGAGCTTCGCTCTGGTGACCGTGGTGCGCTTCACCGTCCTGCGGATGGTCGTCTTCAGACACCGTCACCGATGACTCCTCGCGCCCGATGCTGCTTGCACCACTGCTGTCACGCACCGTCCCGTCGCCGGTCCTTGCCGGCACGGGCCCGCGCCCGGAGGAGTGCGCCGGCGAGCACCGCCGCGGCGGCCGGCCCGTATGCGGCGGCCTGGACGCCATGCCAGTGCAGTGCGTCCGCGACATACAGCGCGGTGCCAGCGGCGGCGACGGCGAGCCACTCCCATCGGCCACCCATGGCCACCAGGGCCACGACGAGCAGTGCGTACCAGAAGTACGCGGGCGAGATGACCAACAGGGCCGTACCCGTGACCAGCAACGATCCATGCCACGGCCGCTTCGGATCGCCTCGCCGCAGGACGTACCAGGCGCTGAGCGCGACCAGCGCGGCGGCGGCCGGACCGGCCCACGCGTCCGGCAGCACCAGCCGCAGCAGCGCGAACCGGCCGACGGCACCCGGCTCGTACCCCTCCTCCCGCAGATAGCCGGGGAGGTAACCCACCACCGCGGAACCGGACGCCAGCAGGTAGGGAAGATAGGTGAGCGCCACCACACCGACGGCTGCGAGCAGCACACTCGCCGCTTCCCGCAGCCGGGCGCGCGGGCCACGTCCGGGGGCCAGCACCCCGGAAAGCGCGCCCGGAAGGGCGAGCACGGGCAGCAGTTTGACGGCGATCGCCGCCCCGAGGAGCGCTCCGCGGCGCGCTCCTGCGGCCGTGCCGAGCGCGGCCACCGTGAGCAGCGCTCCGAGCGTGTCCACATGTGCGTCATTGACCGCGGCGAACGGCACCGCCGGGCACCACGCCCACAGTGCCACCCGCCGCGCATCACCGGACCTGCGCCGCTGCACCAGCAGCAGCGCCACCGTCGTGGCGACGGCGAGCACCGCACCGGCGATCTGCAGTGGCTTGTGCCGCCCGCCTGCCGGGGAGACGGCGTGCACCAGCAGGAACCATCCCTCGGCCACGGGCGGATAGATCGTGCGTTCGGACGGCCTGTTGATGCGCGTACACACGCCCGCCCCTGTGTGGAGGTCCCACTCACGGCACGCGGTCCCGGCGGGGAAGAGCCAGGGATCGCGCAACCGGGCAAGTTGCGTCGCGTCCGGCGGGTAGGCGTACGGGGAGACTCCCGCGGCCTGTACGCGGCCGTCCCACGCGTAGCGGTACATGTCGTCGCTGGTGCGCGGCGGAGCCGACAGCGCCGCCACACACAGGGCAGTCCCGCCGACAAGGATCAGCACCACGGCGGTACGCACCGGCACGCGGCGCACGGTCCATGCCGCGCCGGCGAACAGCACCCAGGCAGCGGCATACCAGCACAGCAGCGCATCCGGACGGCCGAGGTCACCGCCGGTGCGGACGGTCAAGGCCACGACGGCCGTAAGGGCGGCGAGGAGCGTCGTGGCGCAGAGCGTGCGTACTCCCACACCCGCCACAGTGGCAGCCGCGAACGCGCCGGATCCGCCTCGCGGCGCCGCGTGTCGGATCCGGCCGTAACCTCGGAGACCTGCTGGTCCTCGTCGCAGGAGGGGCCGGGTTCATGGGGGGCCCGGATCATCCAGGCGCTCATCGAGTGCGGGCACGGGGTGCGCGTGCCGGACACGCGCACTCCATGTCGTCGAGCGCCGCAAGGTCGGCGGCGGCCAGGCCGGCGACGTGGACGAAGTCCCTGAGCCGGCCGCCGTCCTGGAATACCGGGGCGGCTCGCCGTAGGTGCGCGGCGACGTCCGGAAACGGACGGCGGCCGAAAAGGCCCTGCGCGGGGTGGACGCGGACTGTCACCGGGTGGCGATGGTCGGCCTATCCGGCCGCTCCAAGTGATCGACTAGGAGTCTGAGCGCAGTCCCAGAGCGCTGTGCTGAATCAGGCCAGCCGGGGCATCAGCAGAGCGCGACTTCCGACGAGTCAACTCCACCAGCTTCGATCGAAGGGCAGGCGCTGGTTCACCAAGCACGATGGCGGTGATCACCAACGCAAGCATGACGCAGTCGTAGGCATCGTCCGTCCCTCCATAGCGCTCGGCATCACGCTCTACCACGGCACTGGCGATCCGCCAGCCACCGCCATCGACCGGCGCGAAGGTCGCCGCGAAGACTCCGTAGCCGGTCCAGCTTCGATGCAGGAAGACAACCTCGCCTTCCACGAAGACGTGTCTGGCGGTTGGCCGGTGACAGGGCGCCTGACACGGGCGGGAGGGTGACCGTCGACCTCGACGGGGTGCTGGTGATCGCGCACTCCGACAAACAGGACGCGGCCCCGACCTGGAAGCGGACCTACGGCCACCACCCGCTGATGGCCTTCGTCGACCACGGCGCGGGCGGCACCGGGGAACCCGTCGCGGCCCTGCTCAGGCCGGGCAACGCGGGCTCGAACACCGCCGCCGACCACATCACCGCAGCCCGCCTGGCCCTGGCCCAGCTGCCGAAGAAGTACCGGCGCGGGCGGCAGACCCTGATCCGCACCGACTCCGCGGGCGGCACCCATGACTTCGTCGCCTGGCTCGCGAAGCGGGGCCAGTGGCTGTCCTACTCGGTCGGCATGGTGATCACAGATGCGATCCACGAACACGTGGTGAAGGTTCCGGTATCGGCCTGGACGCCGGCCGTCGAGGCGGACGGCGAGATCCGCGACGGCGCCTGGGTCGCCGAACTCACCGGCGACGTCCTGGAGGGTCGGCCGAAGGAGATGAGGCTGATTGTTCGGAAGGAACGGCCTCACCCCGGGGCCCAGTTGAGGCTCATCGACGCGGACGGCATGCGACTGACCTGCTTCGCCACGAACACCTCCGGCCAGCCGATCGCCGAGCTCGAGCTCCGTCACCGGCTGCGGGCCCGGGCCGAGGACCGCATCCGGGCCGCCCGGGCCACCGGGCTGCGGAACCTCCCCCTGCACGACACCGCCCAGAACCGCATCCGGCTGGAGATCGTGCAGATCGCGCTGGACCTGCTGGCCTGGATGCCGATGCTCGCGCTGACCGGGAAGGACAGACTCTGGGAGCCCCGCCGCCTGCGGCTCCGCCTGCTCACCGCGGCCGGACAGCTCGTAACCACCGGCCGCCGTCGGGTCCTCCGCCTGGCCCGGCACCGGCCCTGGACCAGCCACATCACCGCCGCCCTCGACCGGCTCACCCAGCTGCCGGACCCCGGCTGACCGACGGATTCCCCGTCCCTACGACAGCACCTCAACACCCGGAACAGTGGAACCCGGGCGCCACCCCGAGGCGACACTCGGGCTTTGGTCCTGCCCAGCCTCAGCGCACCGCGCGAAAACGGTCCACCGACTCCGTCGGCGGACCGTCACGAAACTTCGAGGTTAACGTGGCATCAAAGTGCAGGTCACAGGACATACTTGAGGGCGTGCGGAGGTTCCGCAGGCGTGCGGCATTGTGGAAGGGGACGACCGGTGGGGGCTGTCGGCAGTGGGCTGGAAAAGGCCGAAGTACGGCTGAAATGGGACCCGAGTCCACTGGGGGAGTCGCCGCGTCACCTCGACATCGTTGCCGCGACTTATTCCGTGGACGATCCGTTCGGCAGGTCGGTGTACGTCGTGCACTACGACAGTCGCTCGCCGGATGGCACGATCAACATGAACCGGCACAGCCAGACCGGCATGGGTTTCGGGTTCGTCGAGGTGATGTCCCTTGAGTTCGGCCGTCTGTCCGCCGCCTACTCACGGGTGGTGGTCGGCGTGATCATCCACCAGGAGCCGGATCCCCGCACCTTTGGTGACATGTCCAACGCCGGCGTGGTGGTCGTCGAGGGCTACCAGGAACTGCTCACCGATGACTTCTCGGGCGTGGCAGCAGCGCGAGCGACAACGGTCGCGGAGTTCACCAGGAGCGACTCCGGCGCGTGGGAAATGCGCAAGATGATCTGCGGGTCCGACAGCGATCCCGCGGTATTCATGTCTGAGATGGGCACCATCCGCCCCCGCACCTGATCTCGAGCCTCGTGTGAGCCCGAGGCACCGCAGACGGCCGACCAGCGCTGAGCGGGAACCATACCGACTCGCGCGCACTGTGCGACCTGTCCGCGCCACCCAGCGCGGCACCATTGTGTTGTAGTCGGACTTGCGGCTCCCGCCTCGAACAGCTGGCACGGACAGCAGGCCCTCAGAGGGCTTCGGCTAATACGGCCCCATTACGCAACCGATGCCAAGGCCAACTGCTCGGCCCAGACGATCTTCCCGTTGGGGGTGAAGCGGGTTCCCCACCGCTCGGCGAACTGGGCGACGAGGAAGATTCCGCGACCGCCTTCGTCAACGGCCGTTGCGTAGCGCAGGTGCGGGGAAGTGCTGCTGCCGTCACTGACCTCCATCACCAGGTGTGTCCCGCGCAGAAGTCGCATGTGGACAGGCGGTACCCCGTAGCGGATGGCGTTGGTGACCAGTTCGCTGATGATCAGTTCGGCAGTGAATGCCATCTCCTCCAGGTTCCATCCTGTCAGCTTCGCGGACACCTCGGCCAGGGCAAAGGCGATGGCCACCCACGACCGGTCAGCGTCGCTGATGTGCGGGTCCCTCTGCTCATGGGGCAGAGCGATGTTGACGATGGACAAGTCCAGGACGCCGAGCAGCGAGGTGACGGAGACCATGGTCGTTTGCGGTCGGGGCGCTGCGTCTGTCGCAGACGCAGGACGTGTTCGTGGTCAGCACTGGCGGACGTGGAGTTGTTCGCCGCTGGCGGAGAACAGGGCCAGGACTTCGGCTGCCGCGTCGTGGTCGGCGCTGGTCAGGGCGTGGGGTATGCGGGTGTCGAATTCGACGGCTTCGCTGGCGTGCACGCGGGTGGTCGTGGTGCCGAGGGTGAGGTCGATGGCGCCGGTCAGGACGTACAGCCATTCGTAACCGCCATGCGTGCGCAGCGAGGGCTTCGGGGCGATCCGCAGGGGCGGGAGCACCATCTTGAAGGCCTCCACGGGAGCTCTGCCGCGGGTGAGAGGGACGAAGGTGGTGCCGTTGTTGCGGATCGGCTTGACGTGGACGCGGGGGTCACCGGTGGGCGGGGCACCGATCAGGTCGTCCAGGGCGACCCGGTAGACGTGGGCCAGTGGCAACAGCAGGTCCAGGTTGGGGCGGCGCCTGCCGCTCTCCAGGCGGGAGAGGGTGCTGATGGAGATGCCGGTGCGTTCGGCGACGTCCGAGAGCGTCATTTGGCGGGCTTGGCGGGCGTCGCGCAGATGGGGCCCGACCGAGCCGAGCACGGCCTCTGTGTCGTGAACGAGCTGGTCGTCGGTCGGTGTGGTGGGCATGGCTCTCTTCTTCGTCGTGCGGGGTGGTGGGGGCTCCGCTCGCTGCGGGAGTACGGGGGCGGGGCGGTTCAGGTGGTGCGGGTCAGGCGCCACACATGGTCGGTGCGCGTGCCGGGGCGCCCCTCGGATGAGGGGGCGGACCGCTGGACGCTGGCGAGGGTGTCCACCTTCCAGGTGGGAGGCAGGGCAAGGGTGGTCAGCAGGCCCTCAAGGGTGAGAAAGACGACATCGGCGGGCTGCTGCGCGGCGGTGCTCCAGGTCGGCCATCCGGCATGCATGACGATGATCAATGTGCCGCCCGGTGCGACGGCACGGGCCGCCAGCCGCAGGATGGCCGTCTGATCCAAAGCGACTGGTGACTGAAGGTACTGCGCGGCGACGAGGTCGAAGCTGCCGCCGGGAAACGTCTGTCCGAGGTCGTGGTGCTGAAAGGTGACCTGCCCGGATAGGCCCAGCTCGATCGCCTGGGCGGCGGCCCGTCGCAAGGCTGTGGTGGAGATGTCGACAGCGGTCACCTGCCAGCCCCGGGACGCCAGCCACAAGGCGTCCGCGCCCTCGCTGCAGCCCAGCTCGAGTGCACTTCCCGGTGCCAGATCGCCCGCTTCGCGGACCAGCAGCTCGTTCGGCTGACCGCTCCAGATGCGTCCGCACTTGCGGTAGCGGTCCTCCCAGAACCGGGCCGGCTCGATGCTGTCGGGTGTGGTCATCAAGATCTCCTTACAAGCGCGGAAGGCGGCCCCTCGTGGCCAAAGTCCTCACCCGCCGCTCCGTAGGCAAGCTGCGTTGCTGATCCTGCAAACGGCGGGAGCCGGGGAGGGAGGGTGTCGTCAGGAGGCCTGAGGAAGTACGGCTGCAGAAGAGGTCACCAACAGGTGCACGGCAAGGTCGTCACCTGCGAGCTCCGCTGCACGAAGGCACCGCCGTGGGGCTTCTGACCCCGGGGTATCGGTCCAGTTCGTTTTGCCGGTACCGCAACGTCTGTTGTCCGTTGACTGGGTTGGTGCTGACCATGGCCAGGCGATTGACGCGCGTTTCCATACCTGGAAAGGACGAACCACATGGCGATCCAGCGTCATACCGAGGCGCCCGACTGCATCAGCATGGGCGGCACAGCCAACCTCTTCACCATGACCGAGAGGTCTGGCATCGGTGCCATGACGGGCACGATTGACGGTGCGGCCTACGGGGAGAACACCAGCGACCTGAACAGCGTCGGCAATGGCAGGTTCGAGTACACGATGTGTCATGTCTTTCTCGACAAGTGTGGCTCGAAGCTGCGCACGCAGGACCGTGCCGTCCTGCAGACTTCCACGGAAGACGGAGTCAGTACCTTGGAGGTGGAGTACACCGTGGTTGAGGCCACGGGGAGATTCGCGGGTTACGGCGGCGCCTTTCGCAGTCGCGGCTGGCTCAGCATGCGGGAAGGCGAAAACGGGATAGACCAGCACGCTGTCGGCGTTGTCCGCTTCGAGGGCGAGATTTGTCGCAAGTAGGTGAGCGCGCGAAGCGCGTCCGGCTTCACCCTCCTTGAGGTGGACTGATGCCTGCGAGCACAAGGCTGTGAAGTTACGGTCGCAGGCTGCACGCAAGTGCGTCCTGATCTGCGTGAACGCCGACGTTGGAAGCGGAGCCCCGGTAGGACGACGTGTCGACCAAGACTCATCATTCCAACCCGGGAGCTCCGCTGTCCGATAGTGAGTCATCACACGTGAAATCACGGTAACTAATGGCCTGTTCGCCCTACTCATCTGGGACAACTCACCCAGATCGCCCCGTTCGACATGGTCGATGAGGCTCTTGCCAAGACCGGTGCGACCCAGCAGCGGCTGCGGAAGCTTCCCGCCGGGGTGTGGTCCACCTGCTGCCGGCCGTCGCCTTGTTCGAGGAGTGCGGCTACCAGACTGTTTGGCGCAGGGCCTGATTGCCGGGAGAGCGCGGCAGATGAGTTCATCGACCCGGCTGCAACCGGGTGAACCGATACTTTGCGGAAATAGCAAGGCTGTTTGCCGTAGACGGTAGCGCGGGGTGACAGTGCCGATATGGACACCAATGAGCTGAAGAGCACCGAAGGCCGTACCTGGGACGTCGTCGTGGTCGGCGGGGGCGTCGCCGGCCTGTCCGCCGCCCTGCTGCTGACTCGCGTACGGCGCTCCGTCCTCGTCATCGACGCAGGCGAACCCCGCAACGCCCCCGCCGCGCGAGTCGGCGCCCACAACATCCTGGGCCGCGAAGGCATCTCCCCCCTGGAGCTCCTTCGCACAGGCCGTGAGGAAGTCGCCTCCTACGGCGGAGAAGTCGTCAACGGCCGAGTCGAGCGCGTCGAGCGAGGCGACAGCACGTTCACCGTCACCACCCAGGACGGACAGCGCGCCTGTGCCCGGCGCGTCCTGGTGACCACTGGCCTGATCGACGAACTGCCCGACATCCCCGGCCTGGCCGAGAGGTGGGGCCACGACGTGATCCACTGCGTGTACTGCCACGGCTGGGAAGCCCGCGAAACCAAGGTCGGCGTCCTGGGTAACTTCCATCAAGCTCTGTTGTTCCGTCAGATGACCGACCAGGTCACCCTCTTCGCCCACCACGCACAGGCAGAGCTCACCGACGAACAGTGGGAACAGCTCGCCGCCCTCGGCATCGAAGTAATCCACGGCGCCGTCACCGCCCTCGAGACCGACACCGAACAAGACAAGCTGACCGGGGCCCGCCTGGCCTCCGGCACCGTCATCCCCCTCGACACCCTTGTCGTCGCGCCGGCCTTCTCCGCCCGTGGCGGCTTCCTCGAAGACCTCGGCCTCACACTCAACCCCCACCCCGCCGTCCCCGGCGTCCAGGTCGCCGTCGACCCCTCCGGATTCACCGGCGTCCAGGGCGTGTGGGCCGCCGGGAACGTCAGCGACGTCCTCGCTGCCGTGCCCCAGTCCGCCGGCGCCGGAAACACCGCAGGTGGCGCCATCAATATGGACCTCATCCTCGAAGACGCCCGACGTGCCACCGAGGCCCGCGAAGCAGCATCGGCAACGCCGTTCGACGGCACGATGGAAGCAGAAGTGTCGCGACGCGTTCTGGGGACCCGCGCCCACGGTCTGGAAGGCCTCGCATAGCAAGCGGCGAGGCGCTTCCGCAACACCTCGTCATCGCCACCGCCAGGCCCTGCCCGTGAGCACCACCATGCGGCAGGGCCTGCCGCATGACCCGAGGGGCGAAGCTGATTGGGTGCAGTTCCTTTGGAGGGAAGGGTAGAGTTGGCCGCTGCGCGTGGGCGGGCCTGGGTCACCAACCCTTGATCATCGAGCTGCCCTCTCGCGTTGCTAAAAGCCATTCGAGGTACCAGCTGCGGAAGGTGTGACGGTTTCCTTTTGCATCGACGTACGGCTCGAAGGGCGGGTGACCCCGCTGTCCCAGTCATCCCCGCGGCGCGGGGGACGATGATGAGCTGGCCGGTCATCCCGCATCCGTTGTCGCATCGCGCCGCGCCCGCATTCCAGGAACCGGGCATCGTCGCCGGCGTCACGAAGACCTTGCGGTAGTCGTCCAGGTAGTCCTCGTCTTCGTCACGTGTGGCGGGTTCGTACCCGGCGGCGCGAAGGGTCGCTATCTGCTGGTCGGCCCAGTCTTCTGTCTCGACGAACGCACTCGGATCCGGCAGCCAGGGATGCTCCTCGTCGTTCTCCCAGGCCCATCCTCACTTTCCCTCGATTCGGCGGAATGACGTGGGCTCGAACGCCGGTCCGGGGCCGCCGGCTCCGACCTCTGCCAGAAACGTGCGGTCTCGTCGGGGTGCGCGACACCGAACTGCGCCTCGACCTCGGCAATGGCGGCGGGAGTCAAGACGGATTCGAACGTCGAGTGTCGAGACGGCCCACGGCCACGGCGGCCGTTGGCGCCCGATGCTGACAAAGGGGGCCAGCGGTGATCTAGCCTCGCGCTTTCACGCGGCAGGGCGTCCAGTGGGTGATCAGAATCGCGGAGAGTGCCCCTGACCTGCAATGCCGGTGATTTAGCGCATCAGCGCAGGTAGAGCGCGCGATGACGACTGTTCTGGGTGAGTAGAACCCTGGGATGCACAGGCGGCCCGCCACGATCTGGTGATGTGCCAGGTGATCTCGGGACGGGGCAACGGGGCTCCAGTAGGACAGAAGATCGACCAAGATCCGACTGTCTGCGAGGGAGCCCTGTTGGGCGCTTGTCTGCGAGGGAGCCCTGTTGGGCGCTCAGTCTGCCATCGCTGTTGCCCCAGCCGTCACCACGGCGGTCCGGCCGGTGCCACCTCGAAGCCCCCGAAAGCGGTTGGAGCCGCAGTTCGGCGACCGAATCCGACTCGGCGTACTCACCGAGGAGATCACACCTGAAGTAGTCGACGAAGTACTGGAGTTGACCGGAAGAGCCGAGCGCCGCCGCAGGCTTCTCCCGGCTCGCGCGGTGGTCTATTTCCTTTGTCAGGATGCGTACGTCCGTGGCGTCAAGGTCCTCGGCATTCTGCACGATCTCCGAGAGTCCCTGGAGACGGTCGCTGGACAGATTGCCTGCGTGATCTCGGGTACGTCTCAGCGCGTGCCGTACTTGACCGTCCAGTCCGGCAAACCGGCTACCGAGTCGCTCGACTGCTGCCTCAGTCGCAGCCAAGCCCTCCGGCTCTGGTACGACGGCTCCTTCTGGGATGCCCTCCAGAGAGAAGAGCGCATCGGCGGACGCAATCCCCCGCTCCACCGCGGCTGTTCGATGCACCGCATCCCCCGTGCTCATCCCTGCCCCCGCATACCTCGGCACTCCCTACGACACAAGGTAACGAGGCCAGCGCAATCAGCACACGTCAACCCGAGACCTGTCGCCGTATGGCCCGAGCCCAAAGAACAGCCCTAACGCGCTGCTCGACGGGTTGAGCCCGACAAGTCGATTGACCCGCGCCATCTGATCCAGGACGACCACCTCACGCTCCGTCAGAAACAGCGTCGACCGAGCGTCAAGACATTTCCCGAACTCGTCTCTTACGGAGTTGAGGCAGAACGTTCTAGACCCACGCCCCCGCTGCGAAACACCGGGCCTGGGTGGAGTCGATGGAGGACGCCTGGCCCGAGGAGGAGCCGCTGAAGAAGGGGCGGACCGTCGCCCGCTCCGGCCGCCTCGGGCCCCTCGCGGTCGGACCGGGGCGCATCGCCGCCCAGGTCTACGACGGCGCGGACGAGCCGTACACGGTGGTCCTCGGACTTCCGCAACCGGCGGAGGAGCAGTGGGACGCGCTCTGGGAACGGACCGCGGACCGGCCTGCGGAGACGGAGGCGCTGCTCGCCGGGGAGCTGCCGCCGGACCTCCTGGAGGCCGCGGAGGACGCCCGGCTGGGGCTGCTTCCGGGCTACGGCGAGCTGGAACCGGACTGCGGCTGCGACGAACCGGACCATCCGTGCGCGCACGCGGTCGCGCTCGGCTACCAGTTCTCCTGGCTGCTCGACGAGGAACCACAGCTCCTGCTGCTGGTCCGCGGCCGGGACTGGCCGACCGCGCTGGAGGAGCTGAAGTCCGTCCTCCTTCTGCGCGCCCTGGCCGAAGGGACCGAGGCCGACGACGTCCCGGACGCCGGGGACGCGGAGGACACCAGCGAGGGCGCGGACCTCGCAGGCGGACAGCCGGACGAACTGACGGACAGTCCGGCCGCTGCGGGGATCCCCGCCGCCGAGGCGTACACCCGCCCGGCCGCCCCGCTTCCGGCACTCCCGCCGCTGCCCGAACCGCCGGACGACGACACAGAGCCGGTCACCGGCATCGAGGCGGACCCGCTGGAGCAGCTGGTCGCCGACGCCGCCGTACGCGCCCGGGAACTCCTCGCGTACATCCTGGGGGCGGGCGGCGAGCCGCCCCGGCCGCTCGGCCGGTGGCAGGACACCGTGCGGATCGCCGCCACCCACCCCGCACCCCGGGTGCCCGCGCGGCTGCGGGACTCCTGCGACCGGCCGGAGGAGCTGGACCGGGCGGTCGAGGCCTGGCGGTGGGGCGGAGCCGCCGGACTGGCGGTGCTCGAAGAGGTGTGGCAGCCCGAGGGGCCCGACGTCACCCGGGCGCGCACGGCGCTCTCGACGGGCTGGGAGGACGAGGAGCTGCCCGACCTTGATCCGGCTGGTGGGGTTGCGGAAGATCAGCCCCTGCCGTTTGGCCCGGGTGAACAGGGACCGCAGAGCGACAAGCTGATCACGTTGATGGCGGCCCTCCACGGTTTTCATGTGGGCGAGGACGTCGTCGCGAGTCACCTCCCGCAGGTGGTCGTAGCGGTTCGACCACTCCAGCAAGGCCGGACGGACTGGTTGAGGGAGAGCCAGGCCGTGCCCTCCCTTCGCGGGAGACTGCGGGGGCCGCCGTCGCACAGGACTCGCGTCCAGCGCTCGGCTTCCGAACGGATGCCGACTGCCAGCCCTTCCAGGCGTCCGACGAGCCAGCGCTCGAAGGACGGCTCGCTGTCGTCCTCGAAGATCCCCATCTCCTCCAGGACCGCGACGACGTGGCCGACGGGCAGGTCCAGGGCCCGCAGCGGGGAGAAGATCTCCGTGTGCCGGATGGCGTCGCCTTCGACGTGACCGGTGAGAACGACGGCCAGGCCCCGGTTGACCGCGAAGCGGATGTTGCGTCCCCAGCCGCGGGCCTCGGCGAGCCGGTGGGCGAGGTACTTCGCCCAGGCCAGCCACGGGCTGGCCAGGTCTGCATCGGCCGGGTCGAGCCAACCGAAGTGCCGGGGGATCTGCTCGAACAGCGGCGGCTGCCGCCAGCCGGGGTCCGGCGCGGGAGGCGGTTTGCGCGGGGGCCACGCCGTCTTGCCTTCCGCCGGGTGGAGGCGTCGGTCTTCTGCGGTAGTGCATCCCGACGAAGAACATGGTGCCGGACGGCGGCGAGCCGCTCCCGCACGTCTGCCCCTTCCGCCGGCTGGCCGTCGACTGTCTTCGCGCCGAGGCGGGCCTGGCACCGGCACAAACGGCAGTAATCCCACTTCAACGGCTGGACGCACGGCAGCCGGTGCATTGCGCCGCGTCGTGCCCCCGGCCGAACATGTAGCAGGTGTGGCAGAGCCGTCCGCGGAAGTCGCCCCAGGCCAGGCAGCCCGGGCAGGAACTGGTCAGCTTGACGTAGCCCTTCGGGAAGCGTGCCACCGACTCACTCCGGCGGCAGCGACCGGCCGTCCCGGCGCTTGGGGATCACCTTCGGCGCGGCGGTCCCCGAGCCGACAGCTGCCCGGACCGTCTCCTCCTGGCCGGGGCGGTGCACCTACTCCGGCTCGGGGATCAGGAGGTCGCCGATCTCGCAGCCGAGGACGACGCAGATGACGTCCAGATCCTCCAGCTTGAGGGAGACCGGCTGGCCGGACCACAGCCCGGACATCTTCCCGGCCGAGATGACCAGGCCGTGCTCGGCCAGGCTGCGCTGGAGCTCGGAGGCTTTCCAGATCCCCTTGTTCGCGGCGGTCAGCCGCAGGTTCCACTTCATCGCAGAAGTCCTTCCAGCCGCTTCGCGGCCCGCTGCTGCCCGGCCACCCAGGCGTCCTCGACCCGGGTCTGCTGGACATGTAATGGTGGAGTCGGGTATTGGAACTGTCTGAATGCCCCCGGTCCGGGGCTCATGTGCCGCCCGGACCGCGGTGTGAGTCGCCGTGCGTGGACGTGCCGGGAATCGGTCAGGCCTGTTCGAAGTGGAACGCCTTGATGAAACAGTCGCGGGGCTGGGTGACGGCGAAGAGGATGCACTCCACGAGTGACTGCGCGGTGAGGGCGTCATTGGCCTCGCGGGGTGTGTTCTCCCACTGCTCGGAGAACGGGTCAGGGTTGTCGAAGTCGGGCGGGTACAGGGAGATCACCCGGACTCCTTGGGGCCGCAGGCGCTTGGAGAGGATCTCGGCGAACCCTGCCTGGGCGCTCTTGGCCGCGTAGAAGGCGTCGTGCGCGTCCGAGCGGTGATGACCGGCTGTTCCGCAGGCGGAGATCATGGTCACCACGTCCGGCTTATCCGAGTTGAGCAGGAGAGGGAGGAAGTTCTTCACGGTCAGGACGGTTCCGGTGGCTCCGGATGCGATGGTGTCGACGACGTCGGCGTCGGAGGCGGATTGGAGGTCCGGTCCTTCGAGGTAGCGGGAGCCGTTGTTGATCAGCACGTCGACGCGGTCGGTGTGCCGGGCGACGTCGACAGCGAAGTCGCGGATCGAGGCCGGGTCCGTCAGGTCGCAAGCGAAGGCGTGGACTTGCTGGTGTCCCCGGCCGTGAACCTCGTCGCGGACACGTTCAGCGGCGGCAAGAGTGCGCGCGGAGAGAAAGACCTCGGCGCCGAGGTCCGCGAGACGGATGGCCAAGGTGCGTCCGAAATCGCGTCCGGCAGCAGTGATGACCACGCGGTGATCGTCGAGTCTCATGTCGGTGCTCCTGGTTTGTGGATGGGAGGTTGTGGTGAAGTGCGGCGGCTGACCTCAGCGGCGTAGGCGGCCCAGTCTCCGGCGGCGGCTCGCTGCCACTTGACGGCGACGGTGATGTCGATGCCGAGGGTGCGGGCGAGGACCGCGGCGGGCAGCTCGGTGGCGAGCTGGAACAGCGCGGTCGAGCGGGCTTCCGCGAGGCGGATGCCGAGTTTGCGGAGCCGTTCGCCCATGGCCCAGGCACTGATCGGCCGGCCGGGCTGGCCGCCGGGGAAGAGCCAGGGTGAGTCCGTCTGGGCGAGGACAGCATGGCTGCGGCGAACCGCGACCTGTTGCAGGGCCAGGTCAGCGACGGGTGCGGGAAGCTCCACTGGGACGGCGCCGAGGCGGATGCGAACGGCTCCGTCCGTCTCCTCGATGTGGTCGATGGTGAGCCGGGAGATCGCCGCGGGCCACTGGGCATAGAGGAGCAACAGCAACCCTGCAAAGCGGTCTTCGGGTTTGAGGGTGTCGTCGTGCAGCAGGCGGCGGGCGGTGTCCCAGCGGGCTTCGTCGTCCATCGCCTGGGAGGGGCCGTTCCATCTGACGGCCGGGAAGCTGAGATCGCGGGCGATCTTCTGGGCCAGGGTCCAGCGCACGAAGTGGCCTGCCTCCCGGCGGTGGCGGGCGTCGTCGCTGGTCATCCAGCGTTCAAGGTCGGCCTGGCGGCAGGTGGCCAGGGTGAGGTTATGTTCTTCGAGCCAGTCCAGGAGGTGGACTGCCGCCCGCAGATGCTGGCGGGCGACCGTGATTTGGTAGTGCGTGATGTCCTTGCCGCGGCTGCGTCGGCGGAGCCGGCGCAGGAGATGCCACGTCGCGTACCGGTGCAGGATTTTCCGGCCCTCGGCCGTCGCGTGGGAGGAGACGAGGTCCTTCACGTGCCGTTCGAGACGGACCATCTGCTCATCTCGCTGGGGCAGGACTCCGGTGGCGACGAGGACGCTGCGGATGTGCTCGACGACCTTGCCTTCAGGAAGCTCGTCCAGGGCCTTGTGAGTGAGAGGCCGGCGGCCGGAGCCAAGATCGGACAGGACGGTGGAGACGATGCCCTTGGAGAGCCAGCGCATCGCGGTGCCGGCCCGCTCGGTGTCGCCCAGGGCGTCGTGAAGGAGCTGTAGCTTCGGGTTTATGGAGCCGGTGCCATCGGCGAGGAGTTCGTGGAGCCGCTGCTTGAGGCTGCAGCGGGGGCACGGTCCCGGTGCGTGCAGCCGTTCGGCTTGTCCGCAAGTGGGACAGGGGCGCCAGAGCTCGGCGTCCGGCGTGGTGCAGGGGCCGCAGACGGGGGCGTCGGCGGTGCCGGAGTGTATGCCGCGCATTCGTCCGCAACCGGTGCAGTGAGCTTGGCGCCTGTCACAGCCGCCGCAGCGAGGCAGGCCGGTGAGCTTCGAGAGCATGCAGGGTGCGGTGCGACCGCAGATCGAACAGAGCAGGATGGGCAGGGGACGGCAGTTCGGGCAGATCGGCCCGTCCGCGGTGCGGTTGCTGACCATGCGTGACTCGCCGCAGACGATGCACGTCTCCAGGTTCGCCGGGTCCTTGACCAGGCAGCTCGGACACAGTGGTCGCCCGTCGGCGTCGCGGGTGGCCGGTTCCCGCCGGGCGCCGCAGCGTACGCATTCTTCGATGCGGGACTTGGCGATGCAGTTGCGGCAGACGCGCTGCCCGTCCAGTGGCTTGTCGATGCGGACCACCCGGTGGCGGCGAGGGCAGCCGGGCCGGACGATCCCGGCGACCCCGGCCTCGTGCAGCAGGTCGATGAACCGCAGGATGGCGCGGTGTGGCGCCAGGTGTCCCTCCCCTGTCAGCAGGCGAGGGTTTTCCTCCAGGACCCAGACCACTCTCTGGCGATGGTGAGGTCGGTGGGGTGCCGACCGGCGGAGGGCCTCGGCGACCGCATCGCCGTCGGCACCAGGGGCGATCGCGGTGATCAGTTCGTGGACGACCGCGGCAGGATCACGGTCGTCGTTGTCGGGACACATCTTGCAGCGGGGCGGGCCCTTGCGGTCGCGGAAGCTGACGCGTCGGACGTTGCCGCAGGCGGTGCACTCGGCTCTCTCCTGCCCGCAGACTCCGCAGTACCAGTCTTGGCCCTTGCGCTGGAGGGTTCGCAGCTTCTTGCCGCACTCGGCGCAGACCGGTGCCGCGATCGCCGAGGCGCCGGCCTTGCGGAGCGCGATGAGCAGATCACCGATCGCCCGGGGTGCCGGGGACCGGCCGTCGGTCAGGAGCGCGGGTCGCATCGCCAGGGCCTTGGCCAGGCTCCGTGACTTCGCGCGGCCACCCGCGACCACGGTGGCCACGGCCCGGATCCTCTCGGCGCCGAGTTCCTTCTCGACATCGGTGACGAGGTCTGTGATCAGGCCGATCGGGTCCGCGACGGCGCGATCCAGCTGGTCAGCCGTGGTCAAGGCCGATCAACTCCTCTGATGCGAGCACGCTTTGGACGCAGTCCGCCGAGCCCCTCCGCGTCGGGCGCCGAGCCACGGGCGGCTGCCTTCTTCGGCTTCTTCACTGCCCCGGCCGCCGCGATCGGCTCGATGAGGTCGTCCATGGTGCAGTCGAGGATGTCGAGCAGAGCCATGAGGATTTTCAGGCTCAGTCGCTCCGGTCGCTCGACGACGAGCCGGTAGACCTGGCTCGTGGACAGCGTGATGCCGCGTTCGGCAAGCAGAGGGAGGAGGTCCGAATCTTGTTGACTCCCCACAACGTGTCGCCAGGCGCCCCACTTCCACATGTAGTCCCAGCCCGCCGCCTCCAGAGTCAGCAGCGGTTCGGTCGCCGCCGAGCCAGCGAAACCCCGCTGCAGGCGCTAAAACTACAGAGGGCAAGCCTTGATGCAAGCTGACTCAGCGTCAGAAAGATCAGCATTGGGTCAGCATAGGGACTCCTACAGCTACCCACAGACGGCGGTACTTTGGATCGGCGGTCACCTCGGTCAGCCCCTCCGACCAGTCAGCCGCCGCTTTGTCGAGCACCCCCAGAACAGAGGCAAGACCTTACGAGCAGCCGGCCCATCCGGCGACCGAACAGGCAGGCGCCTTCGCAGGTCAGCGGCGATTCCCCCGGGGTTTCAGCGGCACCGTCGGCAGCTCCGGAGCGGGCAACGGAGCGCCGTCGTATCCCTGTACCTCGCCGAATCGGCGGCCTTCCATCCAGTCCTGGCGCGCCTGTACGATGTCTTCCGCTGACCGTCCGATGAAGTTCCACCACATCACGAGCTCCTCCGCAAACGGCTCGCCGCCCAGAAGCATCAGGCCCGCGTCCGACTCGGCGCGCAGCGGGAGTTCGGTGCGGCCGCAGCCCAGGTAGAGCATCGAGCCCGGCAGCACCGGGACGCCGTCGACACGGGACTCGCCGGACATCGCCAGGACCGCGTACTCGAAGTCCGGGTCCAGCGGCAGCCGTACGTCCGCGCCGCGGCTCAGGGCCAGGTCGGCGCCCACGATCGGTGTGTAGGTGGTGCCGGGCGACCTGGCGCCGTCGACCTCGCCCAGGATCAGCGTGGCCCGGAGTCCGGGCGCGGTGACCACGGGCAGTTCCGGATGGTGCTCGAAGTGCGGCTCGACATGCCGGTGGGTGTCGGGCAGGGCCACCCAGAGCTGCGCCCCGTGCAGAAAGCGCTGGTGCGGCCTGGGGCTCTCCTCGGAGTGGCTGATCGCCCTGCCCGAGGTCATCAGGCCCAGCTGCCGGGGGCGGATGGTCCGCAGGCTGCCGGTCGAGTCACGGTGCAGCACCTCGCCCTCGTGCAGCCAGCTCACCGTCTGCAACCCCATGTGCGGATGCGGCGGGACCTGCATACCGGGCTCGTCGGCGATGTCGTCCGGACCGTAGTGATCGACGAAGCACCAGGCACCGACCATCCGGCGGCCCAGGTTGGGCAGCAGCCGGCGGACCTCCGTCGACTCGCCGAGCCGTACCCGACGGGGGCTGAGCAGCTCACGCACCGGCTCCGCCACCACGAACCCGCGGCCGCCGCACTCGGAAGGCACCGGCTCGCGATCAAGATTGCTCATACCGCTCAACCTAGCCCCGCGCGGGCAGCCGCGTCAGTCCATCCACGCGCCCGTCACAAAGCTCGCCCGCGCGGCGGGCGTCCACCGCGCGGACGGCCGCCGGCGTGCCCGGGGCCATGGAATATTCACCCGTCCGCCCCGGTTGACGGCGCCGTGAGGAGGTCTTCGGTGGAGACGACGTACTACGACCACGGGGAGCCCGCGGAGCGCTGGGAGCGGGCGCGGATGTTCTTCGACGCCAAGGACTACTACGCCGCGGCACAGGTCCTCGAGGGTCTGGTCGACGAGGTGCCGGAGCAGACCGCGCCGCGGCTGCTACTGGCGCGGGCCTACTACCACTCGGCCCGACTGGGTCGCGCCGAGGCCGAGTTGATCACCATCGTGGAGCGCGAGCCGGTGGAGCACTACGCCCGGCTGCTGCTCGGACGCACGCTCCAGCGTCAGGGCCGCGACGACGAGGCCGGGCCGCATCTGCGAATCGCCGCGGCGCTCGCGGGGGACTTCGTGGACGGCTGAGGGCGGATGCCGACGGACGCCCACGGACGTCAACGGCCCGTGCCCGGTGTTCGGGCACGGGCCGTCCCTCGCGCGGAAGGGGGCCCACGGGATCCGGCTCCTCAGAGGCTCTCCGCCGCGCACAGGACCAGGAACATGGTCACCGCCGAGTTGGCCGAGGACATCGCCGACAGCAGGGTGCCGGCGGCGGCGCCCCAGACGGCGAGTCCCGCCGAGGTGAACACCGAGGGCCAGGTGCGGGGCGCGGGCGCGGGACCGAGCAGGGCCGCCACCCGGCGGGGCACCGGGCCCGCGGTCGCCAGCCCCGCCAGCGTCGGCGCCGGGGTGCCGCGGGACAGCAGCGCGGCCCTGCCGATCGCCCGGGCCAACACCCGGCGGCTGCCCACCGCGCGGGCCGCCTCCTCGTCGGCCCAGCGTTCCGCCGTGTAGACGACGGCCGTACGCAGCGGGACGAGAAAGGGGTTGGCGCGGGCCGCGAGTCGTACGGCCAGCAGATGACGGTGGTGACGGGCCGTCAGATGGGCGCGCTCATGGGCGAACAAAGCCCGGCGCTCTGCGGAGGTGAGCCCGTCGAGCAGGGCCGTGGTGACGACGATCCGGTCCTGCGACCCCCCTCCGGGCAGCGCATAGGCGTACGGCTCGGTCTCGGGCAGTACGGCCACCGAGCGGCCCGGCAGCCCGGCCAGCGTGCGGTGCGCCCGGCGGACGGTCCACCGGTGACGCCACAGCGCCCGTGCGCAGCCGGCCACGACCAGGGCGAGTGCCGGGATCGCCGCGGTGCCCACGATCTCGTCGTACGGCACGGCGTTCCTCACCTCGGGGCCGGACCAGCCGTCCGGCAGGGGATTGCCCGGCAGCCGGGCGGTGCCGACGACCATGAGCAGCGCGAGACAGAGGGTGCTGCACACGGCCATGACGGAGGCGACACCGGTGAGCAGCCGGGTGGCCGTGCGCGGGTGCAGATGCAGTTCGGCCAGCCGTGCCACGGGCCAGGCGGTGAGCGGCAGAACCAGCGGCAGCAGGGCGAAGATCCCCATGAGACGTCAGCCCTCCGTACGGCCGTCCGCCATGTCCGCTGCGTCCGGTGTGTCCGTGGCGTCCAGGAGGGCGCGCAGCAGTTGCTCGTCGTCCGGGGACAGTGCGGTGAAGAAGCTGGCGAGGACGGCTTCGCGGTCGCGGTCGCCGTCGAGCAGCCGGCGCATCTTGAGCGCGGTGAGCCCCGGTACGTCCGCGGTGGGTGTCCAGACGAAGGAACGTCCCTGCCGTTCCCGGGAGACGGCGTCCTTGGCCAGCAGCCGGGTCAGGATCGTGACGACGGTGGTGTAGGCGAGATCCCCGCCCAGGTGCTGCTGCACCCAGGCCGCGGTCACCGGGGCGTCGGCCTGGCGCAGCGCCCCGAGCACCTGGCCCTCCAGCTCCCCCTGTGCCCGCCGCCGGGATCCGTGGCGCGGTTGCTCGCGCTGTGCCATGACCGTCTCCCTCCGGCGTGCCTGCCGCGTGCTGCGTGCCGCACCACGCTACCCGGCGGCCGCCTCGGGGCGTGTTCCGAAGGGACCGTCCGCCCCGCGACGCCCGGCGGGCACGTCCCGGAGGCGCCCCGGCCCGAGGCCGCGGAGGCCCCGGCGGGCCGTGCGCGTCCGTGATCCGCCTGTCATGCTGGCGCGATGGCATCCGAAGTCGACCGCACCGACCCGCACGCCCTCCCGATCGCCGAGCGTGTCGAGCAACTCCTCGCGGCAGGCGGCCCGTTGCCGATCGTGGCCGCCGGTCATCCGGTGCTGCGCCGTGCCGCCGAACCCTTCGAGGGGCAGCTGTCGCCCGCCCTGCTGGCCCGCTTCGTGGCGGCGCTGCGCACCACGATGCACGCCGCGCCCGGGGTGGGGCTCGCGGCCCCGCAGGTCGGGGTGGGGGTGCGGATCGCCGTGATCGAGGACCCGGCGCCCGTGCCCGAGGACATCCGGGCCGTGCGGGGACGGGTGCCGCAGCCCTTCCGGGTGCTCGTCAACCCCTCGTACGAGGCGGTCGGCACCGAACGGGCCGCGTTCTTCGAGGGCTGTCTGAGCGTGCCGGGCTGGCAGGCCGTGGTGGCCCGGCACGCCCGGGTGCGGCTGCGGGCGCTGGACGAGCACGGGGCAGAGGTGGACGAGGAGTTCACGGGCTGGCCGGCCCGTATCGTCCAGCACGAGACGGACCATCTGGACGGCACGCTCTATCTGGACCGGGCGGAGGTGCGCTCGCTGTCGACCAATGAGGCGGTGGCGGCGCGCTGGGCCCAGCCGACACCTGAACGGGCCGCCGCTGAACTGGGGTTCCCCCTGCCCGGCTGAGCCGGGGTCCGGGGCACCGGCAGCGGTCGCCCCGGCGCCCACTCGCGCTGCCGGGCTCCGGGCGGGCCCGGCCCGGTGTGCGGTCGTACGGGGGGACCGTCTGTTTTTCCCCCCCGTACGACCGACGCCGCAGCCGTCAGCCCCGGTACGCCTCCAGCAGGCGCAGCCAGACCTCGCTGATCGTCGGGAAGGACGGGACCGCGTGCCACAGGCGGTCGATCGGCACCTCGCCGGCGACCGCGACGCTCGCGGAGTGGATCAGTTCGCCGACGCCGGGGCCCACGAAGGTGACGCCCAGCAGGGTCTCGCTGTCCAGGTCGACGACCATTCGGGCGCGGCCCCGGTAGCCGTCCGCGTACAGGATCGCCCCCTCGACCGAGGTCAGGTCGACGTCCACCGCGCGCACCCGGCGGCCCGCCTGTTCCGCCTCGGCCAGGGAGAGACCCACGGCCGCCGCCTCCGGGTCGGTGAAGACCACCTGCGGGACCGCCGCATGGTCGGCGGTCGCGGCGTGGGCGCCCCAGGGATCGGTCTCCAGCAGGGGGACGCCCGCCGCGCGGGCCGCGATCACCGCGCCCGCGATCCGCGCCTGGTACTTCCCCTGGTGGGTGAGGAGTGCACGGTGGTTGACATCGCCGAGCGCATAGAGCCAGTCGCTGTCCGTGACCCGCAGGGTGTCGTCGACCTCCAGCCAGGAGCCCGGTTCCAGACCGACGGTCTCCAGTCCGATGTCGTCCGTATGGGGCACCCGGCCGGTGGCGAAGAGGATCTCGTCCGCCTCCAGGCGGTCCCCGGAGTCCGTGACGACCACGACGGTGTCGCCCTCCCGCCGCACCGACTCCACCGAGGTCCCGGTGCGCAGGTCCACCCCGGCCTCCGCGAGCGCCTCGGCGACCAGTTCGCCGGCGAAGGGCTCCATGCGCGGCAGCAGGCCCTTGCCGCGGACCAGAACGGTCACCTCGGAGCCCAGGGCGTGCCAGGCCGTGGCCATCTCGCTCGCCACCACACCGCCGCCCACGATGATCAGCCGGCCGGGCACCGACTTGGCGCCCGTGGCCTCGCGGCTGGTCCACGGTTTCACCTCGGCGAGTCCCGGCAGGTCCGGCAGCCGGGCACCACTTCCGGTGCACACGGCGACCGCGTGCCGGGCGGTGAGGACGTGCTGTTCGCCGTCGGGGCCGGTCACCGTGACGGTGCGCGGCCCGGCCAGCCGGGCGTGTCCCCGGTACAGATCGGCTCCGATGCCGTCCAGCCAGGCGACCTGTCCGTCGTCGTGCCAGTTCCCGACCTCATGGTCGCGGTGGGCCAGGACCGCGGGCGCGTCGAGGGGTCCCGCCACACCGTCGACCCCGGGGACCCGGCGGGCGTCGGCGCGGGCGATCACCGGGCGCAGCAGCGCCTTGCTGGGGATGCACGCCCAGTACGAGCACTCGCCGCCGACCAGTTCTCTCTCCACGATCGCGGTGGCGAGGCCGGCTGCTCGGGTGCGGTCGGCGACGTTCTCCCCCACGGGCCCGGCGCCGAGCACCACGACGTCGTAGGCGATGGATTCGGTTTCCGTCATAGGGCCAGTCTGGTGGGTGGTGTGCGCGGTGGCCACACGGGTACGCGCGCGGAACACGTGTGGAATACATGCCGCTGTGCCGCCGTTGTGGACAGCGGCTCGGACCGGACACCAGAACGCCACCAGAAAGAGGGACAACGACATGAGCAGCACCGTGGAGCTCACCAAGGAGAACTTCGACCAGACGGTCCAGGACAACGAATTCGTCCTGATCGACTTCTGGGCGTCCTGGTGTGGGCCGTGCCGTCAGTTCGCCCCCGTGTACGAGAAGGCCGCGGCGGAGAACCCGGACCTGGTGTTCGGCAAGGTGGACACCGAGGCGCAGCCCGAGCTGGCGGCGGCCTTCGGTATCCAGTCGATCCCGACGCTGATGATCGTCCGGGACCGGGTGGCGGTCTTCGCCCAGCCGGGTGCACTGCCGCAGTCCGCTCTCGACGACGTCATCGGGCAGGCGCGGAAGCTGGACATGGACGAGGTCCGCCAGGCGGTCGCCGAGCAGCAGTCCAAGGCCGAGCAGAACGGTCACTGACGTCCGGCTCGCCGGCCGCTCAGCTCGATTCCCGGTGGACGACGCGCGCTCCGAGCACCTGGTGCACCTCCGGTACGCCGCCGGGGTCGCGCACCACACGGTCGACCAGCTCGGCCAGATCGCGTCCGGACGGCAGTTCGATGTGGACGGTGCTCAGCCGGGGCCGCAGCAGCCGCCCCAGCATCAGGTCGTCGGCACCGACCACGGCCGTTCCCGCCGGGATGTCCACGCCGGCGTCCAGCAGGGCGCGCATCAGCAGCATCGCGTACTCGTCGTTGTAGGCGAAGACGGCGTCCAGGCCCAGGGAGCGCCAGCGCCCGGCGAGCCGGGCGGCGGCCTCCTCCTCGTAGGTCAGCGGAAGCTCGGTGACGGTCGCGCCGGTGCCCTCCAGGGCGCGCCGCACCCCCGCGAGGCGGGGCCTGGAGAAGTGCTCAAGTCCGGGTTCGCCCGGGACGACGACCCCGATGCGACGGCGTCCCCGGGCCAGCAGATGCGCCCCGGCGCTGTGTCCGACCCCGACATGGTCCAGCAGCAGCGCATGGGCGCCCTCGACGCGTTCGGGGCCCAGGGTGACGACGGCACGCGCTCCGGAGCGCTTGAGGATGTGCACTCCCCGGGGGCCCAGTCCGCCGTCGGGCACCACCACCGCGACCGGGCGCAGTTCGGCCCAGGCGCGGGCGGCCTCGTCGCCGTTCAGGCCGATGCCGCCGTACTGCACCACGGTGTAGTCGAAACGGCCGAGGGCCCACTGGAGATCGTTGAAGAACTGGCTGTGCAGCGGGCCCACCGGGACCCGAGGCGCGGGCATGAGCACCATACGGCTGTGCCCGGCGCGCAGACTGCGGGCGGCGGCGTGCGGGACGTACCCCAACTCCTCGGCGGCCTCGTGGACACGGCGGCGCGTGGCTTCGCTGATGCGTACGGCGCTGGTGTTGTTCAGGACGTACGAGACGGTCGCGCGCGAGACTCCGGCCAGGCGTGCCACATCGGCACTCGTCGGCACGGCGGTGGGTGCGGGCGACGAAGGTACGGGCTGTTCCGGTAAATGCACCATGACGTACGCATCTTGGCAGAACGCCCGGGGTCACGGGCACCGGGCCCCGGCGCGTCGCCGCCCCGAGGACGCGTGCGGCCCGGGGTGGTCCGTCACCGGAATCCGCCGCCGACGCCCGGGCGGCACAAGGCCGTTGGGGCCGTACGCTGTGACCATGGGCGATGCGTCGATGGTCGGTCTGCTGGGGCGTGTCACCGGTGCCGTCGGGCCCGGTCTGGTCGGCGAGGTGATCGTCCGGGTGCGTGGCGGCGCCGAGCACTTCCTGGCCCACCCCGCGCACGGCACGGGCCGTATCGAGCCGGGCACGCTGATCATGGTGGTGGAGTACCTTCCGCCGCGGACCGTGTATGTGGAGACGGTGTACGACGGTTGAGCCCGCCGCCGGGCGGCCCGAGGCCGGACCCATCAGGACGGTGACAAGACGCCCGCGACGTCTTCACCTCGGGCCTCCGCGGGCGCACACTCCCCTCGTTCGGTGCCGACCCGGCACCAGGCGGAGGGGGCGTGGACCGATGGTCATGGGCGTCGTCGCGGGGGCGGCAGTTCTCGCGCTGATCCTGCTCGTCGGGATCTTCAAGCTGATGTGGCGCGTCGCTGAGCCCAACGAGGCACTGATCATCTCCGGTTCGGCACACCGGACCGAAGGCCTCGAGGAGGGCATGGGTTTCCGCATCGTCACCGGGCGCGGCACGCTGGTGCTGCCCGGTGTGCAGGCGGTGCGCAAGCTGTCCCTCGATCTCAACGAGACCGAACTGCAGGTGGACTGCGTGACCCACCAGGGCATTCCGCTGAAGGTGCGGGGCGTGGTCATCTTCAAGGTGGGCGACGACCTGGTGTCGATCGCCAATGCCGCACGGCGCTTCCTCGACCAGCAGAAGCTGATGGCGGAGCGGGTCCACAATGTGTTCGCGGGTCATCTCCGCTCCATCGTGGGCGGTCTGACGGTCGAGGACATGATCCGGGACCGGGAGAAGCTCACCGGGCAGACCCGGGCCGCCTGCGGCACCGAGATGGAGAAGCTCGGCCTGATCGTTGACTCCCTGCAGATCCATGAGATCGAGGACCCGACGGGTTACATCCAGAACCTGGCCGCACCGCACGCCGCGGCGGTGCAGCGGGACGCGCGCATCGCGCAGGCGGAGGCCAATCGTCTCGCCACCGAGGCGGAGCAGCAGTCGTTCGCACGGATGGCGGAGGCGACCCGGGACAGCGAGATCCTCCAGGCCGGCTATCAGGCGGAGCGCGACAAGGCGGGTGCGAAGGCGCGCCAGGCCGGTCCACTCGCGGACGCGGCGGCCCGTCAGGAGGTCGTGGTGCAGGAGACCCGCGTCGCGGAGCTCGAGGCGCACCGTCGTGAGCAGCAGCTCCAGGCGGACGTCCGCAAGCCCGCGGACGCGGCGGCCTACGAGAGGCGCACCCTGGCCGAGGCCGAGCGGGATGCGCGGATCTCGGCGGCGCAGGCCACCGCCAGGGAGACCGAGCTGGCGGCTGTGGCCGAGGCGACCCGGGTCAAGACGGCCGCGGGCGCGGAGGCGGAGGCGACCAGGACGCGGGGTGAGGCGACCGCGGCGGCGACCCGGGCCACCGGTGAGGCGGAGGCCGCCGCGGCTCGGGCGAGGGGTCTGGCCACCGCCGAGGCGGCCCGGGCCGGGGGTCTCGCGGAGGCGGAGGCCATCAAGGCCCGCGCCGGGGCGCTCGCGGAGAACCAGGAGGCCGTGATCGCCCAGCAACTCGCCGAGAAGTGGCCGGAGATCGTGCAGGCGGGCGCGTCCGCCTTCGGCAGTGTCGACAACATGGTGCTGCTCAACGGCGCCGACGGCATGGCCGAGACCTTCACCAAGGCCCTGACGATGGGCGGTACCGGTCTGGGTCTCGCGCGTCACCTGCTGTCGTCGATGAACAAGAACGGGAACGGGGCGACGGGCACCGGGGCGGCCGGCCCCGACGTGGTCCCCTCACGGCGGCCGGAGCGGATCGAGGTGGAGGAGGACGAGAGCTGACCCTCGGGTACCGGACGGCCGGGGCGTGGGACGTCGGGCGTACGGGAGGGGGATCCCGTACGCCCGAAGCCGTTTCGGGGGTGCGATCGGCCGTGTCGCGCGTGATGGTGAAGGGGGGACGGACGGCCACGGTACGGTCGCCCGCGGCCGGGAGGCGGCGGCCCGGACTCGGCCCACCTCCGAACGCCCCTACGGAGTCCGGGAGTCGGCGTCTCCCACTACGGCGAAGGAAGCGCGATGGACATCACTGGATCGGTGGCCCTGGTGACGGGCGCGAACCGCGGTATCGGCAGGGCCTTCGCCCGGGCGCTGCTCGACCACGGCGCGGCCAAGGTCTACGCCGCCGCGCGCGACCCGGAGAGCGTGGCCGACGCCGGCGTCACCCCGTTGCGCCTGGACGTCACCGACCCCGGGGAGATCGCGGCGGCCGTCGCCGCGGCGGACGACGTCACCGTGGTGATCAACAACGCCGGGGTGGGCGGCTGGGGCACCACGCTCCTCGAAGGCGACCTGGACGGCGCCCGGCAGGCGATGGAGGTCAACTTCTTCGGCACCTGGGCCGTCTCCCGCGCCTTCGCCCCCGTCCTGGCACGCAACGGCGGCGGCGCCCTGGTGAACATGCTCTCGGTGGCGTCCTGGGCCGCCCGGCCCGGCTGGGCCGGCTACGCGGCCTCCAAGGCGGCCGAGTGGTCGTTGACCAACGCACTGCGCGAAGGACTGCGGGAGCAGGGCACCCTGGTGGTCGCGGTGCACGCCGGTTTCGTGGACACGGAGCTGAGCGCCTGGACGGACGCACCGAAGATCACAGCCGCGGAGGTCGCCGAGCAGACCATGCGCGCGCTCGCCGAAGGCCGGGGCGAGGTCCTCGCCGACGACCGCACCAGAGAGGTCAAGGCGGCCCTGGGGCGGCCGCCGGCGCCGTGACCGGAACCGGCCGGCGGCGCCGACCTCGCCGGGGATGTCCTCAGGGGCCCCGCCAGATGTTGTCGAAGGCCGCCTTCTCGATGGCGCGCCGCTGCCGTACCGCCGTCAGCTCCGTCACGGCGTCGTCGACGGCCGTCAGGATCGTCACCACCTCCGTGTCGGTCTCGTCCGGCAGCCCCGCCGCGGGCGCCTCGCGGATCCCGATGGTCGAGGTGAGGGTGGCGAGCACCGGTTCGTCTGCCGCCGACCGGTCCGTGGCCTGCTGCCGGGCGGGGGAATCGACCAGCGCCGCCTCACCGGTCCAGGACGGCAGCCAGCGGCGGCGCTGACGGGTGAAACGGCCCTCCTCCTCGAAGGCGGCCAGATAGGCGGAGGCGAGATCGCGCCCTCGGCGCCACAGCCAGTCCTCGACCGGCTCACGGGGCGTCTGCCGGACGAGTGCGGAGGCGGCCTCGCGCAGCAGCCGGTCGTCCGTCGCGGGCGGGTCGCCCGGCACCAGGAGGTCTCCGTCCAGGGTCAGGGCCCGGGCGTCCCTGAGGTCGAGCAGTTCGGCTCCGGCGAGCGCGAGGGACAGATCGCCCGGTTCGGCACGCCGGCCCGGGCCGGCGTCCAGAGCGACGATCAGCAGGTCCCGTGCGGTGGTCATGTGCGGCTCCAGGTCTGAGGCTTCGTGCCGGTACTCGGGGGAGCGACATCACCGAGCGGTCTCCCCCCTCGCCCCCGGGGACCCGACGGTAGCGCGACCGCGTACGGTCCGACAGGGTCACTCGCCGGTGGAGGTGGCCCCCCACCGACGTAGCATGACAAGCGTGGAACTGCGCCAGTTGCGGTACTTCCTCGCGGTTGCCGAAGAGCTGGACATCGGCCGGGCCGCCGAGCACCTGCTGGTCACCGGCCCTTTCCTGGCACAGCAGCTCAAGACTCTCGAACGCGATCTCGACGTACGACTGTTCGATCGCGACCACCGTTCGATGTCCCTCTCCCCCGCCGGTGCGGCCCTGCTCCCCCAGGTCCGCGCCCTGGTGGAACGGGCCGACGATCTCCGGCTGCGGGCCGGCCGGCTCGCCCGGTCCGAGCCGGTGCGGCTCGGCCATGTCAACTGGCTGCCCCCGGACCTGACCGCACGCACCGCCGTGGCGGCCCAACTGCATGTCGACGCCAGGGTCGCGCCCTCCCACGCCCAGGCGGCCCGGGTCGCGGACGGCAGCCTCGATGTCGCCGTGTGCTGGATACGCACCGGGGACCTGGCGCGCCAGGACCTGGGGGCCCGGCTCATCGGCGCCGACCGGCTCCACGCCGTGTCCCGCGAGCGCACCGACGGCGGTCTTGAGGACGGCGGCATACCGGCCCGGGACTGCGCGGTGCTCCTCTACGAGGACACCGTCTCCCGGGCGTCCTGGAACGCCTTCGCCCGCAGGCTGTCCGAGGACACCGGCGCCCGCGCGGTCCGTGTCCCGGACGGCGGCGTCACCGATGCCGCGTTCCTCGACCAGGTCCGCCGCAGCCGCCGTCCGGTCGTCGGCTGCCCCGAGGACCGGACCGCTCCCCTCCCGCCCGGCCTGGTACGCCGCCCCCTGATCGCACCCAAGGCCTATTGGACCTGGTCCGCGGTCTGGCGGGGCGACGACGGACGCACCGCGGTACGGGCCGTCGTCGACGCCCTGGCCGCGGGGGTCGGCGACCTCGGCATCAACGCCGGGGACGCCTGGCTGCCGGACGACGACCTGTACAAGCGCTGACGGGACCGCCCCCGCGGACGGCCGAGGCGCTCCCGACCGGCCGGACACGGGCCGGGCCGCACGGCGGAAAGAGGGCCCGTCCTCGATCCGGGCGGCTCTCCGGACCCTCCGGACCCTCCGGACCGTCCAGATCCCCAGATCCTCCAGATCCTCCGACGACGATGCGCCGGACCCGGCGGTGCACGCCCGTGCCGCACAGGAGCCGTCCCACGGACCGCGGCACGGCCCCGGCGGTGTGCGGGGTCCGGATCCGCCTCGCCGCCGGGATCGCGTCACCAGGGCCGCTGGGGATGCAGCAGCGGCGTGGGGCGCCGATCCTGGAAGAGGGACCAGACCCGCAAGGAGGCCACGATGTCCATGATGGACAAGCTCAAGCGGATGCTGAAGGGCCACGAGGAACAGACACCCCAGGGTGTCCAGGACAGGCCCCAGGGCGACCAGGGCGGTCGGGTCGACAAGGGCCCGGACGCGCTCCGGGAGCAGATGCGGAGCCAGCAGGACCGGGACAACCCGCCCCAGCCGTAACGCCGGGGACAAAGGGGGCAGTTGACGCGGTCTCACCCCGTCCCGACCCGCTCGGCGGGCGCCGGCGGTGACGTTCTAACGTGATCCGGGTGACTGCCTTTACCGACTTCACCGACGAAGACGTTCCCGGCCGCTACGGCCCCTCCGCGACCACCGAGGCCGATCCCCATGACGTGGGGCCGGTGCGGACCGAGTACGCGCCCGCGCACGACGGCGACCCGGACCCCGGCGAGATCGTCTGGACCTGGGTGCCGTTCGAGGAGAACGACGGCCGCGGCAAGGACCGCCCGGTGCTCGTGGTGGCCCGGGAGGCGGCCGGGACGCTGCTCGCCGTGCAACTGACCAGCAAGCGGCACGACGGCACACACGCCCACGGGGATCCGCGCCACTGGGTGCCGATCGGCCACGGCCCCTGGGACCGGTCGGAGCGCGACTCCTGGGTGTACATAGAGCGCGTCATGCGGTTGCACGACGCCGGTATGCGCCGGGAGGCGTGCGCGCTGGACCGTGGCCGGTTCAATCTGGTGGTGCACCATCTCCAGGAGCGGTACGGCTGGTCCTGAGCGCCCGGGTCAGCGGGCGCACACCTCCCCGAAGGCGCTCAGGAACGCGCCCCGGGTGGCCGCGTCCTCAGTGCGGTCGAGGACGGCGAAGACGACCTCCTCGAAGTACCCCTGGAAACGCCCCTCGACCAGCAGTTCATGGAACGCCCCGGCCACCTGCGCCGGGGCGTTCCGGAACACCCCGCAGCCCCATGCGCCCAGCACCAGGCGCCGGTAGCCGCAGGCGGCCGCGGTCTCCAGGACCCGCTCGGCCCGGGCCACCAGGGCACCCGGCAGGGCGTCCGCGCGCTCCGGCGTGCTGCGCAGCACCACACCGGCGTTCGGCGCCGCGGCCGTCAGGAAGCCCGCCTCGTACGGTGTGCCGAGCAGGCGTCCGCGGTCGTCGCGGAAGACGGGCACGGCGGGTGAATGGATGACGCGGTCCGTGTAGAACGGGTCGCGGTGCGCCCGGTGGTGGTCGTAGAACTCCCTCGCCTCGCGCACGCAGGCGTACAGCGCGGAGGCCCGGCACAGGGCCTCCTCCTGGGCCTGTGCGCCGTTGAGGAAGCCGCCGCCCGGGTTCCGCGCCGAGGCGAAGGTGAGGACGGCCACGGGATCACCCGAACGGCCGACCAGGCGCCGGGCCGCTTCCAGGCTGCTCTCCCCGGTGACCTCGAAGAGCGTGACGGCACGGGCCACTTCCGGTGTCCCCACCGGGTCGGGTCCGAACAGCCGGGTGCCGGCCCGGGCGGCCTCGACCGCCGCGGCGATGGTCACCGTACGTCCGTCGTCGGCGCGGTAGACGCCCGCCTCGACGATCTCCTGGGTCCGTTGCGCGATCCCGCGCAGGCGCGCGCTCACGGCGCCACCCCCGTGGGCGCCGTGAGCGCGTCGCGCACGGCCTCTTCCGGCCCACGGCCGGTCTCCCCCGTCGTGCTCATGAACGCATGGTGAGCGATGCTGGTGCTACGCCGCAACGGAGTTTCCCGGTACCGAAAACACCTGCTCCCGGGTGCGGGAACGGAAAGCGAGCAGTCCGAAACACACCACTGTGCACCCTTGTGCGATTCCCCCGCGAGGGTCTTGGGTGGGACGAGCGACACCGGCCCGGGCCCCGTCCGGCCCCGGGCCGGTGACATGGTGGAACCCCCAGGAGGATCCCGACATGTCCGATCCGGTGAGTGACGGTCCGGAGTCCCGCTCCGCCGTCACGGACGCCGAGGTGGAGGCGCTGGTCCGCGGCATCTGCTTCAAGACCGGCCCGCCCCGTTCCCTCGGTGTCGAGCTCGAATGGCTCGTCCACGAGCTGCGGAAACCGTGGCTCCCCGTACCACCCGAACGTCTCCGGGCGGCCTATGCCGCGCTACGGTCCCTGCCCCTCAGTTCGGCGCTCACCGTCGAACCCGGCGGCCAGCTGGAGCTCAGTTCCGCTCCCGCCGCCTCCCTGATGGAGTGCATACGGGCCGTGTCCGCCGACCTCGACGCGGTCCGCGCGTCGCTGGGCGAGGCGGGCATCGGACTCAGCGGCTACGGCCATGACCCGTGGAACCCCCCGCGTCGCTATCTCCATGAGCCGCGCTATGACGCCATGGAGAACTACCTCGACCGCGCCGGCCCCGAAGGGCGGAGAATGATGTGCTGCTCCGCCTCCGTCCAGGTGTGCCTGGACGCCGGTTACGAGGAGCCGGGCCCCCTCGGGCACGGACGGCGCTGGTGGCTGGCGCACCAGTTGGGCGCGGTGCTGGTCGCCGCGTTCGCGCACTCGCCGCTGGCCCTGGGCCGGCCCACGGGCTGGCGCTCCACGCGGCAGTCCCTGTGGGCCGCGATGGATCCGGGGCGCAGCGGCGCTCCGCCCCTGGGCGGCGACCCGCGCATGACCTGGGCCCGGCATGTGATGGACGCGCCCGTGATGTGCGTGCGGGCCGAGACCGGTCCCTGGCGGGTGCCGGACGGCATGAGCTTCCGGGCCTGGACCCGGTCGGCCGAGCCCCCGGACCGCGGCGACCTCGACTATCACCTCTCGACCCTGTTCCCTCCGATACGGCCCCGCGGCCATCTCGAACTCCGCATGATCGACGCCCAGCCGGGTGACGACGGATGGATCGTGCCGCTCGCCGTGACGACCGCGCTCTTCGACGACCCGGAGGCCGCCGAGACCGCGTACCGGGCGGTGAAACCCCTCTCCGAACGGGCGGGTTCGCTGCCCGCCCCGTGCAATCCGCTGTGGGTCGCCGCCGCCCGGGACGGGCTGAGCGATCCCGAGCTGCGCGATGCCGCCACGGTCTGTTTCACGGCCGCGGCCGAGGCCCTGCCCCGGCTCGGCGCCACCGCCGAGGTCCGGCGTGCCGTGGCGCGGTTCTTCGAACGCTATGTGGCCAGGGGCCGCTGCCCCGCCGACGATCTGCTGCTCCGCTTCCAAGGGAGGGACATCCGTCCGGGCGAGGAGGACGCCCGGTTCGGCGGGGAGGACATCCGGTTCCACGGGAAGGACATCCGCACATGACCGACGAACCGCCGGCGATCGGCCCCGAGCGGCTCCGGGAGCGCGCGCTCCGGGCGCTGACCACGGCCCGCGACCGGACCGCGCTCCTGACCACCTGTGTCGACGGCCCCGACCTCGTCGCCCAGCACTCCCCGCTGATGTCGCCGCTGGTCTGGGACCTGGCGCACATAGGCAACCAGGAGGAGCTGTGGCTGCTGCGCACGGTCGCGGGACGGGAGGCCATGCGGCCCGAGATCGACGGGCTGTACGACGCCTTCGAGCACCCGCGCGCCGAGCGGCCCTCGCTGCCGCTGCTGCCGCCCGACGAGGCCCGCCGCTATGCCGCCGAGGTGCGCGGCCGGGCCCTGGACGTGCTGGAGAACACCCCGTTCGAGGGGCGGCGGCTGACCGAGGCGGGCTTCGCCTTCGGCATGATCGCCCAGCATGAGCAGCAGCACGACGAGACCATGCTGATCACCCATCAGCTGCGCAGGGGGCCGCGGGCGCTCACCGCTCCGGATCCGGAGCCGGTGGCGCCGTACTCCGGGCCGTCCGAGGTTCTCGTGCCCGGGGGCCCGTTCACCATGGGCACCTCCACCGAGCCCTGGGCGCTGGACAACGAACGGCCCGCCCATGTGCGGACGGTGCCCGCCTTCCATATCGACACCACCCCGGTGACCAACGCCGCCTATCGGGCCTTCATCGAGGACGGGGGCTATGACGAGGAGCGCTGGTGGACCCCGCAGGGCTGGGCCCATATCCGCACCCACGGCCTGGACGCCCCGCTGTACTGGCGCCGGGAGGGCGGCGAGTGGCTGCGGCGGCGCTTCGGTGTCACCGAGGCCGTGCCGCCCGACGAGCCCGTGCTGCATGTGAGCTGGTACGAGGCGGACGCCTATGCCCGCTGGGCGGGGCGCCGGCTGCCCACGGAGGCCGAGTGGGAGAAGGCGGCCCGGCACGACCCGGCGACCGGCCGCTCCCGGCGCTATCCCTGGGGTGACGCCGACCCGGCGCCCGAGCACGCCAACCTGGGCCAGCGGCATCTGCGTCCCGCGCCGGCCGGCAGTTACCCGGCGGGGGCCTCGCCGCTCGGGGTGCGTCAGCTGATCGGCGACGTCTGGGAGTGGACGGCGAGCGATCTGCTGCCGTACCCGGGGTTCAACGCGTTCCCGTACAAGGAGTACTCGGAGGTGTTCTTCGGTCCGGAGTACAAGGTGCTGCGCGGCGGTTCGTTCGCCGTGGACCCGGTGGCATGCCGGGGTACCTTCCGCAACTGGGACTATCCGGTCCGGCGGCAGATCTTCTCCGGGTTCCGCACCGCGAGGGACGCCTGATGTGCCGTCAGCTCGCCTATCTGGGGCCCGAGGAGCCGCTCGGCCGGCTCCTGGTGGAGCCCCGGCACAGTCTCCTCCGGCAGTCGTGGGCGCCGCGGATGCAGCGCCATGGCACGGTCAACGCCGATGGTTTCGGCGTGGGTTGGTACGCGCCGGGGGATCCGGTGCCGGCCCGTTACCGACGGGCCGGTCCGATCTGGGGCGACGCCTCCTTCGCCGATCTGGCGCGGGTGGTGCGCTCGGGCGCGTTGCTGGCCGCCGTGCGGGACGCGACCGAGGGCAGTGCGCCCGGGGAGACCGCCACGGCGCCGTTCGCCGCGGGCCGGTGGCTGTTCAGCCACAACGGGGCCGTGGCCGGATGGCCCCGTTCGGTCGCCGGACCGGCCGGGACCCTGCCGCCGGCCGAGCTGCTGTCGCTGGAGGCACGCAGCGACTCGGCGATCGTCTGGGCCCTGGTGCTGGGCCGATTGCGCGCCGGTGACGAGGCGGGGCAGGCGCTGGCCGACACGGTGCTGGAGGTCGCCGCGGCGGCCCCGGGATCCCGGCTCAATCTGCTGCTCACCAACGGGGAGACGATCGTGGCGAGCGCCTGGGGCGACACGCTCTGGTACCTCGCCGAGCCGGGCGCCTCCCCCGCTCCCGGCTCGTCCCGCTCCCTCGGCCTCGCGCAGGCACCGGGGGGACCCCCACAGCCGGCGGGCACCTCCGTCGTGGTGGCCTCGGAACCCTATGACGACGACCCGCGCTGGCAGGAGGTGCCCGATCGTACGCTGCTCGTGGCCACGCGCACCGATGTCCTGCTGACCCCCCTCAAGGATCTCTGCCCGGCATCCGCACCCCCCGAGGAGCCCCGCACGTGAGCCCGTTCCATGTCACCCGCACCCTGCCCGAGGACGCCACGGACGCCGCGCTGCGCGCCGATGTGCTGCTCGGCCTCACCCGTCCCCAGGACCTCGGCCCCGCCTTCCCCACGGGGACGCCCCTGCTCAAGACGCTGCCGCCGAAGTGGTTCTACGACGCGCGCGGCAGCGAACTGTTCGAGAAGATCACCGAACTGCCCGAGTACTACCCGACGCGCGCCGAGCGGGAGATCCTGGTCGCCCGGGCCGGTGAGATCGCGTCCGCCACCCGCGCGCGCACCCTGGTCGAGCTGGGCTCCGGCTCCTCCGAGAAGACCCGCCATCTGCTGGACGCGCTGACCGGGCTGCGCACCTATGTGCCGGTGGACGTGAGCGAGAGCGCGCTCACCGGGGCGGGGCAGGCGCTGCTCGCCGAGCGGCCCGGTCTTGAGGTCCATGCGCTCATCGCCGACTTCACCGCCGGTCTCACCCTTCCCGAGACCCCCGGGCCACGGCTGGTCGCGTTCCTCGGCGGCACCATCGGCAATCTGGTGCCCGCCGAGCGGGAGGTCTTCCTCGCCTCGGTGCGGTCGCTGCTGACGCCCGGGGACGCGCTGCTGCTCGGCACCGACCTGGTGAAGGAGCCGTCGGTGCTGGTGGCCGCGTACGACGACGCGGCCGGGGTGACGGCCGAGTTCGACAAGAACGTCCTGGCCGTCGTCAACCGCGAGCTGGGCGCCGACTTCGACCTGGACGCGTTCGCCCATGTGGCCCTGTGGGACACCGGGAACGAGTGGATCGAGATGCGGCTGCGGGCGCTCACCGCACAGACCGTGAAGATCCCCGCGCTCGATCTGGCGGTCGACTTCGCGGCCGGCGAGGAGCTGCGCACCGAGGTGTCGGCGAAGTTCCGTGAGAGCGGTGTGCGGCGCGAACTGGCTGCGGCCGGACTGGATCTGACGCACTGGTGGACGGACGAGGAGGGAAGGTTCGCCCTGTCGTTGAGCAGGGTGCGCTGACCGGCGGCGTCTTCGCTCCGAGGGCGAGGGCCCGCCCCCGCGCCGTCCTCGCGCGCCCCCGTCCGGCGGGCTCACCACGGTCCCGCCGGGCGGGACGCGGTCACCCGGCGGAGAGTGTCCGGGTGATGCGGCGCGAGGCGCGGTCCGCTTCGGTCGCCGGGTCCGCGCCCTGGAGCACCTTGGTCATATAGGTCTTGATGGGGTTCTCGGCCTCGACGGCCGCCCAGGTGGGTGCGGCAGGAGTGGCCCGGCCCCGGGCGGCTCCGGCCGCCATCGCCGCGACGCCTTCCTCACCGGCGACCGCCGAGGCGAGGGAGGTCTTGTTGGGCACATAGTTCATCGTGCGGGCCAGGTCGGTCTGCCAGGTGGTGCCCGCCAGGGCCGCGACGACGGCGGTGGCGCCGGCGCGGTCGTCCGTGTTCTTGGGGATCACCAGGTCGGAACCGCCGGTGAAGACGGCCCCGGGCCGGGCGGCCGTGCGGCCCGGGACGGGGAAGTACCCGAGTTTTCCCTTCAGTTCGGGGTTGGTCTGCTCGATCTGCTGGGCGAGCCCCGGCACCGCCACGATCTGTGCGACTTCTTCTCGCGCGAACACCTCGCCCTGCGGGGGGTGTTCCTCGTCGGCGTCGACCGGTCCGGCGCCCAGTGCCTGGAGCTGCCGGTAGAAATCCATGCCGCGCAGCGCGGCGGGCGTTTGCAGGGTGCCCTCCCACCGGCCGGCCGAGGTCTGCCGGGCCAGGTCGCCGCCCTCGTCCCAGATGAATCCGGAGAGGGTGTACCAGTCCTGTCCGGACAGATAGATGCCCTGTACGCCACCGGTGTCGAGCTTCGTGGTGTCGGCGAGCCAGCGGTCGCGCGTCTTCGGCGGCTCGGTGATGCCGGCCTGCGCGAACAGGTCCTTGCGGTAGATGACGACGCGGTTGGCGGCGTACCAGGGGACGCCGTACTGGTGTCCGGAGAACCTGCCCGGCTCGGCGAGGCCCGGCAGCCAGTGGTCCATGTCCCAGTCCCGCATCGACTCCAGGGTCAGATCGATCAGTCCGCCGCCGTCGACGTACTGGGCGACCTGGGTGTTGCCCACCTCGATGACATCGGGGCCGTCGCCGTCGGGCCGCCCGAGCGCTTCCTGGACCTTCGCGCCGATCCCGGTCCATTCCTGGATGCGGACATCGAGCCGCAGATCGTCGTGGGTCCGCTCGAAGTCGCGGGTGAACCGGGCGAGGAACGCGTCGGAGGCGCTGCCCTTCATCAGCCAGACCGTCACGGTCCGCCTCCCGCTCCCGGCGTCGGACAGAACTCCGCACGCGGTGAGGAGGCAGGCGCACACACATATCAGGGCAAGCAAACGTCTTCGCACGGAGGGTCCTGTTCAGCCTTGCGGACAAGAGAAGGGGCCCGACGTGGGGGACGAGCTCAGCGCTCGTACGGGTGTCCTGGATTTTGGTATGGACCAATACGGAGGTCAAGGGGTGGTGCCCTCTCTCGCGGTCCCCGCTGCCCTACGGCACCGTGGAGTTGACGTGTGCCGCAGGCGCCGCGCGGAGAGGAGCAGCCCCATGTCGGACCACACCTATCGGGTCACGGAAATCGTCGGCAGCTCGCCCGAGGGGATCGATCAGGCGATCCGCAATGCCGTCACCCGCGCCTCACACACCCTGCGCAAACTGGACTGGTTCGAGGTCACGCAGGTCAGGGGCCGGATCGAGGACGGCCGGATCGAGCACTACCAGGTCGGCCTGAAGGTGGGCTTCCGTCTGGAGGACGGCGAGTAGGGGAACTCGGCGGGGGTTGCCGGGCGCGGGCCCTTCACCCGTACGGCGCAACGTCGTTCACCGGGCTCAGGACCGGGTCACGCCGAATTCTCGTACGGCGCTGATATACGACCCGACCATGGTCAAACCTCACGTTGCGGACGGTACGCCGGTGCCGCAGGGTCGAGTGGTGAGCGCACTCTCGCCCACCCCCGTCGAGAAACATGCCGGGGGCGCCCGTGGCGTACGCCTTCCCCTGCGTAACCGGCTGCTGCCCGGCGCGGCGACGGCACTCGCCCTGTTCGCCGGTGTACGGCTGGCCGGGATCGCCGCGATCGTGCTGGCGAACCACCTCTCCGGCCGGCCGGCGCTCAGGAGCCTGGCCCACTCCTGGGACTCCCGCTGGTATCTGCACATCGCCGAGTTCGGCTACGGCACCCGTGCCCATGTCCTCGCCTCCACCGGTGCCGTTCAGCGGGACTGGGCGTTCTTCCCGCTCTACCCGGGACTCATCCGCGCCCTGTCCACCGTGCTGCCGCTCTCTCCGGGCGCGGCCGCCCTGCTGATCGCATGGAGCGCGGCGGGCGTGGCCGCGTACGGCATCTACGCGATCGGCCGACTGCTGTACGGACGAGCCGTGGCCACCGCGCTCGTCGGTCTGTGGGCCTGTCTGCCGCACTCCGTCGTCCTGGGCATCGCCTACACCGAACCGCTGCTCACCGCGCTGGCCGCCTGGTCCCTGTATGCCGTGCTGAGGGACCGCTGGCTGTGGGCCGGTGTGCTGGCCGCGCTCGCGGGCCTGTCCCGGCCCACCGGGTTCGCGGTGGCCGGGGCGGTGTGCGCGGCGGCCGGATGGGAGATCGCCGGCAGACGCGGCCGCGTTCCGTCCGGGCTGTGGTGGGGGGCCGTCATCGCCCCGCTGGGCTGGGTGGGGTTCGTCCTGTGGGTCGGGGACCGTACGGGCGATCTGCTGGGCGGCTACTTCACGGTGCAGCGGGCCTGGGACTCCCGCTTCGACTTCGGCGCCGGTTCGCTGCACTTCCTCAAGTCGCTGCTGCTGCACGGCGGGCGGATCGTCTACCCGCTGGCCCTGGTCGTCGTCGCCACGGCGGTGGTGCTGTTCTGTCTGCTCTGCGCGGACCGCGCGCCCCTGCCCCTGGTGGTCTACGCCGGGATACTCCTGCTGATCACGATCTGCGGCTCCGGGCCCTATGCGTCCAAACCCCGCTTCCTGGTGCCTGCCTTCCCGTTGCTGCTCCCGCTCGCGCTCGCCTGCGGCCGCAGCTGGCGGGTGCGCCCCCGGAACGTCCTGCTGCCGGGCGGGGCCCTGGCCCTGACGTCCGTGGCCTACGGGACCTATCTCATGACGGGCGGCCACACCCCGCTGTGAGCCGCCGTCGCCCCGGCCGCGGTCCCCCCGGGGCCGCAGGACCGCCCCGCTGTCTGGCCCGCGGCGATGCGGGTACCCGGGGAGGCGTCGGCACTCTCTGGGGAGATGACTCGGATGCTGCTCATCGGACTGTTCCTCCTCGCGGCAACCGCCGCCTTCACCGTGCTGGCGATCATCGGCAATCTGGCCGGCGGCCCCCACTACACCGTGTCGGTGCTGCACCATGTGATCGCCACCATGAGCGCCCTCGCCATCTTCGCGGCGGGCCTCGCCCTGGCGCTGATCTTCACGCTGGGCCTGGCCACGGCGATGATCGGGATGCTGCACCGACGTCACCGGCACCGGACTCCGCGGCACGCGGCGCACGTGGGACCGGGGCCGATGAGATGAACGAGCCGGACACCGCCGCCCGGCACACCGGTCCCCGCGGCCGGTGACGCCGGGCGGCCCGGCGCAGACCCGTCACCCCGTCGTGCGGGGTTCGCCGGAGGCGCGCCAGCCGCTCCAGCGGTGGACGGTGATCAGAACCACCGGTCCGTCCGGCGGGACGTCCCGGTACTGGGGGTATTTCCGTGCGAGCAGCGCAAGAGCGGTCCGGCGGGCGTCGCGGTCCTGCTCGTCGGCCGCGTCCGGCCACACGGTGCGGGCGCCCCCGTCGGCCCGCGCCCACCACAGCCGTTCCCAGTCCTCGTCGTACACGTCCACCAGCAGGGACACGGCCGGAGTGACGGCGACATTGCGCAGCCGCTTCAGCCGCGGGGAGCTCTTCGGCTTGCGGTCCACGGCCGTCACGATCCCGTCCTCGCCGTGCCGGGCGAAGACCATCGGCACCAGATGGGGGCGCCCCTCGGGATCCACCGTCGCGAGCCGTGCGACCCTGGCCCCGGCGAAGCACCGGCGCGCCTCGTCCCGAGTCATCCGCGGCACTGTCGCTCCTCCTCGGGTCTCCTCCTGCGGGTCCTGCGGGCCGCCCGGGCCGGTGGATCCGGCGATCCGTCGGTCCCCTCCCGTTGCTCCTCCGGCGCGGACGGGTACCCGGAGCCCGGCCCCTCACACCGTTTCCCGGCCGGGGCGGGGGGACGGGGCGCACACTGGAAGGGCACATCCGTTCGCGGCGGGCGCACCCGTGGACCGCCTGTCCACCTCCCGGCAGCCGCCCGGCCGTCCGGACCAGGAGCCCCCGACGGCCGACCGGGCAAGGAGGGTGTCGTGGAATTCGACGTGATCGTGGAGATCCCCCAGGGTTCGCGCAACAAGTACGAGATGGATCACGAGCGGCATCGGATGCGGCTGGACCGGATGCTGTTCACCTCCACCCGCTACCCGGCGGACTACGGCTATATCGACCACACGCTCGGCCGCGACGGCGACCCGCTCGACGCCCTCGTCCTGGTCGGGGAGCCCACCTTCCCCGGCTGTGTCATCGAGTGCCGTGCCGTGGGCATGTACGTCATGAGGGACGAGAAGGGCCCGGACGAGAAGATCCTCTGTGTGCCGGCGCACGACCCGAGGTACGCGGCCCTCCAGGACATCGACGACGTCCCCGCCTTCGACCGGCTGGAGATCACCCACTTCTTCGAGGTCTACAAGGACCTGGAGCCCGGCAAGTCGGTCGAGGGGTCCCACTGGGAGGGCCGGGAGCCGGCGTACGGCGAGATCGAGAGGTCCCGCGAGCGCGCCGCCGGGGACCGACGGTCCCGGGGCGGCGTGGGCCACGCGCCCATCTGAACGGGGCGGGGGAGCAGCACAGGGCCGACCGGGAAAGGGGCGGCCGAGAAAGGAGCAGCGTCATGACGGCCGATTCCACGTCCGCCTCGACGACGTACACCTTTGTGTGCGGAGACTGCGGACGCGTCTGGGACGCTTCCTTCCGGATCACGCTCTTCACCGACCCGAGCGGTCGTCCCTCCCGGGTGTACGTCGACGAGCGGGGACGGGTGCTCAGATCACCGCTGGACCATACGGTCTGTCCCAGCTGCGAGGGGCACAAGGTGCATGTGCTCTCGCCCGACCTGGCCGCCCGGGCCCACGCCGCCGAGCGCGCAGTCCACCGGCGCCGTACCCCTCATCTGCACCTTCCGCATCTGCGGCGCTCCTCCCCGGCCGGGCAGCCGCACGAGCCGCCGCCCGCGTAGGGTCGTGCGTCCGGATCGGGCCGGGCCGCCCCCGGTCCGCTCAGCCGTAGACGCCCTGGCGGCCGCGTGGCAGGACCGTCACCCGGCGGTAGTTGCATCCCGCGGCCGGGCCCGAGGGCACCGGCCGCATCTGGTGTGCCTGGAGGGCGACGCTGACCAGGCTCAGCAGCAGGTCCACATCGGCGTCGCAGTCCAGGTGCACGGTCACCCACCGCGAGCCGGGCACCATCCGGATCGCGGTCGACACCGCGAGGTCCCGGGAGATGCGCTGGATGGCCCGGCTGGTGAGATGGAGGTCCGCCTCATGACCACTGTGGAAGTGGACGATCTCGCTGTGCGGCGAGCGAAGTGCCCGCCCCGTGCCGCAACTGGCCGGACCCGCCGTGAGGTCGGGCCAGGCGTCGAGCCGCTCCAAGGCGCGCTGGGCCAGAGTCATGCACCCATCGTCGTCCCCTTACTGCACCGACACCAGAGGTTGTGGGTTCCGTAACCGGGACGTGAGATTGACTGGACACGGTCAATCCTGCCCCGGGGTGGTCTCACACGCTCAGCCGGTACGGCAGCATGCACACCACGACGTCGGTACGGGCCCGCAGTACGGCGGCGAGCAGCAGACCGCGCTGGTTCTGGAGGATCTCGTAACGGCGGCGACGCGGTTCGACCTCGGGGATCAGCACGAAGACCTGGCGTCCGTCCCCGGCCGCCCGCTCCACATACGCGACGATCGGCTGGACCAGGGAGCGGTGGGGGCTGTCGATGACATCGAGCCGTACGCCCGGGTTCCAGCGGTCCCAGGCCTCCTGGAGGGCGCGGGCCCTGCCCGGGTCCGACTGGACGGCCACCACGACCACCTCCCCGCCCAGGGCGACGGCGGCGCTCACGGCGCGCTGGGCGAGCTTGCTGACCTCGCCCAGCGGGACGATCACCAGGCTCCCGGGGGGCGGGGCCGGCGGGCCCGGGATCCGGCCCAGGCCCAATTCCTCGCCGACCTCGCCGTAGTACCGCTCGATGCGGGCGAACAGCAGCATCATCAGCGGGACGGCGATCACGACCACCCAGGCGCCCTGGAGGAACTTCGTGGTCAGCAGGATGACGGCGGCGAGGGCGGTGAGCAGCGCCCCGATGCCGTTGATCAGTGCCCGGTGTCTCCATCGCCCCGGCCGCTCGGTCGCCCAGTGCCGTACCAGGCCCAGCTGACTGAGTGTGAATCCGATGAACACACCGATCGCGAAGAGGGGATCAGCCGGTGCGTGCCGGCGTCGACCGCGATCAGCAGCGCCGCGGCCAGCAGCCCCAGGGCCACCACGCCATGGCGGTAGACGGGGCGTTCGGCGCGCAGCCCGAACAGATGGGGCAGCCGGTTGTCCCGGGCGAGCAGGCTCATCAGCACCGGCAGTCCGCCGAAGCTGGTGTTGGCGGCGAGGAGCAGGGCCAGGGTGACGACGAGGTTGGTGGCGTAGTAGGCCCAACCGGTGCCGAAGGCACCGGCCGTGAGCTGGGCCAGCACCGTGACGTTCCCGCGCGGGGCGACATGGTCACGGCGGATGAGCACCGCCAGGCCGATCAGCATCAGCGCGAGGAGCGCGCCCAGCATCAGTTCGGTGCGCTGGGCGCGCTTGACCCGGGGGGCGCGGAAGGTCGGTACGGCGTTGGCGATGGCCTCCACCCCGGTCAGCGCCGAGCAGCCGGAGGAGAACGCCTTGAGGATCAGCAGGATCCCCAGCGTCTCCTGCGCGTGGAGGGGTTGCGGGGTGCCCACGACGGCCGCCGGGTGCGAGCGGGCCAGCCCTAGGACGACGACGCCGAGCACCGACACCACGAACAGCGCGGTCGGCAGCATCAGCACCCGGGCGCCGGCGGTGATGCCCCGTAGGTTCACGGCCGTCAGCAGGGCCAGTCCGATGAGGCAGATGACGAGCTTGTCATGGGCGAGGGAGGGGAAGGCGGACGCAAGCGCGTCGGAGCCCGCGGCGAGGCTGACGGCGACGGTGAGCACATAGTCCACGACCAGGCTGGCCGCCGCGAGCAGACTCACGGTGGGACCCAGGTCCCGTTTGGAGACGGCGTAGGCCCCGCCCCCGTCCGGGTGCACGGCGATCACCTGGCCGTACGACACCACGAGCACCGCGAGCAGGAAGGTGATCACCAGCGTGATGGGGAGGGTCGCGGTCAGCGCCCCGGTGCCGGCTGCCACCAGGGCCAGCACGATCGCCTCGGGGCCGTACGCCACCGAGCTGAGAGCGTCCAGCGACAGCGCGGCCAGGCCCTCCAGGCTGGTGAGGTGGTCCTTCTCGCCCTCGCCCGGACGCAGCGGCACTCTGGGACGGAGCTCACGTCGTGCCAGGCCATACGCCATCGGGACCTCATCGGGGCTGGGCGGACGGTCGGCAACAGTGTCCCCTGGCCCGTCCGCCCGCGCGCCCGGGGCTGCGGCAGGTGAGCGACCGGGCGCGCCGGACGGTCAGTGTCCGCCCGTCAGCTCCCCGAGCGCGGTGTTGAGGGCCAGGACGTTCACCCGGGGCTCGCCCAGGAAGCCGAGGGTGCGGCCCTGGATGTGCTCGTCGACGAGATTCTGCACCCGGCTGACGGACAGTCCGTTGCGCTCGGCGACCCGGTGGACCTGGAGGTCCGCGTACTGCGGGGAGATGTCCGGGTCCAGGCCCGAGCCGGAGGAGGTGACCGCGTCGGCGGGCACGTCGGAGGGCCTGACCGGGTGGCCGGGCACCGAGTTGTCCCTGACGACCGCGGCCCTGGCGGCCTCGACCTGCCGGAGAAGGACCTTGCTGTCGGCGGCGAGGTTGGTGGCGCCGGAGACCAGCAGGCGATAGCGGGTGTTCACGCTGTTGGTGCCGAGGCCGTGCGCCGGGCGGCCCTGGAACCATCGCAGGTCGGGCCGAGGGGTCCCGCCCTTCGCCGACGGAAGGTCATAGGGCTGTCCGATCAAGGAGGAGCCGACGACCTTGCCTCGCGCGTCGACCTCCGATCCGTCGGCCTTGTGAGGGAAGAGCGCCTGGGCGACGCCCGTGACGACCAGCGGGTAGATGACGCCTGTCACCAGGGTCAGCACCAGGAGGGCGCGCAGGCCCGCCCCGAGCAGCCGGGCGATGTTCGTGACCGTCTGGTTCATGCCGATCAGCCGATTCCGGGGATGAGGGAGAGGAGCAGGTCGATGATCTTGATGCCGATGAACGGGGCGATCAGGCCGCCGATGCCGTAGATCGCGAGATTGCGGCGGAGCATCCGGTCGGCGCTCATCGGGGTGTACCGCACTCCGCGCAGGGCGAGCGGCACCAGCGCCACGATGACCAGCGCGTTGAAGACGACCGCGGACAGGATCGCGGAGTCCGGCGAGGACAGCGCCATGATGTTCAGCTTGTCCAGGCCCGGGTAGACCGCGGCGAACAGCGCCGGGATGATCGCGAAGTACTTGGCGACGTCGTTGGCGATGGAGAACGTCGTCAACGCGCCCCGGGTGATGAGCAGTTGTTTGCCGATCTCGACGACCTCGATCAGCTTGGTCGGGTTGGAGTCAAGGTCGACCATGTTGCCGGCCTCCTTGGCGGCCGAGGTTCCGGTGTTCATGGCCACGCCCACGTCCGCCTGGGCCAGCGCGGGCGCGTCATTGGTGCCGTCACCGGTCATCGCGACCAGCTTGCCGCCCGCCTGCTCCCGTTTGATCAGCGCCATCTTGTCCTCGGGGGTGGCCTCCGCGAGGAAGTCGTCGACACCCGCCTCCTCGGCGATCGCCTTGGCGGTCAGCGGGTTGTCCCCGGTGATCATCACGGTTTTGATGCCCATGCGGCGCAGTTCGTCGAAACGTTCCCGCATGCCGTCCTTGACGACGTCCTTGAGGTGGATCACGCCGAGCACCCGGGCGCCGTCCTCGTCCTTCAGCGCGACCAGCAGGGGTGTGCCGCCCGCCGCGGAGATCCGGTCGGCGATGCCGTCCGCGTCCTCGGCGGCCTCCCCGCCCTGCTCCCGTACCCAGCGGATGACCGAACCGGTCGCGCCCTTGCGGATCCTGCGCCCGTCGACGTCCACGCCCGACATTCGGGTCTGGGCGGTGAAGGCGATCCACTCGGCCCCGGCCAGCTCGCCCTGGTGCCGCTCGCGCAGCCCGTACCTCTCCTTCGCCAGCACCACGACGGACCGGCCCTCGGGCGTCTCGTCGGCCAGCGAGGACAGCTGGGCGGCGTCGGCGACCTCGGCGGCGGTGACCCCCTGCACGGGCAGGAACTCCGCGGCCTGGCGGTTGCCGAGGGTGATGGTGCCGGTCTTGTCGAGCAGCAGGGTCGAGACATCGCCCGCGGCCTCGACCGCCCGGCCCGACATGGCCAGCACATTGCGCTGCACCAGCCGGTCCATGCCGGCGATACCGATCGCGGACAGCAGGGCACCGATGGTGGTGGGGATGAGACAGACCAGCAGGGCCACCAGCACCACCATCGTCAGACGGGTGCCCGCGTAGTCGGCGAACGGCGGCAGGGTGGCGCAGGCGAGCAGAAAGACGATGGTCAGCGCGGCCAGCAGGATGTTCAGCGCGATCTCGTTCGGCGTCTTCTGCCGGGCCGCGCCCTCGACCAGGCCGATCATCCGGTCGATGAAGGTCTCACCGGGCCGGGTGGTGATCTTGATGACGATGCGGTCGGACAGCACCTTGGTCCCGCCGGTGACCGCGGACCGGTCGCCGCCGGACTCACGGATGACCGGCGCCGACTCACCGGTGATCGCCGACTCGTCGACGGAGGCGACGCCCTCGACGACATCACCGTCGCCGGGGATGACGTCGCCCGCCTCGCAGACCACCAGATCGCCCACCCGCAGATCGGTGCCCGGCACCGCCTCCTCGCTCCCGTCCGTCAGGCGCCGGGCGACGGTGTCCGTCCTGGCCCGGCGCAGGGTGTCGGCCTGGGCCTTGCCGCGGCCCTCCGCCACGGCCTCCGCCAGATTGGCGAAGAGCACGGTGAGCCAGAGCCAGACGCTGATCGCCCAGCCGAACCAGTCACCGGGGTTCTTGATCGAGAAGATCGTGGTCAGCACCGAGCCGATCCACACCACGAACATCACGGGCGATGTGACCATCACCCGCGGGTCCAGCTTGCGGACGGCGTCCGGCAGCGAGGTGACCAGCTGCCTCGGTTCGAACAGGCCCGCGCCGACACGGCCCTCGGCGGCCTTGTGCCCGGTGGGTACGTCGCTGTGCGGCGCCCGGGTCGGGGTGGGTGTGGACATGGGGCCCTCGTGGTTCCGGTTTCCGCTGCGGACGGTCATGACGCCAGCCCCTCGGCCAGCGGGCCCAGCGCCAGCGCCGGGAAATAGGTCAGACCGGTGATGATCAGGATCACGCCCACCAGCAGGCCGGTGAACAGCGGCCGTTCGGTGCGCAGGGTGCCCGCGGTGACCGGCACCGGCTTCTGCTCGGCCAGCGAGCCGGCCAGGGCCAGCACGAACACCATCGGCAGAAAGCGGCCGAGCAGCATCGCGAGCCCGGTCATGGTGTTGAACCAGTCCGTGTTCGCGTTCAGCCCCGCGAAGGCCGAGCCGTTGTTGTTCGCCGCGGAGGTGAAGGCGTACAGGATCTCGGAGAACCCGTGCGCCCCGGTGTTGAGCATCGAGTGCCGCGGGGTGGGCAGAGCCATGGAGAACGCGCTGAACACCAGCACCAGCGCCGGGGTGATCAGGATGTAGACGGCCGCCAGCTTGATCTCGCGGGAGCCGATCTTCTTGCCCAGGTACTCGGGCGTGCGGCCGACCATCAGACCGGCGATGAACACCGCGATGACCGCCATGATCAGGATGCCGTAGAGACCGGACCCGGTGCCGCCGGGCGCGATCTCGCCCAGCATCATGCCGAGCAGGGTGATACCGCCCCCCAGCCCGGTGAACGAGGAGTGGAAGGAGTCCACCGCGCCGGTCGAGGTGAGGGTCGTGGACACCGCGAAGAGCGACGAGGCGCCGACGCCGAAGCGGAGCTCCTTGCCCTCCAGCGCACCGCCCGCGAGCCGCAGCGCCCCCTCGTGATGGGCGAACTCGGTCCACATCATCAGGGCCACGAAGCCGACCCAGATGGTGGCCATGGTGGCGAGGATCGCGTAGCCCTGCTTCACCGAGCCGACCAGGACGCCGAAGGTACGGGTCAGCGAGACGGGGATCACCAGCAGCAGGAAGATCTCGAAGAGATTGCTGAACGGGGTGGGGTTCTCGAACGGGTGGGCGCTGTTGGCGTTGAAGTAGCCGCCGCCGTTGGTGCCCAGCTCCTTGACGGCCTCCTGGGACGCGACCGCGCCGCCGCGCCACTGCTGCGTCCCGCCCATGAACTGCCCGACCTCATGGACACCGGAGAAGTTCTGGATCGCGCCGCACGCCACCAGGACGACCGCGGCGATCGCCGCGGCCGGCAGCAGGATGCGCACCACACCGCGGACCAGATCGGACCAGAAGTTGCCCAGTTCTCCGGTGCGAGAGCGCGCGAAGCCGCGGACCAGCGCCAGGGCGACGCACATGCCGACGGCCGCCGAGACGAAGTTCTGCACGGCCAGCCCCGCGGTCTGCACCACATGGCCCATGGCCTGCTCACCGGCGTAGGACTGCCAGTTGGTGTTGGTCACGAAGGACACGGCCGTGTTGAACGACTGCGCCGGGTCGATCGAGGAGAAGCCGAGCGACCCGGGAAGCACACCCTGGATCCGCTGGAGCAGATAGAGGAAGAGGACACCCGCGGCGGAGAAGGCGAGCACCCCGCGCAGATACGAGGGCCAGCGCATCTGGGTGTCGGGGTTGACACCGATGCCCTTGTAGATCCACTTCTCGACGCGGCCGTGCCTGCCGGAGGAGTAGACCCTGGCCATATAGGTGCCGAAGGGGGCGTGGACGAGTGCCAGTGCCGCTATCAGCGCGAGCGCCTGAAGTGCGCCGGCGAGGACGGGACTCATGTCGCCCGCTGCCCGGACAGCTGATGTCACGGTCAGAACCTCTCCGGGAAGAGCAGGGCGAGGACGAGATAACCCAGCAGGGCGACGGCCACGACCAGGCCGACGATGTTCTCGGCGGTCACAGCTTCGCCACCCCTCTGGCGACGAGCGCCACCAGCGCGAACACCGCGATCGTGGTGACGACGAAGGCCAGATCGGCCATCGTGAACTCCTGGAATGAGGTGCGGATCGAGCAAGGACGGTTCGAGGGAACCGCCTTTCCCCAGGGATTCGGCTTCCGTTGACGGGTCCCTTACGAGGCTGTCGACGTCTTTGACGGGACTCTTACGGACCCGGCGGCGGCCCGTTGCCAGGCGCGACCGCGCGGTACGGGTTTTCGCCGGAACAGCCGCGACCACCGGGATCGGCGGGGGGCGTGAGGGCCGCGGGGACCGGGCACTGCGACGGCGTCAAGAAGCGCCGCGGACACGTCAGAGTCGCGTCAACACCGGCCCTGTGCCCGGTCCCGCCCCGCCGTGGGCGCCTACCGTCGGTGGTGTGGAAGGCCGCGACGTACGACCCGGAGCCACGGGTGCGCCCGCACTCCGGCCCGACCGGACGGTGTACGACCGTCACTGGGCCGCGGAGCTGCACAGCGCCGTCCGCTGGGCGCTCGCGCTCCTCGCCGCACTGTTCCTGCTCGACTGGGGTTCAGGGGACGGCACTGCCTGGCGTGCGGTCCTGTGGTGCGGACTGTCGGCGCTGCTCTTTGTGCTGCTGTGCCCGCGCCGGGTGTCCGCGGGCAAAGGCTGGCTGGCCTCCCGTGGGCCGCTGGGCACCCACCGGGTCCGTACCGACCTTCTGGTGTCGGTGCGGTTCCTGGACGGTGTGGCACGGCGCCTGGTGCTGCGGGACGCCCTCGGCGGACGGGTGGAGCTCGATCCCCAGGTGCTGACGGACAACCCCGGCCTGTGGTACCGGCTGTCCGAGGACGCCCGGAAGTCGGCGGACGGGGGCACCCTGCTGTGCGGGGCCGGGGCCCTGCACCGGGTCCAGGAACGGATCGACCGCGAGACCGCGCTGGCGGTGTTCAAGGTCTCCGGGATGCGGTAGGTCCGCCGCCGACGCGGCCGTCCGGCGGGTGAGGGGTCACAGCCCCAGATCGCTCAGGCCCGGGTGGTCGTCGGGGCGGCGGCCCAGCGGCCAGTGGTAGAGGCGCTCCGACTCCTCGATGGGCAGGTCGTTGATGCAGGCGTGGCGCCGCAGCATCAGACCGTTGTCGTCGAACTCCCAGTTCTCGTTGCCGTAGGAACGGAACCAGGTGCCGGAGTCGTCATGGCACTCGTAGGCGAAACGCACCGCGATGCGGCGGCCGTCGAAGGACCACAGCTCCTTGATCAGCCGGTACTCCAGCTCCCGCCGCCACTTGCGGGTGAGGAAGGCGACGACCGCCTCTCGGCCGTCGATGAACTCCGCGCGATTGCGCCAGTGGGAGTCCACCGTGTAGCCGAGGGCCACCTTCCCCGGGTCGCGGGTGTTCCAGGCGTCCTCCGCCAGCCGCACCTTCTCGAGGGCGCTCTCCCGGGTGAAGGGAGGGAACGGGGGGCGTGCTGCGTCCGTCATGTGGTCTCCGTTCCGTACGGCCCCGCGGAGGACGTGCGTGCTCCGCCGGCGGCCACCGTATGAGAACGGTCATTCTCGGGCAGGGGGACCCGGCCGGTACGGGTACCCGCGGTCACGGCTCCCCTCAGGGGTGAGCGGGGTGGTCCGGATGGGGGTCGTGCGGGAGGTCCAGCGCCTGCTGGGCGGCCAGCGCGAGGGCGCGCCGGTCGGTGCCGGTCTCCCCCGTGAGCACCGGGGTGACCCGGACCTCCGCCACCAGCCGGCGGGCCGAGGCCACCCGCCACAGGGAGGTCAGCAGCGAGTCGCTCCCCACGAACGCGGGCGCGGTGCTCGTGGGGCCCCCGTCGTACCGGTAGTGGAGACGGACCGGCTGCACGGGGACGTCCGCGTCCAGCGCCGCCTGGAAGGCGGCCCGCCTGAAGTACCCCTGGGCCCGTCCGCACCAGGTGCTCCCCTCGGGGAAGACCACGACCGCCGACCCGGCGCGCAGTCCGTCCGCGATCCGGGCGACCGTGGCGGGCAGCGCCCTCAGCCGGTCGCGGTCGATGAACAGCGCACCGCTGCGCGCGGTCAGCGCGCCGGCCACCGGCCACTGCCGGATCTCGGTCTTGGCGAGCATCCGGCCGGGACGGACGGCGGCGAGCAGCGGGATGTCCAGCCAGGAGATGTGGTTGGCGACCATCAGCAGTCCGCCGTGCCGGGGAGCGGCCCCGGTGATCCTCACCTTGACGCCCACGACGCGCACCACCGCACGGCACCAGGCCCTGATGGTCCGCTCGCGCGGGGCCGCGGGAAGCAGACGGACCACCGGGAGGAGCACCGTCCCGGCGACCACCAGGAGCAGCACGGCCGTGAGCCGGAGCACCGCGTGCGGTACGGCCGCCGTCGGCTCGGTGGCCGCCACGCAGGCCTCGGGCGAGCACGGGGCGCTGGGCAGCCAGACGGAGGCGACCGGGCCGGACCCGGTGGTGCCAGGGGCCTCGCCCGCCTCCGGGCCCGCCGGGAGCTCCGTCGCCCTCGCGCCCGGCACCGCGGTGCCACGGCGCACACGCGGTGCCGGCACGGGACGGACGGTGTCCGGTACCCCGATCCGGGAGGTGCCCATGACGCTCATGCCGGGACCAGCGAGAGGAAGTGCCGCAGATAGCGCGAGTTGACCCGGCGCATCGACAGCAGGACATAGAGGTCGGCGACGCCGAAGTCCGGGTCGTGGGCGGGCTCCCCGCAGACCCAGGCGCCCAGGCGGAGGTAGCCGCGCAGCAGCGGGGGCAGTTCGGTGCGCCCGGCCGGGGCCTCGGTGCCGGGACGCCAGGGGAGCAGCGGCCGCACCCGGTACTCCTCGGGGGCCAGATGCTTGGTCCGCACCCGCTCCCAGGTGCCCGCGGCGAGGGCGCCGCCGTCGGCGAGCGGCAGGGAGCAGCAGCCGGCCAGCCACTCATGGCCGCCGTCGACCATATAGCGGGCTATCCCCGCCCAGATCAGCCCGATGACCGCGCCGTCACGGTGGTCGGGGTGGACACAGGAGCGGCCGACCTCGACGAGCCCGGAGCGGATCCCGTCGAGCGGCCCGAGGTCGAACTCCCCCTCGGAGTAGAGCCGTCCGGCGATCACGGCCCGCTCCGGCGGCAGCAGCCGGTAGGTGCCCACGACCTCGTCGGTCACCGTGTCCCGGACCAGCAGATGGTCGCAGTAGGCGTCGAAGGGGTCGATGTCGAGGCCGGGCTGGGGGGTGGACAGCAGGGCGCCCATCTCTCCGGCGAAGACATCGTGGCGCAGCCGCTGGGCGGCCCGGACGTCGGCCTCGTCACGGGCGAGGGTGACGGTGTAGCGGGTCGGTGCCACGGGCTGTGGGGGGCTGGCGAGGGCGGTTACGCCGGTCATGGCTCACTCCTGGTCACGGGCCGGTTCGGCGGTGCGGCAGCGGACCGGATCGGTTGCGGTCCGTGCGCTCCTGTTCTTCCGATGCCGGTTGGCGTGCGCGTGACCGTGGCCAGGAGAAGGGATGTGGGGATGTTGAATGCCCGGGGTCGGTGCCCGGTGGCCGGTACCCCGGTGGGCGCGAACGCGCAGGTGAGCGCGGGCGCGAGCACGGAAGTGAGGGCGGACCGGCGGGTCCGGCGCAGGATCCCCGGGAGGTTCTCGCACCGCAAGCACTCTAAGGGGTGTCTGACACATGGGGGCGCGAGAAGGAGTGGATGCGACGGCGCCTTGATCCTTTCGTTCCGTGCCTGTTCAATCAGCGCGAGTCTCAGCTGTCTCCAGAGGGGCGACCATGCCGTTCAAGACCGAAGCCGATGTCGGAGTCGCCGAACGGGAGGAGTGGTCCTATTCGCCGGCTGTCGGGGTCGGACCGCTCCGGTTCGGTATGCCCGTCGGCGAAGTGGTCGAGGCGGCTGAGATGCTCGGCCGGACGAAGGTCAGCGAGAGTGCGCGGGACCACGCGATCTTCTCGCCGACGTGGAGGATCGAGGTCCACCGTCGCGGCGCTGCTCCTTCTCCGCCTGCCGTCACGGTCTATGTGAGCCAAGCTGCGGGGCTGTTCTGCGTTGCTGCCGACGCCGTGCACGGTCCCCAGGTCGTGTACGACGGACTCTCGCTGGTCGGGAGAGACCTGTCGGAGCTGGAGCGCGACGCGATCGCGCATGCCCAGGCAGTGGACGGGCACTTTCGCTACACGCCCGAGGGCTACGCAGGACCGGATGATCCCGGGGTCGTCATGCGCGCGCAATTCGTCGGGCAGGTCCTCCGATCGCGTCCCTTGTTCATGGTGACGCGCGACGGCGCGAATACCGAATGGGACTCGCTGCCACACGAGGAGTACCGCAACGGTCAGTTCCACGCCTGATGTGCCGTCTGGGGGGCGCCCGGCCGGTCCGGGGCCGGGCCGGCCGTCACCGTCGGTCGGCCGGCGGCCCTGAGGTGCTTGGCGGGACCGGGGTTGAGCACCACGCCCGGTCCCGCCCGTCCGCACCCTGTCGGCGAACGTCCCTGGCCGGCGCCGCCGTCCCCGCGGCGCCGGCCCGTCTGTGGCGTCGCTAGCGGCGGCCCGCCTTACGGGTCGCGCGCAGCCACTCCTTGTTCATGCCGGTGATGGAGACCAGCGGGATGCCCTTGGGGCAGGCGGTCGCGCACTCGCCGGCGAGCGTGCAGCCGCCGAAGCCCTCCTGGTCCATCTGCGCCACCATGTCCAGCACCCGGGTCTCCCGCTCGGGTGCGCCCTGCGGCAGCACATTCAGATGGTTGATCTTCGCCGAGGTGAACAGCATCGCCGCACCGTTGGGGCAGGCGGCCACGCAGGCGCCGCAGCCGATGCACTCGGCGTGCTCGAAGGCGAAGTCCGCGTCCGCCTTGGGGACGGGCGTGGCATGGGCCTCGGGCGCGGAGCCGGTGGGGGCGGAGACATAGCCGCCGGCCTGGATGATGCGGTCGAAGGCGGAGCGGTCGACCACCAGGTCCTTGATCACCGGGAAGGCCGCGGCGCGCCAGGGCTCGATGTCGATCGTGTCGCCGTCCTGGAAGGACCGCATGTGCAGCTGGCAGGTGGTGGTGCGCTCCGGGCCGTGTGCGTCGCCGTTGATCACGAGCGAGCAGGCGCCGCAGATGCCCTCACGGCAGTCGTGGTCGAAGGCGACCGGCTCCTCACCCTTGAGGATGAGCTCCTCGTTGAGGGTGTCCAGCATCTCCAGGAAGGACATGTCGGACGAGATTCCGTCCACCTCGTAGGTGGACATGGCGCCTTCGCTGTCGGCGTTCTTCTGCCGCCAGACGCGCAGGGTGAGCTTCATGCGTAGCTCCGCTGAGTGGGATGGACGTACTCGAAGACCAGGTCTTCCTTGTGCAGGACGGGTGCCGTGCCGGTGTCGGTGAACTCCCAGGCGGCGGCGTAGGAGAACTCCTCGTCCCTGCGGGCGGCCTCGCCGTCGGGGGTCTGGGACTCCTCGCGGAAGTGACCGCCGCAGGACTCGGCGCGGTGCAGCGCGTCCAGGCACATCAGCTCGGCGAGTTCCAGATAGTCGACGATGCGGTTGGCCTTCTCCAGCGACTGGTTGAACTCCTCGCCGGTGCCGGGGACCTTGATGCGCCGCCAGAACTCCTCACGGATCTGCGGGATGCGCGCCAGGGCCTTGCGCAGACCGTCGTCGGTTCGCGCCATTCCGCAGTACTCCCACATGAGTTCGCCGAGTTCGCGGTGGAAGGAGTCGGGCGTGCGGTCGCCGTCGACGGCGAGCAGGGTGTTCAGCCGGTCCTCCGTGTCGGCCAGGACCTCCTGGACGACGGGGTGTTCGGCGCTGACCTCGTCGTGGTGCGGGTTGCGGGCCAGATAGTCGTTGATGGTGGACGGCAGCACGAAGTAGCCGTCGGCGAGGCCCTGCATGAGGGCCGAGGCGCCGAGGCGGTTGGCCCCGTGGTCGGAGAAGTTCGCCTCGCCGATCGCGAACAGGCCCGGGACCGTGGTCTGGAGGTCGTAGTCGACCCACAGTCCGCCCATCGTGTAGTGCACGGCGGGGTAGATCCGCATCGGCACCTCGTAGGGGTTCTCCGCGGTGATCCGCTCGTACATGTCGAAGAGGTTGCCGTACTTCTCCTCGACCTTCGTGCGGCCCATGCGCCGGATGGCGTCGGCGAAGTCGAGGTAGACGCCCTGGCCGCCGGGGCCGACGCCACGGCCCTCGTCGCAGACGTTCTTGGCGGCGCGGGAGGCGATGTCCCGGGGCACCAGGTTGCCGAAGGACGGGTAGATGCGCTCCAGGTAGTAGTCGCGCTCGTCCTCGGGGATCTCGTTCGGCGGCCGGTCGTCGCCCTTCGCCTTCGGCACCCAGATCCGGCCGTCGTTGCGCAGCGACTCGCTCATCAGGGTGAGCTTGGACTGGTGGTCGCCGGTGCGCGGGATGCAGGTGGGGTGGATCTGGGTGAAGCAGGGGTTGGCGAAGTACGCGCCGCGCCGGTGCGCCCGCCAGATCGCGGTGGCGTTGGAGTTCATGGCGTTCGTCGACAGATAGAAGACGTTGCCGTATCCGCCGCTGGCCAGGACGACCGCGTCCCCGAAGTAGGTCTCGACCTTCCCGGTGATCAGGTCCCGGGCGACGATGCCCCGGGCGCGTCCGTCGACGACGATCAGGTCGAGCATCTCGGTGCGCGGGTGCATCTCCACATTGCCCGCCGCGATCTGCCGGGACAGCGCCTGGTACGCGCCGAGGAGGAGCTGCTGGCCGGTCTGGCCGCGGGCGTAGAAGGTGCGGGAGACCTGGACACCGCCGAAGGAGCGGGTGTCGAGGAGGCCGCCGTACTCGCGGGCGAAGGGCACGCCCTGGGCCACGCACTGGTCGATGATCTCCACCGAGATCTGGGCGAGCCGGTGGACGTTGGACTCCCGGGCGCGGAAGTCCCCGCCCTTGACGGTGTCGTAGAACAGGCGGTGGACGGAGTCGCCGTCGTTGCGGTAGTTCTTCGCGGCGTTGATGCCGCCCTGGGCGGCGATGGAGTGGGCGCGGCGCGGGGAGTCCTGGTAGCAGAACTGGACGACGTGGTAGCCCTGTTCGGCGAGGGTGGCGCCCGCGGAGCCGCCGGCCAGGCCGGTGCCGACGACGATCACCGTGTGCTTGCGGCGGTTGGCCGGGTTGACCAGCTTGGCCTCGAAGCGGCGCGTGTCCCAGCGCTTCTCGACGGGGCCGGCCGGGGCCTTGGTGTCGGCGACCGGCTCCCCGGTCGTGTAGTCCGTGTAGTCGGCGGGGGCAGTCATATCAGCTCACCACTCCGGTCATCACGCCCACGGGGACGGCGATGAAGCCGGCCGTGAGCAGCAGCGCAAGGACATGGGCGACGGTCTTCAGGGCGCGGTCCCTGGTGCGGCTGCCGGCGCCGAGGGTCTGGGCGGCGCTCCAGAAGCCGTGCCGGACGTGCAGGCCGAGGGCGAGCATCGCGACGATGTAGATGACGTTGCCGTACCAGGTGGAGAAGGTGTCGACGACGTTCTGGTAGGGGTGGCCCGGCTGGAAGCCTCCGGAGTGCACGGTGCCGGTGGTCAGGTCCAGGATGTGCCAGACGATGAACAGGCCGAGGATGATCCCGCCCCAGCGCATGGTGCGGGTGGCGTAGCTCGCCCGCGGCTTCTTGTGCACGTACTTGCTGGGGCGCGCCCTGATGTCGCGGCGGCTGAGCTGGTACGCGGACACGGCGTGGGCCACGACGGCGACCACGAGCACGATCCGGACCAGCCAGAGCGTCCACTCGTAGTGCATGAACGGCTCGCCGACGGTGCGCAGCCAGTGGGCGTAGTGGTTGAACTCGCCCGCCCCGAAGAAGATCTTCAGGTTTCCGATCATATGGACGACCAGATACAGCAGCATGATCAGTCCGCTGACCGCCATCACTGTCTTCTTGCCGACGGTGCTGTCCCACACGGTGTGCGCCATGGACGGCCGTCGGTCCGTCCGCGTTGCCAGAGCCATGTTCCGAACGCTAGGGCCGAAGGTCCCCATCGGTCCAAGACATGGTCCGGCTTGTTTCGATAGGCCTGGCCTATGCTCCCTGTATGCAGTTCCAGCAGCTCCAGTATTTTGTGGCGGTCGCCGAGGCCCGGCACTTCACCCGGGCCGCGGATCTGGTCCATGTCGCCCAGCCCTCCCTGTCGCAGCAGATCAAGGCGCTGGAGCGGGAACTGGGCGCGGACCTGTTCCTGCGGGCGCGGGGCAACATCACCCTCACGGACGCCGGTGAGGCGCTGCTGCCGCTGGCCCGCCGGATCCTCGCCGACACGGACACCGCCCGGCACGAGGTGCAGGAGCTGGTGCAGCTGCGCCGGGGCCGGGTCCGTCTCGGCGCGACGCCGAGCCTGTGTACGGGCCTGCTGCCGGACGTGCTGCGCGCCTTCCACGACCGCTACCCCGGGATCCGGCTGCTGATCGAGGAGGGCGGCTCGCACGACCTGGTCCGGGGGCTGGCGCGCGGCGCCCTGGATCTCGCCCTGGTCGTCCTCCCCCTGCCCACCCCCTCCCCCGCGCTGTCCACGGTGGAGCTGCTGCGCGAGGACCTGGTGGTGGTGTCCTCCCCGGACGCCCCACGGCCCGGCGGCGGCCGGCGCACGGTCCGGGTCGCGGACCTGGAACGGGAACGTCTGGTGATGTTCCGCCACGGCTACGACCTGCGGGAGCTGACCGTGGCCGCGTGTCGTGCGGAGGGCTTCGAACCGGACTTCGCGGTCGAGGGCGGGGAGATGGACGCGGTCCTGGGCTTCGTACGGGCGGGGCTCGGCGTGGCCGTGGTCCCGCGCATGGTCGCGACCCGGACCGGACGCGGGCTGCGGGTGACCCCGCTGGCCCGGCCGGCGCTGCACCGCACGATCGCCCTGGCCCACCGCAGCGATGTGGATCCGCCCCGCGCGGCCCGGGAACTGCAGCGCATGCTGCTGGAACGCTGACCGACGGCGCCGGGGCGGGCCCCGACGGGCCGTGGGTGGGGCCCGTGGGGTGCGTCTGCCGCCTCCCGTCGCCCGGCACGCCCGAGAGACTCCCGGTATCCCGGTATCCCGGTGTCCCGGCATGTCGGCATCGTGCCGTCGCCCCGCGTGGGGAAAGCCGCGGCGGCTGCCGCCGGAACGGCGCTGCGGCTCCTCGCCGTCCGGCGGCGGGACCGGCGCCCCAGCCGCACGGGCCACTCCCGTGCACAGGCGCCTTCCGGCGTACCGGCGGGACGGCCCCGCTCAGATGCCCGGACGGACGTCGGTCGCGCCGCAGGGCGGTCAGGCTCGCCGGCCGGGGCCGCCCGACGGCACGGGCGGTGGCGGCCGGGACCGCGGGCGGGCACCGCGGCCACCGGGAGGGTGACGTCCAGTGTGCCGCGCCCGGGGCTCCGCTCCGAGGGGCTTGCACGCCTCGGGTTCCGCCCGAGGCGTCGGCTGCCCCGCGGCCGTCAGCCCGTCGCGTCCATCAGTGCCAGTTCGTGGAGGCGGTCCGGGGGGCCCGGGCGGGCGTAGTACCAGCCCTGGGCGGTGTCGCAGCCCAGGATCCGCAGCTGTTCGGCCTGGGCGCCGGTCTCCACGCCCTCGACCGTGACCGCGAGATCCAGGCTGTGGGCGAGGGACACGATCCCTTCGACGATCTTGAGGTCGACGGGGTCCGCGGGGAACCGCTGCATGCTCTGGGTGAAGGAACGGTCCAGCTTGAGGGTCCGCACCGGCAGCCGGCGCAGATTGGCGAGGTTGGAGTAGCCGGTGCCGAAGTCGTCCAGGGCGATGTCCACGCCCATCTCGGCCAGCCGCCGCAGCGGTTTGAGCAGGGCGTCGTCCGCGCCGATGAGCGCCGACTCGGTGACCTCGAGGCAGAGCGCGTCCGGTTCGAGACCGGCCTCGGCCAGGATCTCGACGGTGTCGGAGACCAGACCCGGATGGGTGAGCTGGCAGGGAGACAGATTGACGTTGATGCGCAGCGGGCCCGTCCGGTCGTGCTTCTCCTGCCAGGCCCGGGCCTGCTGTACCGATTCCTCCAGGACCCAGCGGCCCAGCGGCACGATCAGCCCGGTGTGTTCGGCGAGCGGGATGAAGCGGTCGGGGCCCAGCACTCCGTGCTGCGGATGCAGCCAGCGCACCAGCGCCTCGGCACCGTGCACCCGGCCGTCTTCGAGGTGCACCAGCGGCTGGTACTCGATGAAGAACTCGCCCCGGTCCAGGGCCGTGGGCAGCGCCGTGGTCAGCCCGTGCCGGGTGATGGCGCGGGCGTCGGACTCCGGGTCGGCGAACTCGAAGCGGTTGCCGCCCGCCGACTTGGCCCGGTACATGGTGATGTCGGCGCTGCGCAGCACCTCCGCCGGGCCGCGCTCCCCCACCGGCCCCTCCACGATGCCGATGCTGCCGCGCACCGTCAGCTCACGGCCGTGCACGCTGACCGGGGAGACCAGCGCGTTCATGATGCGTCCGGCGAGTTCCACGACCCCGCGCTCGGTGCCGGGGCCGGTGGTCAGCGCCACGAACTCGTCGCCGCCCAGGCGTGCGACCATCTCCCCGGGCGCGGTCGCACAGGCCTGCAGCCGGTCGGCGACCTCGACCAGCAGCCGGTCGCCGGCCGCGTGCCCGAGGCTGTCGTTGACGGTCTTGAAGCCGTCGAGGTCCAGGTAGCACAGGCCGAACCGCCGCCCCTCGCCCGCCGCGAGGGCCTTCTCCAGGCGTTCGAAGAACAGGGTGCGGTTGGGCAGCCCGGTGAGCGCGTCATGGGTGGCCTCGTAGCGCAGCCGCAGATTCAGCAGACGCCGCTCGGTGGTGTCCTCCATGAGCGCGAGCTGGTACTGCGGGCGCCCGTCCGCGTCCCGCAGCAGGGACACCGTGAGGTTGGTCCACAGGACCGTGCCGTCGGGCCGGTAGAAGGCTTTTTCGACGTGGTAGTGCTCGCGCTCGCCGCGGACGAGTTCGTCGTGCAGGCGGGGGACCTGCGGCGCGTCGTCGGGGTGGGTCCAGGTGGCCACATTGCGGCCGCGCACCAGCTGTTCGGAACCGCCGAACATCCGCAGCAGCGCGCCATTGACCTGGAGGACCGTGCCGTCGAGGTCCGCGATGCCGATCCCTATGGCCGCGCCCTCGAAGACCGCCCGGAAGCGGGCCTCGCTGGCGTGCAGGGCCTGTGCCACCACACCCTGGGCGCGCAGGGCGGCCTGCGAGATGGCCTCCTGCTCGGCCAGGGTGCGCTGTCTGAGGGCCTCGGCGAACCCCGCGGCCATCGCGTGCTGCAGCCGAGAGCAGCGGCTGCGCAGCGCCTCCTGGGTGTCCGGGGAGGCGTCGCTGTCGCCGCAGTAGAGCACCAGATAGGCGTCGACGCAGTCCAGGGTGCGGCTGAGCGCCTCCGGGTCCGTGCAGTGGGCCTCGATGAGCGCCGCTCCGATCCCCCTGGCCGCCGCCGCGTCGAACACCCTGGTGCGCAGCGCCTCGCTCAGTCTTCGGGCCAGCGGCAGCAGCCGCTCCTCGAACTCCGCGCGGGTCAGCGACGTCGAGGTGGCCGGGAAGACGGCCCGGCTCCAGATCGTCGCGAATCTGCGCAGTCTGTCCTCCGGCCCTCCCGGCTCCGCGCTCACGCCGAGCGCCCCACGCCGGCGAATCCCGCGAAGGAAGAGGGATCCTCGTCCTCGGACGCCGTGTCGGGCCGCCACTGCGGCATCGGCACCAGCCCGGGTTCCACCATGTCGTACCCCTCGAAGAACCGCGCGATCGCGTCGCGCGAACGCATGATCAGCGGATTACGGATGTTCTCGTACACATCGACCACGGCCTCGGCCCGCTCCTGCGGCAGCGGATTTCCCTCGTAGGAGGCGTGTGTGACGACCAGCAGGCTGCCCGGCGCGAGTGCGTCACGCAGCTCGGCCACCGCACCGTACGGGTCGTCCGTGTCCTCCACGAAGTGCAGTATGGCAACGAGAAGGAGGGCGACCGGCCGGTTCGGGTCGATCAGCCGTGTCATCTGAGGGCTCGACAGGATCTCCCGGGGCTTGCGGAGATCCGCGGCGACGACGTCCGTGCCGTCGTCTCCCTCGAGCACGGCCCGGCTGTGCGCGACCGCCACCGGGTCGTGGTCCACGTACACCACGCGCGCCCCGGGGTGGGCCCCTCGTGCCACTTCATGGACGGTACCGAAGGCCGGAATGCCGGAGCCGATGTCGAGGAACTGGGTGATGCCCTCCTCGACGGCGAACCGCACCGCGCGGCGCATGAACGCCCGGTTGGCCTGCATGATCTTGGGCAGCTCCGGCATGAACTCCAGCGCCCTGCGCGCCGCCTGCCGGTCGACCTCGAAGTTGTGCGAACCGCCCAGATAGAAGTCGTACATACGGGACACGCTCGGCCGGGAGATGTCGACGCTCCTCGGAGCCCAAGCGGGACGCTCCATATGGCTCTCCACGGCGTAGGCGACAGTCGGGCCGATCCGGCGTTCGAGCAGAGGGTACTGATCGACCGCCAACGGAGCGAGTGAAAACGGAAATTGACCGTCCGTTCCCCGCCACTGCCTCCGGCACGTGCCAGGCGCCCGGGCCCGTCGCCGGGCCCGCACACGGGCAGCGGTCCGCCCCCTCCCTGTGCTGCGGAGGGGGCGGACCGACCGTACGCGCCTGCGTTCTTCCGTCCGGCACTCGTTCTTCCGCGTCAGCTCCTTCTGCGTTCTACGGGCTGCCCGGTGAGGCGGCCGACGTGCGATCGGTGAGGGTCGATCAACCGGGGAGGTGATCTCTGTCGGAGAGGTGATGTCCCTGCCGGGGAGGTGATCCCTGCTAGGGAGCGCCGACCGGCTTGCCGTCGGGGGAGACGGCGTACCAGGTGCCGCCCACGCCCTGACCGTTGGCGTCTCCGGGGGCCTTGTCGCCGGAGAAGGTGTAGAGCGGCCAGCAGTTGATGGTCATCTGCTGGGCCCCGTCCGGGCGGGTGAAGGGCATGAGGCCCTTCTTGGTGATGCCCTTGGTGTCGCTCTCCTTGACGGGGGCGACCACGGGCCACTTGTCCAGGCACGCTCCGGTGCAGTTCGACACCGACTTCGGCCAGGCCTGGTCCTTCATGAAGCGGTAGACCGTCATACCGTTCTTGTCGACGACGATCTGGCCGAGTTCGGGGTCGTTGCGCACGGACAGTCCGGGCCCGGTGGCACCGGCCTTCTTGCCGGTGGGCGCGGTGGCGAACCAGGTGCCCTTGACGCCCTGGCCCTTGGTGTCACCGGCCTCGGTGTCCTTGGCGAAGCGGTACATCGGCCAGCCGGCGATGGTCAGCTGCTTGCTGCCGTCGTCGCGGGTGACCTCGCCGAGCAGGGACTTGTCGACGCCGGAGGAGACCGAGGCGCCCTCGGCGGGGACCGGCGGCCAGGTCTCGGCGCAGTCCCCGTTGCAGGAGGAGTTCGGCGGCTGGGCCGTGTCCTTGTCGAAGCGGTAGAGGGTGAAGCCGGCGCTGTCGGTGACGATCTTCCCGAGCACGGCGTTCTCGGTCACGGCCAGCACACCCGCCGACTCCCCTTCGGCGTCCGGCGAGGCGCTGGAGTCGGTGCCGTAGCCGAGACCCGACCCACCGGAACCATAGGCACCGGGAGCCACACTGGCTCCCGCGTTCTGGGTGTTGGTCGACGGGCTGCCGCTCTCCTGACCGCATGCCGTCGTGAGCGCCAGCACGGCCGCGGCTGTCGCCACGAAACTGGTGCTCCGCCAGGATGTCCTCATTGTCAACTCCCGCTGATTGCTTGGGTGTTGCGGCTTCGTCTCGGCACCGCGCATGGCCATGAATACGCAGCGGACGGCCCGCAGTGTTCAATCCGGCGGCAGATTTTTTTCTGTGGCCGCCGTCCCGGACTTCGACGGCCCGGGCACTCCCCCTCCCCGACCCTTCGCTCATGCGTGCCCAACTCCTGGCGGTGCGGACCCGGTCGACCAAACCGGGCGCGGAAGGATCTCCCCTCTTCGGGGCAATTCCTCCCGGACCCGGGCGTAGGCAGCCCCGGACGCGCCGATGATCTCGGTCGTGCAACGACCCGAACGGACTCGATCCACCCTCGTGACACGGGTGTTGGCCCTGGTGACGCTGGTCTGGATCCTGGCGGGCGCGCCCGTCGGCACGGCCTCGGCCGACGCGTGTGCGTACGCCTCGACGGGCCCGGACGGCACGGACGCGGTGGCGGTCGCGGGCGGCGCCCCTCGGCCCCTTCCCCCGTGCTTCTCGCCGACACCGACGCCCACGCCGACGCCCACCCCGACACCGCCCCCGCCCCCCACCCCGGAACCGACTCCGACCCCGACCCCGGAGGTCACGCCGCCGCCGAAGCCGCGCCCGACGCCGAGGCGCGTGCCGCCGGCCCCGCCCCCGCACACCGTGGCGCCGCCGCCCCGCCCGGCGCCGAGAGCGTTCACCGTGCCCGCCCCCACTCCGACGCCCTCGCCGCGGCCGAGCCCGCACCCCACGCCTGCCCGCCCGGTGCACTACCCGGCCTACCACCCGGCGTCCCGCCCCCGGCCGCCGCGCGACAGTCCGTCGCCGCTCACGTTCACCCTGCTCATCGCCGCACCCGCGGTGTTCGCCGTCGCCGCGCTGCGTCCGCGCTGACCCCTGGAGGCACATCTTGCCGGAATGGCTTGTTCTCACCCTCGCGATGCTGGCCGCCTGTGTGGTCGTGGTCGTGGTCACCCTGCTGCGGCACCGCACGGCCGCCGAGGACGACGATCCCTCCGACACCCCGGATGTGATCGAGTACATGACGATGTGGATCGGCGTGGTGTACGCCATCGTGCTCGGTCTGGCCATCGCCGGGGTCTGGGAGGCCCGCAGCGCCGCCCAGGACCATGTCCAGGCCGAGGCGCAGGCGCTGCACGAGATCTCGGAGCGGGTCCGCGTCTATCCGGCCGATGTCCGTGACCGTGTGCGTTCCGACATCGACGCCTATGTGCGCCATGTGACGACCACCGAGTGGACGTCCATGACCGAGCACGGCGAGGTGACCACCCGCGGCGGGGAACTGCTCCAGCGGATCCGTCAGGACGTCACCGACCACAAACCGGCGTCGGACTTCGAGGCGCAGTCGTACCAGCCGCTCCTCGACCAGGTGGCCGTCGCCGACGCGGCACGCTCCAACCGGGCCGACGCGACGGGCTCGACCATGCCGACGGTGGTGTGGTTCGGGCTGATCGGCGGTGCGGTGGTCACCATCGGCATGGTGTTCGCGCTCCAGATCCGGCGTACCGCCCGCGAGCTGATCCTCGCCGGGCTCTTCTCCGCGCTGATCGCCTTCCTGCTCTTCCTGATCTGGGACTTCGACGCCCCCTACGGCCGGGGACTGACGGAGTCCACGGAGCCGTTCCTGGCGCTGTTCCCTCAGCTGCACGGGTGAAAGGGGATCAGCTCCGGCCGGGGGCGGGCGGGGACGGGTGCCGCCCCCGCCCGCCCCGGTCTCCTCCGGCTCCGCGCCGGGCCCTCCCACCGGCCCCCGTGTCCCCTGTGCGGCGCATGCGCGTGCCCCATTCGCGCGACTGAGATCGCGCCACCGGACCCGCCTTCTTAGCGTTTCGGACATCGAGGTGCATGTCCGACGCAGGCGGAAGAGGTCCGCAGCACAGCTCCTCGGGGACCTGGAGGCTTTCATGCGCGCGATACGCGCACTTTCGGCCGCACTGCTGGGCGTCGGCGCCCTGGCCCTGCCCGCATGCACCTCGGCAGGCGACGGCGGCAACGGCCGCTCGACCTTCGGCTACAAGCTGGACCCGGAGACGGTGAACCCGGGCGGCCGGATCGCCCTGCCGGTGGAGAACTGCAAGGGCAACGCCACGGTGTTCTCGGGTGTGTTCGACACGGTCACCATCCCCGAGGGCCGCGCCTCGGCCACGGCCACGATCGACCGGGACGCCAAGATCGGCACCACCTACGACGTGACGTTCCGGTGCGGTGAGGAGTACGGCCACAAGAAGCTCGCCATCACGGGGGCGCGGAGCGAACGCGAGGGGAACGCCGGACCCCGCGACAGCGAAGGCGGGGGCTACGGCGGGAACGGCAACGGAAACGGCAACGGGGGCGGGGGTGGCGGAGGCAACGGAGGCGGGGGCTACGGCGGAAACGGAAACGGGAACGGGAACGGGAACGGGAACGGGGGATACGGCGGGACCAACCTCGGCGGGTTCGGCGGAGGCGGGGGCGGCGGGGGCAACAGCATCGGGGGGTACGGCGGGAACGGGGGCGGGGGTGGCGGAGGCGGCGGGGGCAACGGCTACGAGCAGCACGGCGTCAGAGCCGGCGTCGGCGGCACCTCGGGCGGCTTCGACCCGAAGAAGGTCGGTCTCGGCGCGCTGCTCATCGCGGGCACGATCGGCACCGCCTGGCACATGGCGCACCGGCGCGCGGCTCGCTGAGCCTGACGGACCGGCATGTCCGGCACCCCGGGGTCCGTCCCTTCGGAATCCGGGGTGCGCCCGGCGGACGGCGCGGCACGGACACGGTCCGGGCGAGGTCAGCCGTCGTCCTCCGACCGGCCGCGCCACCGGAGCACTCCACGGCTGACGACGGCCGCCGCCGATCGCCGTTCGTGCTCTCGTGGGATCTCCACGGGATCCCGGTGGGTTCTCGGTGCTCCCGTGGGATCTCGTCGGAGAGGAGCCGAAAGGATTCCCGGCCTTCGGGTGTGATCGACGGACGTGGTGAGAGCCGCGTCGAGAGGGGTGTGCCACATGTCCGCGAGCGAGCCGGCCGGAGAGGGAGGGCGGCAGCGCCATCACGCCCCGTGGGGCGTGATGGCGATCGTCCTGCTGACGGGCCTCGCCCTCGTCCGCAACGGTTCGGGAGAGCTCCACACCGGACCGCCGCAGCCCGCCTCCGCGGCGGCCCCGGGCACCAGCGCCTCGGTGGGCCCCGCCGGCACCCCCGGCGCCCTGCCGTACTCCACGGTCAGCCGTATCCGGATCCCGGCGATCCAGGTCGACGCCCCCGTCGTTCCGGTGGGCCTGGACGCCAACGGCTGGGTGAACGCGCCACCGCCCGACGACCCCAATCTCGCGGGCTGGTTCACCGGCGCCGTCTCCCCCGGTGAGAAGGGCACCTCGGTGATCGTGGGCCATGTCGACAACCAGGTGGGACCGGCCGTCTTCTACGGACTGGGCGCGGTGCGGCAGGGCAGCCGCATCGAGGTCCGGCGCCAGGACGGCAGGACCGCCGTCTTCCAGGTCTACGGCAACGAGGTCTTCGACAAGGCGAAGTTCCCCGGCGACCGCGTCTACGGCAACAAGGGGGCCCCGGAGCTGCGCATCATCACCTGCGGAGGAGGATTCTCCGAGGAGCACGGATACCAGGGGAACGTGGTGGTGTTCGCCCGCCTGGTCGAGGTGCGCTGAGCGGAGCGCGGCACAGGCAGGGCCGCCGGGCCGGGAGATGTGCGCCCACCGGGACCGGACCCGGGGGTTCCGATAGCCTCGGGCCGTGATGGAAAAGCACGCGCACCAGTTCGAGCGGGGCACGGACGGGCCCAAGGTCATCGTCGTCGGGGTGGACGGCTCGGAGTCCTCCCTCCGGGCGGCGGCCTATGCCGGCGGGCTGGCCCGGCGGCAGCGGGCGCTGCTCGCCGTCGTGTATGTGCAGCCGGTGATGGCGGCGGGCGCCGCGCTCGGGGCACCGGTGGCCGAGACCACCGACGCGATCGCGGCGGACCTGGTCGCCTACATCCGGGACGCCGCCGAACGCGTCCGGGACATATTCGAGGTGCGCTGGGAGTTCCACACCTTCCACGGCGACCCCTACAAGGGCCTGCTCACCGCGGCCGACGAGCTGAAGGCGGACGCGGTGGTGGTGGGCGCCTCCGAGCAGGCCGGGCACCGGATCGTGGGCTCGGTGGCCGTGCGGCTGGTGAAGGCGGGCCGCTGGCCGGTCACGGTCGTACCGTAGGGACACCGCCCTTCGCCGGTCCGCCGGCAGATGCCCATGAGGCGACCGGTGCGGGACCGGACGGTGGCAGCGGTGCGCGGTCTTCCGTCCCTCCCGGCCCTGCGCCATGATGATCCGCCGTCAGCCCATTGCCGTCTGCGAAGGGGTGAGGCTCATGGCCCGGCTCAGGATGGGTGAGGGGATTCTCCGGCGCAAACCCATCGAGCACATCGAGGACACGGAAGTCCATGACGGTACGGGGCTGCAACGCTCGCTCGGTCTGTGGCAGCTGACCGCGATCGGGGTCGGCGGGATCATCGGCGCCGGCATCTTCACCCTCGCCGGGACCGTGGCCAACGGCACGGCCGGACCCGCCGTCCTGGTGTCGTTCCTGATCGCGGGCCTGGCCAGCGCGGCGGCCGCGCTGTCGTACGCCGAGTTCGCGGGACTCATCCCGAAGGCGGGCTCGGCGTACACCTACGGCTATGCGGTGCTCGGCGAGTACGCCGGCTGGTTCATCGGCTGGGACCTGCTGCTGGAGTACACCGCGATCGTGGCGGTGGTCGCGATCGGCATCTCCGGCTACTTCGGCTTCCTCATCGGCGACCTGGGCGCCCAGCTGCCGCAATGGATGCTGGGCGCGCCGGGCACGGGTCCCGGCCACCGGATCGATCTGTTCGCGGTGCTGCTCTGTCTGCTGATCGCCTGGCTGCTGAACCTCGGCATCCGCAACGCGGCCCGTTTCGAGACCGCGGTGGTGGCGCTGAAGGTGCTGGTCGTCCTGGTGGTGATCGCGGTCGGGATCTTCCATATCGACACCGCCCACTACCACCCCTTCTTCCCGTACGGCGTCAGCGGCGCGTTCACCGGTGCGGCGACCGTCTTCTTCGCGGTGTTCGGGTACGACGCCATGTCGACCGCGGCCGAGGAGTCCAAGGACGCCCAGCGCCATATGCCCAAGGCGATCCTGTACTCGCTGGCGATCGCGATGGTGCTGTATGTGGCGGCGTGTCTGGTGCTGACGGGCATGCAGGACTACAAGGACATCGACAAGGAGAGCGGCTTCTCCAGCGCGTTCAAGGCGGTGGGGCTAGGGGGGCTCGCGGATGTGATCGCGGTCGGCGCGATCATCGGCATCCTCACCGTGATGTTCACCTTCATGCTGGGGGTCACCCGGGTGTGGTTCTCGATGTCCCGCGACGGACTGCTGCCCCGGTGGTTCGCCAAAACCCATCCCACCCGGCACGTCCCGACGCGCGTCACCTGGATCGTGGGGATCGCCTCCGCCCTGATCGCGGGGTTCCTGCCGATCGGTGAGGCGGCCGAGCTGACCAACATCGGGATCCTGCTGGCGTTCGTGGTGGTGTGCACGGCGGTGGTGGTGCTGCGCTACCGGCGGCCGGACCTGCCGCGCACCTTCCGCACCCCGTGGATGCCGTTCGTGCCGGCGCTGGGTGTGGTCTTCTCGCTCTGGCTGATCACCTTTCTGCAGTGGCAGACCTGGGTGCGGTTCGCGGTGTGGTTCGCGATCGGCCAGATCGTGTACTTCGGATACTCCTACAAGCGCTCCGAGCTGGCCCGGGACACCGGAAGCCGGTGACCGGAACCCGGCCGGGGGCGGACCGGGACGCCTCCGGTCGCGCCCGGTCGACCGCTCGCCGCACCGTTCGGCGACGAACAGCGACCGCCCACCGCACGGCCCGGTCGGGGCCCTGTCCCCACGGCGCCCGGCGGGTTGGCATACGGCCATGACGGCCGGAACCACCACTGCCCCCGGGACGACCGCCGAGCGCGAGCTGGCCGAGCTGCAGCGCGAGCACGGCCGCCCCCTGTTCGCCCTGCTGCTCAGGCTCTCCGACGGCGACCGCCAGCGCGCCGAGGACCTGGTGCAGGAGACGCTCGTACGCGCCTGGCAGCACCCCGAGGCGCTCCGCGCACATGACTTCGCCTCCGTGCGCCCCTGGCTGCTCACCGTCGCCCGGCGGCTCGCCATCGACGCACGGCGGGCCCGCCAGGCACGCCCCGCCGAGGTCGGCGACGCGGTGCTGGAGAACGCCCCGGTGATCGCCGACCACGCGGAACGGTCCGCCGCGACGCTGGATGTGCGCAAGGCTGTGAAGACTCTCACCCCCGAGCACCGGGACGTCCTGGTGCAGGTGTATTTCCGCGGGGCCAGTGTGGCGGAGGCCGCCGAGGCCCTGGGCATCCCGCCCGGTACGGTGAAGTCCCGCGCCTACTACGCCCTGCGGGCGCTGCGCAGGGTTCTGCCGGGATACGCACCCGACCTGCGATGAAACCGAGGGCCGGGTCAAACCTCCGTAAAGCGCCTTGCCGAGGACCATGGTTGAGCAATCAGCTTGCCTCATCCGTGTTCCGGACCGGAGGCCCGGATTCGGGCGACGCGCACCTACCGGAGGAAGGCAGGAAGGGATGCTGTACAGGGATCAGGAGAGCACGGACGGCACCGACGGCGGTGAACTGGCCGTCCCCATGGCGTGGTTGTACGCCGAGTACATCGCGGACGAACTGCTGCGGACCGGCGATCTCATGCCGCCCACGTCCTTCGAGTTCCGCGCCGGGCGCGACGCCCTGGCACTGACCATCTTCCTGTCCGACACCGGCGGTGAGCTCCCCGGCGTCCGGGTGATCTCCCAGCTGGAGACCTGGCTCTCCCTGACGGCCTACGACCAGCCCTGGCAGGACTGGGTGGGTGAGCGTATGGACCAGCTGACGGCCGAGCGGGCCCGTTCCGGCGGCCCGGCCCCGGATCTGGAGCTCGCCTCGGCGGCCTGGCGCTGGCTCGAGGAGACCGAGTTGCTCGCGCCCGATCTCGACGCGGTGCCCGGTGGCCCGGTGAGCGGCGAGGAGGACGGCCCCCAGGTCTGGACACCGGCCTGGCAACTGGGGCTCCCATTGGGCCATCTCGCCATCCATCTCTTCTGAGTCCGGACCGGTTCACCGCATCCGGACCGGTCCGGCGGTCCATCGGCCCGGTGCGCCCAGGCCGCGATTCGGTAACGGCCTTGAGTGATTCGGTCGTCCGGTCCGTACCGGTGAGCGACAACGGCACCACCCCCCACCCCGCTCACCGGCATGAGGATTTGGTATGAGGTCCCTGGAACGCCATCGCGACGTCGGCGCCTATGCGCTCGGCGTGCTGGACGAGGCGGAAGCCTTCCGCTTCGAGGACCACCTCATGGAATGCCCGAGGTGCACGGCGCAGGTGTCCGAGTTCCGCCCGGCCGCTCGGGAGCTGATGCTGTACCGGGGGGCGACCCCGCGGTCCGTGCACCCCTTCGCCGCCCCCGGGCCCCGGCTGCTGGAGCGGCTGCTCGACGAGGTGGCGGTCAGGCGGCGCGGCCGGAGCAGGCGGCTGCTGTACGCGGTCGCGGCCTCCGTGGTGCTCGCGATCGGCGGACCGACGGTCGCGGTCGTCTCCGCCCACGGCTCGGCTCCGGCCAGCACGACGCTGAGCGCCACGGACCCGGACACCGGGGTGTGGGCGCAGGTCGTGACCCGGGACCGGGAGTGGGGCAGTCAGATCGATGTGACGGTCAAGGACGCCTCCGGTCCGCACATCTGCCGGCTCGTGCTGGTCGGCAGGGACGGCTCGGAGCAGACGGTGACGAACTGGACGGCCCCCGCGGACGACGGCGCGGCGACCACGGTGCAGGGCGGGGCGGCGATGCCTTCCGGGGAGATCGACCGCTTCGAGGTGCGCACCGGGGACGGACAGCGCCTGGTCACGCTGAAGTCCCGCTGACCGGGCACCGGAGGGAACGCACCCCGGCCCCTCGCCCGTCCGGGTTCCGCACACCGTCCCGCCCCCGGCGCGCTCCTCGTCGCGGGCGCCGCGTCTACTTCAGCAGCCGTGAGAGTCTGCGGTCCGCCAGCGGCCTGCCGCCCGTCTGGCAGGTCGGGCAGTACTGCAGCGAGGAGTCGCTGAAGGACACCTCGCGGATCGTGTCACCGCACACCGGGCAGGGCTCCCCGGTACGGCCGTGGACCCGCAGCCCGCTCTTCTTCTCCGCCTTGAGATGCCCGGCGGCCAGACCGTGCGCGCGCCCCACCGCCTCGGTGAGCGTCGCCCGCAGCGCCTCGTACAGGCGGTGTGTCTCCTGCGGCGACAGCGAGGCGGCGAGCTTGAACGGGGACATCCGCGCGGCGTGCAGGATCTCGTCGCTGTAGGCGTTGCCGACGCCCGCGATCAGGCTCTGGTCGCGCAGCGCGCCCTTGATCTGCCGGCGCTCGCCCTCGAGAAGCCGCGCCAGGCGCGGCTCGTCGAAGTCGGCGGCCAGCGGGTCGGGGCCGAGACGGGCGATGCCGGGGACCTCCCGGGGATCCCTCACGACGTACACCGCGAGCCGCTTCTGGGTGCCGGCCTCCGTCAGGTCGAAGCCCTCCCCCGTCTCCAGCGCGACCCGCAGGGCGAGCGGGCCCTTGCCGGGGCGGGGCGCACCGTCGGGCAGCCGGTCCTTCCACTGGAGCCAGCCCGCACGCGCCAGATGCGTCACCAGGTGCAGCGCGCCGGCCTCCAGATCGAGGAACTTGCCGTACCGGTGCACGGCGGTGACCTCGCGGCCCTCGAGGGCGGTGACCGGCGGGTCGTACGTCTTGAGCACGCTGATCGCCACGGGCAGCACCCGCACCAGCTCATGGCCGACGAGACGGCCGGTCAGGAAGTCCTTGAGCGCTTCGACCTCGGGCAGTTCCGGCATGGATACCAGGGTGCCACCCGCCACCGACACCGCCACCGGTCGCTTTCCCGGTGACGGCCGGGTGCCGTCCGCGCCCGCCGGGGAAGTGCCGCACCACCCGGCCGCGGACCGTCGCGTTCAGGTCCCGTCGCCGCCGCGGCGCGGAACCATGAACTCGCACCACACCACCTTGCCGCCGCCGCGTGCCTCCACGCCCCACACATCCGTGAGCCGGTCCACGAGCAGCAGCCCGCGGCCCGTGACGTCCGTCGCGCCCGCGTCCCGGCGGCGGGGCAGGGCGCTGGAGGAGTCCTCGGCCTCCATCCGGAGCCTGCGGTCGTGTCCGGTGAGGACCTGGAGGGTGAGCACCGCCGGTCCCTCGGTGTGCACCAGGGCATTGGTGACCAGCTCGTCGGCGACCAGTTCGATCTCATGGGAACGCTCGCCGACGCCCCAGGCGCGGACCGCGGCGCGGATCGAGCGGCGGGTGTCGGCGAGCCCCTCGGGGTCACCGGGCCCGATGATCCGCTGGAGGCGGGAGCCGGTCCGCCGGCTCAGCCCCCGGCGCCTCAGGAGCAGCAGGGCCACATCGTCGTCGCCGCCCCGCGCCTCGGCCACTTCGATGAGCCGGTCGGCGAGTTCGTCCACATCGCCCGGACCCGTGCAGAGCAGTTCGCACAGGACCTGGGTGCCGTCGTCGAGGTCGGTGCCGGGCTCTTCGATCAGGCCGTCGGTGCACAGCAGCAGGGTCTGGCCGGGGTCCAGTTCGAGGGTGGTGACGGGGTATTCGAGGCGGTCGAACTCGGCGGAGAGACCGAGCGGCAGCCCGCCCTCGACGGACAGGCGCCGGCAGCTGCCCTCGGCCGGCCGCAGCAGCGGGTCGATATGGCCGGCGCGGACCAGCTGCACCACCCCGGTGGACAGGTCGGCCTCGGCGTACAGGCAGGTCGCGAAGCGTTCGGTGTCCAGCTCCTTGAGGAACACCGAGGCGCGGGCCATCACGGTGGCCGGGGTGTGGCCCTCGGCCGCGTAGGCGCGCAGCACGATCCGCAGCTGGCCCATGACGGCCGCCGCATGGGTGTCGTGGCCCTGGACGTCGCCGATGACGGCGCCCACCCGGCCACGGGGCAGCGGGATCAGGTCGTACCAGTCGCCGCCGATGTCCCGGCCGAGCGCGGCGGACCGGTAGCGGACGGCGATGTCGGCGCCGGGCACGCTGGGGATGGAGCGCGGCAGCATCGCCTGCTGAAGGCTCTGGGCGAGGTCCTTCTCCTGTTCGTAGAACATGGCGCGCTGAAGGCTCTGGGCGATGCTGCCGCCGAGCGCGACCAGGACGTTGCGCTCCTCGGGGGTGAAGCCGTTCCGGTCGTCGTAGAGCAGGCCGAGGGCGCCGATGGGGCGGGCCTCCACGATCAGCGGCAGATAGGCCGCCGAGGTGATGTGCAGGTCGGTCAGGTGCGGCCACAGGATCGGATAGCGCCGGGCGAACTCCTGGGAGGACTCCACGAACTGCGGGCTGAGGGTCCGCACCGCCTCGCTCATCGGGTACGGCTCGTCGACACGGGTGACCGCGATGCCGGGCACGGAGCGTTCCTCGGGACCCTCGGCGACGATCCGGATGCGACCGGCCTCCACCAGCCCCATGACCAGGCCGGCCGCGCCGAGGTGGGTGAGGCCGTGGCTGTCCTTGAGGACGTCGATGACGTCCTGGACGGTGCGGGCGTGGGCGAGCGCCGCGGCGGTGATCTGGACGACGTTCGTCTGGTGGCGCAGCGCCTCCTGCCGGTCCACCCGGCCGCCGCGCTCGGCGCTCTCGCTCAGCTCCTCCTCGGCGTCGCGGACCACGCCCACGACATGGCGTGGCCGGCCCTTCTCGTCGCGCCGTATGCACCCCTGGACGCGGATCCAGCGCGGGCTGCCGTCGCGCCCGCGGAGGCGGAGATAGGTGCCGTAGTGCTCCCGGCCCTCCTTGACCGCCCGGGAGATCAGGGTGTCCAGGCGCCGGGCCTCGACCGTGGGGATCCGCGGCCCCAGGCTCTCGGGGTGTCCGTCGAACTCACCGGGGCGTACGTCGAAGACCTCGTGCGCCCGGGCGTCCAGGCGGAGGAGTCCGGTGTCCAGGTCCCAGTCGAAACCGCCCATGCGGTTGAGCGCAAGGATCGAGTCCGGGTGAGCGGGCCAGTCGTCCGGGAGGGACAGGACCCTCGCCTCCCGTTCAGCCATGGGGCCACCTTGCCAGGGTTTCGTCGAATCTTCGACCTCTGCCCGTCGGGTCCCCCGGGCCTTGCGGCCAGGAGTGGCGTCGGGGCGCGCAGGGGCTCGGGCTGCCGGGCCGCCGTCACCGAGGCGTCGTCGGCGCCGGGTCGGGTGGCGGGGTCGTGCCGGAGGGCTCGGCGCTGGCCGGGCAGCCGGGGCGTGGGGGCGGGTCCCCGGTCCGGTCCCGCCGCGGGGCCGTGTCCCGGGCGCCGGCGCTCCCGGACGGGGGCGGCTCGGTGCGTGCCAGCGGCGCGGCGGTGACGGCCGTGCCGGGTGTCTCGCAGTCGTCCCCGGCGGTCCGCGCATGGTCCTGTTCGTGCGGCGGATCGCCGTTCTCGGCCGGGTCCTTCCCCCGCTCCTCCGAGAGGCTCCCGGACCGTTCCGGCGGGGGGCTCTCCGCGTCATGGGGGCCGTAGCCCGGCGGCTCCACGGCGGCGCGCGGCGGGCGCACATCGACCTGGGGCGGCTCCGAACGGGCCACCAGCGGCCGGACGAGCACATCCCGCCGGCCGTCGTCACCGATCCGGCGTTCGATCCAGGTGCTGGTGTTCTCGATGCTGACGATCGTGATGTTGGCGATGGTCCGCGGGGCGGGGGTCACGACGACCACCTGCGCCCGCCGGTAGCCGGACCAGGGCCGGCCGAGGACCGCCGGGGTGCCGTTCAGGGACGCGGGTGCGTCGATCGGATTGCCGGAGGCGCAGCGGACCCGGGGCACTCCGCGGTTGTCGACGAGGACGGCGGTGCCCGTCTCCAGGACGGACTGGCGGTTGGTGACCCGGCCGGCGCGGAAGCCGTGGTCGGTGACCCGGGTGTCGGTGCGCAGCACGACGGAGGTCAGACCGCGCAGATGGGCGGCCACGGACGCCTGGTCGACACCGGCTGCCCGGGCGAAGGCGCGGGCCTTGGTCCGGTCGGCGGCCAGCAGGGCGATCTGCCGTTCGATGTCGCAGCTGGCCCTGGACCGGGTGCCCCCGTACAGGCCGGGCGTGGCGCCGGAGACCGCACGCGGGGCCCAGGAGGCGGCGCCGCCGGCCGACTGCGGTGGAGCGGCGGGCCGGGGAGCGGAGCTGGATCTGACCGTCGAGTCCGTGAAGGGGTCGGGCCCACGGGACCCGGCCGGCTGGAGGAAGAGCTCCCCGCCGGTCGGGGCGCCGGATATGGGCACCGTCCCGCCGCAGCCGGTGCAGAGCAGGACCCCTGCGGACAGGGCACAGACCGCCGCCGGGGCCCGGGCGAACACCGGGGCCGCCCCTCCACGTTTCCTGGGCGTTCCGACGGCGGTCTTGGGCGAGCTGGTCTTCACGCGTTCTCCCGCTTCATCCCGGGCAGTTCGTCACCATTGTCTGTACGGGGCATCATGGTTACGCAAACGGAAGGACGGCCACACGGAGTGACGGAGGTGCGGAGCGGCGCGGGATGCGGGGTCACACTGGACGGAGAGGAGCGGGCGCCGTGGAGTGGTTCGTCGCACCGGAGTACTGGCTGAGCCGGCTGGTCTTCCAGCGGGCCCTCGCGGTGGTGTATCTCTTCGCCTTTCTGACCGCGGCGCTGCAGTTCCGTGCGCTGATCGGGCGGCGCGGCATGCTGCCGGTGCCGCATCTGGTCGCCCGGGTGCCCTTCCGGGAGGCCCCCAGCGTCTTCCACCTGCACTACTCGGACCGCTTCTTCGCCCTCTGGGCGTGGGCGGGGTGCGCGGTGTCGGTGGCCCTGGCCGCCGGGGTCGACTCCCGGGTGCCGCTCTGGGCGGGGATGCTGCTCTGGCTGCTGCCGTGGGCGCTGTATCTGTCGATCGTCAACGTCGGCCAGACCTGGTACTCGTTCGGCTGGGAGTCACTGCTGCTGGAAGTCGGCTTCGTGGCCGTGTTCCTGGGCAACGGCACGGTGGCCCCGCCGATCGTGGTGCTGTTCCTGCTGCGCTGGATCCTCTTCCGCGTGGAGTTCGGCGCCGGGCTCATCAAGCTGCGCGGGGACGCCTGCTGGCGGAAGCTGACCTGTCTGGACTACCACCATGAGACGCAGCCCATGCCGGGCCCGCTGAGCTGGTTCTTCCACCGGCTGCCGAAGCCGCTGCACCGGGTCGAGGTGGCGGCCAACCATGTCACCCAGCTGATCGTCCCGGTGCTGCTGTTCACCCCGCAGCCGGTCGCGACGGCCGCGGCCGCGCTGATGATCGTGACCCAGCTGTGGCTGGTGCTGTCCGGCAACTTCGCCTGGCTGAACTGGCTCACCGTCGTGCTGGCCCTGTCCGCGGTCCGGTTCCCCGCCCACGCGCCCCGGACGGCCGGGGCGCCCCTGTGGTACGAGGTGGTGGTCCTGGCGGTGGCCGTGGGCCTGGTCGCCCTCAGCCGTCAGCCGGTGCGCAACATGATCTCCCGTGGCCAGATCATGAACCGCTCCTTCGACCCGCTGCACCTCGTCAACACCTACGGGGCCTTCGGCACGGTCAGCCGCACCCGCTACGAGGTGGTGATCGAGGGGACGGCGCAGGAGGTGCCGCGCCGGGACGCCGACTGGCGGGAGTACGAGTTCAAGGGCAAGCCGGGCGATCCACGGCGCTGGCCGCGCCAGTACGCCCCGTACCATCTGCGGCTGGACTGGCTGATGTGGTTCGCGGCGCTCTCCCCCGGATACGCGGCCCCCTGGTTCGGCGCCCTGGTCGAACGCCTCCTGGAGAACGACCGGGACACCCTGCGGCTGCTGCGCCGCTGCCCGTTCCCCGCGCATGCGCCACCGCGCTATGTGCGGGCCCGGCTGTTCCGCTACCGGTTCACCACCTGGCGTGAGCTGCGCGAGACGGGGGCCTGCTGGGAACGGGTGTATGTACGCGAGTTCCTGCCGCCGACCCGGCTGGCCGACCCGGTGGTACGGAGCCGGTAGCCGCGGGCGGCGGTGCCCTCCGGAATCCGCCCGCGCCCGTCGTCCCAGGCCCGTCGTCCCAGGCCCGTCGTCGCCGAGCCCCGGGTCAGTGCCCCGGCGGTTCCTCGGCGGGCACGGGGGCATGGGCCGGCAGCAGGCCGAGGTCCTTCAGCTCCCGCCACAGCGCGGCCGGTACGGTCGCCGCGAACTGCTCGGCGCAGTCGCGGACCTCGGCTGCCGAGCGCGCGCCCACCAGCACGCCCGCCACGGCCGGGTGGGCGCGGCAGAAGGCCAGTGCGGCGGCGCGCACCGTGGTGCCGTGCCGTGCCGCGGCCTCCGCGATCCGCTGGGCGCGGTCCAGCAACTCCGGTGGTGCTTCCGCGTAGTTGTAGGTGGCGCCCGGCCGCGGGTCGGCCAGCAGACCGGAGTTGAAGGCGCCGCCGATGACGACCGACACACCGCGCCCGGCCGCCGCGGGCAGCAACTCGGTCAGGGCGCTCTGGTCGAGCAGGGTGTAGCGGCCCGCGCACAGCACCACGTCCACGTCCGTCTCGCGGACGAACCGGGTCAGCATCTCCGCCTGGTTCATGCCCGCGCCGATCGCACCCACCACGCCCTCCGCCCGGAGCCGCTCCAGCGCCGGGTAGCCCTCCCGGAAGGCCTGCTCGGCATGGTCGTCGGGGTCATGGAGGTAGACCACGTCCACGCGGTCCAGGCCGAGCCGCTCGAGGCTCTCCGCCAGACTGCGCCGTACGCCGTCCGCGCTGAAGTCCCAGACCCGGCGGTGCGTGGCCGGTACGGCGAAGCCGTTGTCCAGGTCCAGGGCTCCGTCGTCCGCGTCCCTGGGCTCCAGCAGCCGGCCCACCTTGGTGGACACCGTGTAGGCCGTGCGGGGACGCTCGCGCAGGGCCGCGCCGAGGCGGCGCTCGGAGAGGCCGAGGCCGTAGTGCGGGGCGGTGTCGAAGGCGCGGATCCCGCTGTCCCAGGCGGCCCCCACGGCCTCGTACGCCTGTTCCTCGCCGACCTCGGTGTAGAGACTGCCGATGCCCGCGGCGCCGAAGGCCAGCGCGCTGATCGGGACACCGCTTCGCCCCAGGGTGCTCATCGTCCCTCCCCGGCGGCCATGAGCGGTCCGCCGGTGGACCGGGTCACCCGGGCCTCTCGGCCCTCGAAGTCGCTCATGCCGCACGGCCTCTCTCGCGTCGGGGCCGGTGGGGAGCCTCTCTGCTCACCACCGGACCGGGAAGTGCTCCTGCACGATGATCCACATGATCGACGTCCCGGTCCACGGCCGGGCCGGGGCGCGCGACGCCGGCCCGGCGCGGTGGGCGTGTTCCCTCCGCGCCGGGCCGGCCCCGCGGTGTCAGCCCCGGCGCTTCCAGCGCAGCGTCACCAGTTCGAACGGGCGCAGCCGCAGCGTGACCCGGTCGCCCTCCAGCTGCGGTGCCGCCGCGTCGGCCAGCGGGCGTTCCAGCAGGTCCGTCGCCGTCACCGCCGCCGCCTCGAAGCCCGCGGTGAGCGTGGCGGTCGTACGGCCGCCGCGGGACTCGTGGAAGCGGACCACGACGTCCCCGCTGCCGTCGTCGGCCAGCTTGACCGCGGTCACCACGACCGCGTCCTCCGCCACGGTCACCAGCGGTGTCACCTCCCGCGCACCGGTCAGCCGCCGCTCGGGCAGGTTGATCCGCCAGCCCTCACACACCGCGTCCCCGATCGCCGCGCCCGGCACCAAGGCGTGCCGGAAGCGGTGGACGCCCTGGTCGGTCTCCGGGTCCGGGAAGCGCGGGGCCCTCAGCAGGGAGACCCGGACCGTCGTGGTCGTACCGGAGTCCGCCTCCCGCACCGTGCGGGTCACATCGTGGCCGTAGGTCGAGTCGTTCACCAGCGCCACGCCCCAGCCCGGTTCCTCCAGGTGCACGAAGCGGTGGTTGCACGCCTCGAACTTGGCCGCCTCCCAGGAGGTGTTGGTGTGCGTCGGCCGGTGGAAGTGCCCGAACTGGGTCTCGGAGGCGTACCGTTCGGCGTGCACGTCCAGGGGGAACGCCAGCTTCAGGAACTTCTCCGTCTCATGCCAGTCGGCCTCCGTGTCGATCTCCAGCCGCCGCTCCCCCGGCACCAGCGACAGCACCTGGACGACCCGCGAGGCGCCGAAGGACCGTACGACACGGACCGAGCCCCCGTCCGCACCGGGCGCGACCTGCTCCGCCTCCACCAGGTCGACGACCGTGTTGCGGTAGAACGCGTCCACGTCCCAGGCGTCCCACATGTTGGGGAAGTCGGGGTGGAGCTGGAGCAGGTTCGCGGCGCGTCCCGGGGCGACCGCCTCGCGGTCCGCCTCGATGTCGTACGCGGAGACCACCAGACCCCGCGCGTCGATCTCCACCCGCAGCAGCCCGTTGTCCAGCACGAAACCGCCGCCCGGACGCGGGGTCCTGGAGACCTCGGCCGCGGCGGCCGGGGTGCCCGCGCCGCCCGCCGGGATCCCGTCCCGGGTGTGCGGCGCGCCGTTGAACACCAGCGGCAGGGCGCCTTCCCCCGCCAGCGCGCGCTGCGCCGCCTCGATGATCCCGGTCAGCTCCCCGGCGATCCGCTCATAGGTCGCCCGTGCCTCCCGGTGCACCCAGGCGATCGAGGAACCCGGCAGGATGTCGTGGAACTGGTGCAGCAGCACCGTCTTCCAGATGCGGTCCAGGTCCTCGTACGGGTAGGCGGATCCGGCCCGTACGGCGGCCGTGGCCGCCCACAACTCGGCCTCCTTCAGCAGGTGTTCGCTGCGCCGGTTGCCCTGCTTGGTCCTCGCCTGGCTGGTCAGCGTGGCACGGTGCAGTTCCAGATAGAGCTCGCCCACCCAGACGGGCGGGTGCGGGTACTCCTCCTCCGCCTTCCTGAAGAACGCCTCCGGGGTGTCCCACTCCACGGTCGCCGAGCCCTCGAGGTTCCGCAGCCGGGCCGCCTTCGCGACCATCTCCCGGGTGGTGCCGCCACCGCCGTCGCCCCAGCCGGTCGGCGCCAGCGAGTGCCGGGCCACCCCCTTGTCCTTGAAGTTCCTCGCCGCGTGGGCGATCTCGCTGCCCTTCATCGAGCAGTTGTAGGTGTCGACGGGCGGGAAGTGGGTGAAGATCCGGGTGCCGTCGATGCCCTCCCACAGGAAGGTGTGGTGAGGGAACGAGTTCGTCTGCGACCAGGAGATCTTCTGGGTGAGCAGCCACTTGGAACCGGCCGCCTTGATGATCTGCGGCAGCCCGGCCGCGAACCCGAAGGTGTCGGGCAGCCAGGCCTCGTCGTTCTCGATGCCGAACTCGTCCAGGAAGAACCGCTTGCCGTGCACGAACTGACGGGCCATCGCCTCCGAGCCGGGCATATTGGTGTCCGACTCCACCCACATGCCGCCCGCCGGCACGAACCGGCCCCCCGCCACGGCCTCCTTCACCCGCTCCCACACCTCGGGCCGGTGCTCCTTCACCCAGGCCCACTGCTGTGCCTGCGACATGGCGAAGACGAACTCCGGTTCGTCCTCCAGGAGCGCGGTCATGTTGGAGGTGGTACGGGCCACCTTGCGCACCGTCTCGCGCAGCGGCCACAGCCAGGCCGAGTCGATGTGCGCATGGCCGACCGCGCTGATGCGATGCGCGGAGGCCGCGGCGGGCGCCGCCAGGACATCGGTGAGCCGTGCCCGGGCCGCCGCCGCGGTGCCGTTCACGTCCTGGAGGTCGACCTCGTCCAGCGCCCGCTCGACCGCGCGCAGGATCTCCCGCCGCCGCCCCGAGTCCAGGGGCAGCTCGGCCATCAGCTCACCGAGCACCTCCAGGTCGAGGACCAGCTGCCACACGGTCTCGTCGAAGACCGCGAGATCCATGCGCTCCAGCCGGTACTGCGGGGCGCTGCCCGCGGTCTCCTTGTCGCCCAGCCGGGTGGGCAGGAAGGGGTGGTAGTCGAGGATGACGGGGTTGGAGGCCGCCTCGATACGCAGCTCGACCCGCTCGCCGCCCGCCGCGGGGGAGCCGATCCGCACCCACTGGTTGCGCGGGTTGAGGCCCTTCACCGGGCTGCCGTCGGGGCGGTAGACCAGTCCCTCGCACTGGAAGCCCGGCATGTTCTCGTCGAAGCCGAGGTCGAGCAGCGCCTCGACCGTCCGGCCCGCCCAGGCCTCGGGCACGGTGCCGGTCACCCGGAACCAGCTGGTTCCCCACGGAGCGCCCCAGCGGGCGCCCACCTCGATCGGTTCGACCAAGGCCGCCAGTCCCTCGGCCACCGGCACGGGCTCACCGGGCGCGTGCCACACCTCGACGGTGAGCGGTACGGACTCGGGGTACACGGCGGGGCGGACGCGCTCGTCGAGGACGCGCTTGAGACGGGCTTCGACCAGAGTGCGGTCGTCATGCATGGGATGGCTCCGTGGGGTGAGGGTGTGGGCCGCCGGGTTCTACCAGCGGTGGGTGAGGCGGGCGGGGGGCGAGACGTTGTAGAGCTCCCCGACCGCGCGCAGTTCGAATCGCGCGACGCTCTCGCCCGGCTCCGGGCCGAGCCCGCCGACATGGAAGGCGCGCTGGCAGGTGCCGCCGAGGAAGCGGCGCCGGCCGTCGGGCAGGATCCGGTGCAGCTCGTAGTGGCGGGGAGCGGGCCCCGCCGCGGGGGCGGCCTCCCAGGCGAACCGCAGACTGCCGCCGTCGGCGTCGGTGATCCGCGGCCGGACGGGCGCGGCCGGGGTGACGGCCGTGTCGCGCACCGCGATGCCGCCGAGCCGCCAGCGCACCTGGCCGCCCCCGCCGGTGAGGCGTACGGCCAGCCTGCGCACCGTGCCGGACAGGCCGGTCAGCGGCACGGTCGCGGTCCGCCAGCCGTCGCCGCCGGTCACCGGGAAGTAGGTGTACGAGGGGGCCTGCCCAGGGGTACCGGGCTCGGTGGTGGCCACGGCCAGCTCGATCCGGACATCGCCCGCGTCGGCCCGGTGGGTCAGTTCGACGACCGTCCCGGGACCGATCGGCAGCCGGGTCGCATACAGCTCCAGCGTGGCCGGCGCGTCCAGAGCTCCGGAGACCAGCACACTGCTGCCGCCGCGCCAGGCGTCCTCGAAGTCGAAGGCGACGGTGGGGCGCGTCCCGTCGGTACGGACGGCCCAGCGGCGGGAGGGCAGCCGGTCCTGGAGTCCGAGGTGGTTCCAGGGGGTGTCCGAGCCGACCCGGCCGTCCTCGTACCACCGCAGTCCGTGCCCGGTGTTGAAGACGGAGGCGAAGGGCAGCGCGTCGACGGTCGAGCGGTCCGCGACCGACACCGCGGGGGCCCGCCACCTCGCCGTGGTGTCCGGGGCGGACGGGTCCAGGGAGGAGCCCGTCCAGAAGAGGTCGTCGGCCGTGTGGAAGTCGCCGGGCGTGCGGCTCGCGGGCAGATGGTTGCGGGTCCACTCCGGCCGGTAGTAGCCGATGGAGGTGACGTGTGCCGCTGTGGTCGGCACGATCGCGTCCCAGTCCACCGAGGTGTTGGTGCCGCCCGACTCCACGTCGACGCCCGCCCACAGCTCGTGGCGGCTGCGCCCGAGCTGTTCGGCCAGCGCGCCGGAGGAGGCCAGCGAGGCCCTCGACCAGCGGAAGTCGACGAACAGGGAGTCGGCGGCGCGGAAGAACTCCTGGTTCTGGCTGTCCAGGGCGCCCTGCCAGGACACCGTGCCGTTCACCGTCATCGCGTCGTACCAGGTGACGCGCAGCCCCTTCGCCGCGCTCAGCGCCTTCAGCTCCTTGACGAAGCCGAGCATGTCGGCGCCGAGCGCGCTGTTCCCGCCGCCGGTCTCGGCGTTGACGAACCAGCCGTCGAAGCCGTACGCCTCGGCGACGGCGACGAGTTGCGCGGCGAGCGGAAAGCGCCCGGCGCCGTCCTTCTGGACGAGGTCACGCGTCCACTGGAGCTGTCCGCCGTAGGCGACGGGCGGCAGGAAGATGTTGCCGAGCACGGGGACACCGTGCCGGTGGGCCGCGTCCACGATCGGGGCGTTCGGCGCGAGGATCAGTCCCTCGCCCGACGAGCCGCCCCAGAAGACCAGTTCGTCGAGGTAGGCCCAGTGGGTGAGGGCGTAGTAGTCGGCGGTGGGGGCGCCTTGGGAGGGGTTGGCGGAGGTGGGTCCGAAGGAGACCAGGGACTGGACACGGGCCTGTCCGGAGCGTGCGGTGGTGTTGGCCGGGGTCGGGGTGAAACGGGCGGCGAGCGGCACGGAGGCCGCGTTGAAGGCCAGGTCCGTGTCGTCGGCGGCGCGCCAGCTCTTCAGGCTGCGCCAGGTGATGCCCGCCCCCGGGGTGCCCGAGGGCAGCGAGTCGGGGTACCAGTAGGAGGCGTACGGCTGGAGGTCGCGGGCGGCGGCCGAGGCTGCGGGCAGGGGCAGCGCGGGGGTGAGCGCGGCTGCCGCTCCGGCGAGCAGGACCGTGCGTCGGCTGAGGTTCACAGTGTGCTCCGTTTCGTCGTGGACGGTGGGGTACGGGCTACTGGGTGACCTGTTCGGGGGTGACGACCTCGGTGATGCCGCGGGCCGCGAGATGGTCCTTGTCGTCGGCGCGGCTCTCGAGGACGGTGGTGGGGCGGGCCCCGTCGGCGGTCAGCCGGGCGAACGCCTCGAAGACCGCGCCGCCGGGGGCGCAGACCGAACGGCCGGCCGCGGTGTCGACCACCAGCGCGGTGGTGCGGGGAGCGGGCCGGTGTGTCCGCCGTTCCTGGACGACCCGGGCGAGTGCCTCGGCGGCGGGCTTGGGGCGCCGCTCGTTGGTCAACAGGCCGAGGCCGTACTCCAGTTCGGGGAAGTCGGCGAGGTCGCGGCTGACGTCGTGCGAGCACCACCAGGTCACGCCCCACAGATCGGGACAGTCCAGGACGTTGTCCACGGTCGCCTCGGTGAAGGCGGCGGCGTGCTCGGCGGGGATCAGCGGCGCGGGGGCTCCGACCTCCTGGAGCCAGACGGGGCGGTGCGGGTCCTCGGCCCAGGCCTTGGACAGTTCGACCAGGTAGGCCGCATGGTGCTCGGTGGCGGTGCCGGTGCGGCCGTGGCGCTGGGCTGTGCCGTTGAACACCCAGGAGTGCACGGCGGTGAGGTCGCCGAGGCGCGCCGAGTGCTCGGGGGTGAAGGGCTGGTCGTCCTGGTACCAGGCGGCGTCGTAGGAGGCGTGCAGATGCAGCTTGCCGGGGGCGCCCTCGGCGCAGGCGGCGAGCAGCCGGGTGAGCCACCGCCCGGCCTGTTCGGGGGTGATGCGGTCCGGGTCGGGGTGCGGTCCCGCGGCGAACTGGTTGACCTCGTTGCCGATGGTCATGCCGATGAAGTTGGGCCGGTCGGCGAGCGCGGCGGCGAGGGTCCGCAGATAGGTCTCCTCCCCCTCGACCACCTCCGGGTCGGTGAAGATGTTGCGCCGGTGCCAGGTCCCCGTCCAGGCGGGCAGGAAGTCGAAGCTCGACAGATGGCCCTGGAGCCCGTCCACATTGACGTCGAGCCCGCGTTCGGCCGCCGCGTCGGCGAGCGCGACGAGCTGCTCGACGGCGCGGGGGCGGATCAGGGTGCGGTTGGGCTGGAAGTAGGGCCACAGCGGGAAGACCCGGATGTGGTCCAGGCCCAGCGCGGCGATCGAGTCCAGGTCGGCGCGTACGGAGTCGGGGTCGAAGTCGAGCCAGTGGTGGAACCACCCCTCGCTGGGGGTGTAGTTGACGCCGAAGCGCACGGCTGAGGGCATACGGGTTCCTTCGGACGGTGGTGCGGGTACGGAGGTTCAGCCCTTGACGGCGCCCTCGCCGACGCCGCGGAAGAAGTACCGCTGGAGACAGGCGAAGAGGAGCATCAGCGGGGCCACCGCGATGACGGTGCCGGCGGCCACGAGGCGTTCGTCGTTGGCGAAGGTGCCGTGCAGATAGTTGAGCCCGATGGTCAGGGTGAACTTCGAGGGGTCGCTCAGCACGATCAGCGGCCACAGGAAGTCGTCCCAGGAGAACATGAAGGCGAAGATCGCGACGACGGCCAGGGTGCCCTTCACCGAGGGAAGCGCGATCCTGAAGAACCGCTGCCAGACGTTGGCGCCGTCCACGAAGGCGGCCTCCTCCACCTCGTGGGGCAGTTGGAGGAAGGCGTTGCGCAGCAGCAGCACATTCATCGCGTTGACGCTGCCGGGCAGCAGGACACCGATCAGGGTGTTGTTGAGGCCGAGGTCCCGCATGGTGGTGAACTGGGCGATGATGATGCCCTCGGCGGGAACCAGCATCGCCAGGATGAAGACGAGGGCGGTGCCCCTGCGGCCCCGGTAGCGCAACCGGGCCAGCGCATAGCCCGCGAGGGCCGCTCCGACGCAGTTGGTGACGACACTGGCGCCGGCCACCGTCAGCGAGTTGAGGGCGTAGTCCCATACGGGGATGGTGTCCGCGACGCGCGCGTAGTTGTGCAGCGTCGGATGCGCGGGCAGGAACGAGGGCGGGGAGCTGAAGATGTTCTCGGTCGGGCCCTTGAGCGAGGTGGACAGCTGCCACAGGAAGGGGCCGACCGTCAGCACCAGCACCACCAGGAGCAGTGCGTATCTCAGGACCAGCTCCCCCGCGCCGACGCGGCGGCCGTGCTCGTCGGTGAGCCGTCCCCGGCGCCGGGTGACCCGCTCGGGGGCCGGCGGTGCCTTCTCCGGGGTGCTCATGCGTCCTCCCTCCGGTCCGCGCGCAGGACCAGCAGCATCAGCGCCACGGTGACGACGAAGACGACGAGCGAGAGCGCGGAGGCATAGCCGACCCGGCCGGTCAGACCGGTGCCGGTGCGCTGCACCAGCATGACGAGGGTGGTGTCCTCGCCGGCCGGACCGCCCGTCGGGCCCGCCAGCAGATACACCTCGGAGAACACCTTGAAGGCGGCGACCGAGGCGAGCGCGGCGACCAGCACCATGGTGGAGCGGACGGCGGGCACGGTGACCGTCAGAAAACGGCGTACGGCGCCCGCGCCGTCCACCGCCGCGGCCTCGTGCAGTTCACGCGGCACACTGGCGAGCGCGGCCAAGTAGATGATCATGTAGTAGCCGAGGCCCTTCCAGACCGTGACGGCCATGGCGCTCAGCAGGAGCAGCCACTGGTCGCTGAGGAAGCCGACCCGGCCCACCCCGACCGTCTCGAGCAGCGAGTTCACCAGGCCGCGCTCGTCCAGCAGCCACACCCAGATCAGGCCCACCACGACGATGGAGGCGACCACCGGGGTGTAGAAGGCCGAACGGAAGAAGGCGATGCCGGGGATGTTCTTCTGCACCAGCAGGGCCAGCAGCAGCGGCAGCACGACGAGCGCCGGAACGACCCCGAGGACGTAGAGCACGCTGTTGCGCAGGGCGATCCAGAACATCTCGTCGTGGAGCAGTTCGCGGAAGTTGGCGAGCCCCACGAAGCGGCCGGGGATCAGGGTGCGGCGGTCGGTGAAGGAGTTCACCACGGTGGAGACGAAGGGATACAGGACGAACGCACCGACGACCAGCAGTCCCGGGGCGGCGAACAGCCAGGGACTGACGGGCAGTTGGCGCCGCACCCGCGACACGGGGGAAAGGGCCATGACGGTTCAGCCCTGCTGCGTCAGAAGCCGGTCGCAGGCCTTGACAGCGTTGTCGAGCGCCGCCCGGGGGCTCTGCCTGCCCTGCAGCGCCTTGGCGACCTCGTTGCGCAGCGCGGTCTTCATCTGGTCGCTGAACAGCACGGGCGTGTAGTTCACCGCATTCTTCAGGGACTTGGCGGCGGCGATCCGCACCCGCGTCTCGTCCGTGCCGTCCTCCTTGGTGAAGTACGGGTCGTCGAGCGAGCCGGCGGTGCTCGGGAAGATGGCCACCTTCTTCGCGAACGACATCTGGTTCTGTGCGTCGGTGACGTAGTGCGCGAAGGCGACCGCGGCCGGGGTGTGCTTGGTGCGGGAGTTGACCATCACGCCCATCACATACATGTTGACGTGGCCGGTGCTGGTGATCTGGTCGGTGATCCCGATGTTCTTGTACAGGCCGGGCGCCTGCTTCTTGAAGTTCTCCAGGTCCAGCGCGCTGCCCGGGTTCATGGCGACGGCCCCGGTGAGGAACTTCTTGCCGGAGGACTCGGGGGTCGCGGTCAGGGCCTGCGGGTCGAGTGCCTTGGCGTCGTACAACTCCTTGTATCTGGTGAGGAGTTCGACGCCCCTGGCCTCGTTGAAGGCGAAGCCGGTGCCCTGCTTGTTCATCAGCTCGACGCCGTAGCGGCCGAAGTCCTCGATGGTGGGCACATTGGCGAGGGTGGCCACCTCGCCGTCGCTCTTCTTCGCCAACTGGAGGGCGTCGGTGAAGAGTTCGTCGTAGGTCTTCGGGGGGCTGTCCGGGTCGAGCCCGGCCTTGCGGAAGAGGTCCTTGTTGTAGAACAGCGGGCCGGTGTTCAGATACCAGGGGAAGGCGTAGGTGCCGGTCATGCCCGGTATCCGCTGTCCCGTCCAGGCCCCGTCGAGGTACTCGGACCGGTACTTCGCCGCCGCCTTGTCGAGGTCGAGGGCGAGCCCGGCCTTGGCGAGCGGGGCGAGCAGATCGGGCGAGACATTGACGACGTCGGGCAGGGTTCCGCCAGCCGCGTCCGCGCTGAGCTTGTCGGGGTAGCCCTCGGCGGGCTGGTCGATCCACTTGACGTGGGTGCCGGGGTGTTCCTTCTCGAAGTCTGCGATCAGCCCGTCGAAGTAGGACTTGAAGTTGGCGCGCAGATTCCAGGTCTGGAAGGTGATGTCGCCCTCGATCGCGCCGGAGGCGTCCGTCGAGCCGCCGCCGTCGTCCGAGGAGCCGCAGGCGCTCAGCGGCAGGACGAGGGCGGAGACGACGGCGACGGCGAGTGCTCTGCGGGACATGGGCACGGTGACACGGCTCCCTTGCGGCGTCGGCTGCTGGCTGCGGCAGCGACCTTGCCCGGCGCGTCGGGGAAAAGTCAATGGATTCACCCGAGCTAAAGAAATCCAAGGGGCATTAGTACAGGTCAGAGCGGTGCGAGTTAAAACTTGCCAACATCGACTAATGCGCTTTAGGCTCCTTGCGCTCAAGCGCATTAGTGATCCTCCCGGGAAAGAGGCGGAGCAACGTGCCGGCCAAGCGGTCCCCCGCACGCAGACCCACGATGAAGGACATCGCGCGCCGCGCCGGTGTCTCCGAGAGCGCCGTCTCCTTCGCGCTCAACGGGCGGCCCGGGGTCTCCGAGGTCACCCGTGACCGGGTGCGCCGGGTGGCCGAGCAACTGGGCTGGCGACCGAGCACGGCGGCGCGCCAGCTCTCCGGCGAGGGCGCGGCGACGGTGGGCTTCGTGCTGGCCCGCCCGGCGGAGACGCTGGGCGTGGACTCCTTCTTCCTCCAGCTGATCTCCGGCATCCAGGAGGTGCTGGCGGAACGCCATCTGGGCCTGCTGTTCCAGGTGGTGGAGAGCGTGGCCGACGAGTGCGCCGTCTACCGGCGCTGGTGGGCCGAGCACCGGGTGGACGGCGTGCTGGTGGTGGATCCGCGCACGGACGATCCGCGTCCCGGCCTGCTGGACGAGCTGGGCCTGCCCGCGGTGGTCATCGGCGGTGTGCCGGACGCGCACCATCCGGGCCTGTCGACGGTCTGGGCGGACGACGCGGGCGCGATGGCGGCGCTGGTCGACCAGCTGTACGCACTGGGGCACCGCAGGATCGTGCATATCGCGGGTCTGCCGGGCCTTGAGCACACCGAGCGCCGCATCCGTACGCTGCGCGCCGAGGCCGAGCGGCGGGGACCGGCCGAGGTGCGGTCGGTGACCACGGACTACTCGGACGCGGAGGGCGCCGCCGTCACCCGCAGCGTCCTGACCGGGGACACTCCCCCGACCGCGCTGGTCTACGACAACGATGTGATGGCCGTGGCCGGGGTCGCCGCCGCGGGTGAGCTGGGCTTCTCGGTGCCGGCCGATGTCTCGGTGGTCGCCTGGGAGGACTCGGCGTTGTGCCGGATGGTCAAGCCGTGGCTGTCCGCGCTCTCCCGCGACACCGTGGCGTTCGGGGTGACCGCGGCCCGGGAGCTGACCGCGCTGCTGGACGGCGGCCCGGCGCGTACGGTGCGGGTTCCGGTGCCCCGGCTGATCGAACGGGAGAGCACGGGGCCGGCGCGGGGCGGCTGCCCCGAGGCCCCCGCCTGACCGGCGCCCCCGGACGGAGCCGCCCGCCCGAGGGCGCGGGGACGCCCGGTGACGGGCCGGGAGCGGCACCGAGCGCGTGACCCGCGAAGGGCTCGCGGCGATCCCGCTGGACCACGCTGCGGAAACCGCGACGGCTCCGCGCAGGAAAGCCGCCCACCGGTGACAGGCCGCGCCCCGTCGCCGGCCGTGCCGGGCCTCGCGAACCGCGGACCTTTCCCGGTCGCGGCGCGAGGCCGCCGGGCCCGGCGGCCGTTTTCCCGGCCCGTCGACGGGAACTCGGCGGGCAGGTGCCGTGAGGCCGGAACGCCGAGGTCCCGCGGCCTTCGGATGCAGAAGGAAGTTGAGACGTCGTGACCGCACAGTCGAGCGACAACCCCGTCGTCCACCCGCCCGAGACGGGCTGGGCCCAGTCCCGTGTCCCCCGGGAGAAGAGCCTGCGCACCTGTGTTCCGGCCGTCGAGGACCGGACCGCCCCCGGGACGCGCCGTGGACCGGAGTCGAACATCGTCAGGGGTGAGGACTGAGCGGCCGGCACCCACCGGACCCGTACCGCCGCGCGGGGCTCGGGAGCCGGCGCACCGCCGGGCCTCAGGCCACGATGAGTCTGCTGCCGGCCCGGTTGAGGGCGGTGCGCAGTTCGGCCGGGCACGGCTTGTCGCTGATCACGGCGTCGAAGCCGTCCAGTTCGCACACCCGGTGCGCGGCCGTACGGCCGAACTTGCTGGAGTCGGCCAGGACGTACCGGTGGGAGGCGTTGGCGAGCATGGCCCGCTTGGTGGCGACCTCGTCCAGATGGAAGTCGGTCAGTCCGTAGGGGGCTATGCCGCCGGACCCCACGAAGACGGCGTCCGCGCGCAGATCACCGAAGAACTCCACGGCCTGTGCGCTGGAGCAGGCCAGATCACCGGCCCGCAGCCGGCCGCCGCTGACCAGGACCTCCACCCGGGGGCGGGTGCTGAGTTCCGCGGCCACCAGCAGGGAGGGCGTGGCGACCACTCCGACATGGTCGGCGGGCAGCGCGCGGGCCACCTCCAGCGCGGTGGTGCCGACGTCGATGACCACGGTCTGGTTCGGCTCGATCAGGGCCGCCGCCGCACGGCCGATGGCCTCCTTCTCCAGGGCGAGGGTGCCGCTGCGCTCGCTGAAGGGCGCCTCCTCACCGACCGGCGCCTGCGGGCTGGTGGCACCGCCGTGCACCCGGGAGAGCTCTCCGCGCCGCTCGAGCAGGGCCAGATCCCGGCGCACCGTCTCATGGGAGACGCCCAGCAGTGTGGTGAGGTCGTCGGTGGTGACGAACTTCAGCCGGCCGATCTCGGCGACGATTCTGCGATGGCGCTCGGCAGCGAGCACGGCTCACTTCCTTTGGGTTTGCTGACCGCTCTTGTGGATAACTGACTGCATTCTACGTCGGGAGTAACCTCGATCGGGGCGTCGCGCACTTCCCCGCCCGTACGGGGCCGGGCCCCGTCGGATGCGCCCACTGCGCGCGCCCCCGGAGAGCGGTCCGGGCCCTGACCGGCAGGTCGCAGAAAAACGAACCCTTGACGCCACCCAGGCAGAGGTCCACACTTTCAGCAACCGACGGTCAGGTATCCACAGAAACGGTCAGACACGGGCGTCCGACCCGGAACGACCATCTCGGGCCCGACAGCGGCCACGGTCGGCGCACCGCCATGACCGTGCCGCCCCGACGGACAGGCCCCGGGCAGACCCCGCCCCGGGACACGTCCAGGAGCCGACCACGTTCGGTTGCTCCCCATCCACCGGCTCCCGCGCCCACCGCGGGGCACCCTGAGACAGGGAAACGAGACATGGCACACGCAGACGCAGGCCCGCTGGGACCGAGACCGGACGGTCAGGGCAGCGGTGAGCACAAGCCGCAGATGGCGCGGGAGCTGGGCTGGTACGCCTCGTTCTCGGTGGCCTTCGGCTTCGTGTCCATCGCGACCGGCATCTTCACCACCTATGGATCGGTGCTCGCCACCTCCGGCCCGCGGGGCATCTGGGCCTGGCCGATCTCGGTGATCGGCCAGCTGTCCATCGCCCTGGTCTTCGGCGCCCTCGCGGCCCGCATCCCGATCAGCGGCTACTCCTACCAGTGGGTGTCCCGGATCGTCGGCCCGGTATGGGGCTGGATCATGGGCTGGATCTCGTTCGCCTTCCTCGGGGTGGTCCTGATCGCGGTGGACTACACCATCGCCTCCACGATCCTTCCCGAGCTGTTCCGCTATGTCGGCACCACCGAGAACGCCTGGGTGATCACGGCCGGTGTGGTGCTGCTCCAGTCCGTGCTGGTGGCCGCCTCCACGCGCACCACCCACCGGGTCAACAATGTCGCGGTGACGGTGCAGCTGATCGGCATGATCGCGCTGACCGTGCTGCTGTTCGCCGTGGGCGCCTTCACCGGCAAGCTGGACTTCGCCCATCTCTTCGACACCGGCACGGTCCCCGCCAGCGGCTACTACGGCCTGGGCGGAGGCACCCACGCCGGACCGTTCGCCCTGGCCTTCCTGCTGGGCGCGTTCACCATCGTCGGTTTCGAGTCGGCGGCCAACCTGGCCGAGGAGACCAAGAACCCGGCCCGGGTGATCCCCAAGGCGATGGTGCAGGCCGTGCTCTCGCTGGGTGTGCTGGGCTTCCTGTTCCTGATCGCGGTCACCGCCGCGGCGGGCCGGATCGACGGGGTCGGCGACTCGGCGACCCCGGTGGCCACCGTGATCACCGCAGTGCTCGGCTCGGTCGTCGGAAAGATCCTGCTGGTCCTCGTCGTGGTCTCGATCTTCTCCTGCGGACTGGTGATCACCCTCAGCGGCACCCGGCTGGTGTACGCGATGTCCCGGGACGAGCGCTTCCCCGGCTGGCAGCTGCTCCGGCGCATCGACCGGCGCACCTCGACCCCGCTGAACGCCTCGGTGTTCATGATGCTGATCGCCCAGATCATCCTCGCGGTCTTCTCCCGCTCCACGGACGCCCTGTTCCAGCTGTTCTCCGCCGGTACGCTGCTGCCCGCCATCATCTACGCGGGGACGGTCCTGATGTACGCGATCAAGCGCCGCTCGCTGCCGCCGTCCAAGGGCTTCGCCCTGGGCCGCTGGGAGATCCCGGTGCTGGTGGTGGCCGGCGTCTGGCTGGTGTACGAGCTGCTGATCTTCCGGGACAGCTCCTTCCGCGCCCCCTGGACCTATGTGCTGGTGCTGTTCGCGATCGGTGCCGTCTACTTCGCGGGCCTGCTGGTCCGACGCGGCCGCTCCGGGCTGACCATGCCCGACATGGCCGATGTGGACCGCGCGCTCGACGCCACCGAACCGCTCGCGGCCGACGCCGCGGGAGGGACCGTACGATGACCGCCGTCCTCGCCATCGACCAGGGCACCTCGGGCACCAAGGCAGTCGTCGTCGACGCCGCGACGGGAGGCGTGGTCGCCATCGCCGAGGAGACCGTCCGTCCCACCTATCTCCCGGGCGGCGGGGTCGAGCAGAACCCGCACGAACTGCTCGACTCCGTCCTCAACGCCGGCCGCCGCGCGGTGAGCGCGGCCGGCCGCCCGGTCGACTGTGTGGCCCTGGCCAACCAGGGGGAGACGGTCCTGGCCTGGGACCCGGCCACCGGAGCACCGCTGTCGCCGGCCATCGTGTGGCAGGACCGCCGGGCGGAGGGCATCTGCGCCGAGCTGTCCGGGCACGCCGAGGACATCGCCCGGCGCACCGGGCTCGTCCTCGACCCGTACTTCTCCGCGCCCAAGATGGCCTGGCTGCGCCGCAACCTCACCCGCGAGGGTGTGGTGACCACCACCGACACCTGGCTGGTGCACCATCTGACGGGCGAGTTCGTCACCGACGCCGCCACCGCCAGCCGTTCGCTGATCCTCGATCTGGACAGCGCCTCCTGGGACGGCGAGCTCGCCGGGCTGTTCGGCCTGGGCGAGGAGCGGCTGCCCCGCATCGTCGCCTGCGACGAGATCGTCGGCACCACCCGGGCCTTCGGCTCCGAGGTGCCGGTGGCCGGCCTGATCGTCGACCAGCAGGCGGCCCTGGTCGCCGAGGCCTGTCTGGACGAGGGCACCGCCAAGTGCACCTATGGGACCGGGGCGTTCCTGCTGGCCAACACCGGACTGCACCCGGTGCGTTCCAGCGCCGGGCTGACCACCTCGGTGGCCTGGCGGGCGGCCGGGCGCACCCCGTACTGCGTGGACGGACAGGTCTACACCGTCGCCTCCGCGGTGCGGTGGCTCCAGGACCTCGGCCTCATCCGGTCGGCGACCGAGCTGGACGAGCTGGCCGCGTCCGACGCCGAGGGCGTGCTGTGCGTGCCCGCGTTCGCCGGGCTCGCCGCCCCCTGGTGGGCGCCGGACGCCACCGCCTCCTTCACCGGGATGACGCTGGCCACCCGTCGCGAGCATCTCGTCCTGGCCCTGCTTCAGGGGATCGCCGCGCAGGTCGCCGGGTTGTGCGGACTGGTCGCGGCCGACCTCGGCGAGCCGCTGACCCGGCTGCGCGCGGACGGCGGACTGACCAACTCGGCCGTCCTGATGCAGGCGCAGGCCGACATCGCCCAGATCCCCGTCGACATCTACCCCCACGCCCACGCCACCCCGCTGGGCGCGGCCGCCCTGGCCCGCTGCGCCCTCGATCCTTCGCTCGGCCTCGCCGAGGCCGTCGGCGACTGGAAGCCGACCACCGTCTATGAACCCCGCTGGTCCGCGGACCGGGCCGAGGAGTTCCGCAGCACATGGGCGCGGGCCGCGACGGCCGGCGCCACCAAGGGAGATCACTCATGACCGCCACCCCCCGCTCCCCCCACGACGGCGTCTACGACGTCGCGGTGATCGGCGGCGGTATCGTCGGCGCGGCGATCGCGCGCGAACTGTCCGGATGCGATGTCTCGGTCGCACTGCTCGAGGCCCGCGACGACGTGGGCGACGGAACAAGCAAGGCCAACACGGCGATCCTGCACACCGGTTTCGACGCCAAGCCCGGCACCCTGGAGTCCAGGCTGGTGGCCCGCGGCTATCACCTGCTGAGCGCCTATGCCGAAGCCACCGGCATCCCCGTCGAGCACACCGGCGCGGTGCTGGTGGCCTGGAACGAGGAGGAGCTCGAGGCGCTGCCCGGCCTCAAGGAGAAGGCCGAGGCCAACGGCTACACCCGGTGCCGGATCGTCGACGCCGACGAGGTCTACGCCGCCCTGCCCGACCTCGGTGAGGGCGTGCTCGGCGGGCTGACCGTGCCCGACGAGTCCATCATCTGCACCTGGACCACCAATCTCGCGCTCGCCACCGACGCCCGGCAGCGCGGCACCACGATCCTGCTGAAGCACGCCGTCACCGGTGTCGAGGAGGGCACCGAGGCGACCACCCTGCACACCGCGGCCGGTGAGGTGCGGGCACGCTGGGTGGTCAACGCCGCGGGCCTGGGCGCCGACCACATCGACCGGCTCTTCGGCCACGACCGCTTCACCGTCACCCCCCGGCGCGGTGAGCTCTTCGTCTTCGACAAGCTCACCCGCCCCCTGGTGAACAAGATCGTGCTCCCGGTGCCGACCTCCCGGGGCAAGGGCGTGCTGATCTCCCCGACCATCTACGGCAATGTGATGCTCGGCCCCACCGCCGAGGACCTCACCGACCGCACGGACACGGCCACCTCGGAGGACGGCTACGCCTTCCTCCTCTCCAAGGGCGAGCGGCTGATGCCGAGGCTGCTGGCCGAGGAGGTCACCGCCAGCTACGCCGGGCTGCGGGCCGCCATCGACCGCTCCGACTATCTGATCGAGGCCTCTCCCGAGCAGCGCTATCTCCTGGTCGGCGGCATCCGCTCCACCGGGCTGACCGCGGGCATCGCCATCGCCGAGCATGTCCGCGGCCTGCTGGAGAAGGCGGGCCTGCCGCTGCGCACCCGCGAGGAGCTGCCGCCCCCGCCCCGGATGCCCAACATCGGCGAGGCCACGCTCCGCCCCTACCAGGACGGCGACCTCATCGACCGCGACCCCGCCTACGGCACCGTGGTCTGCTTCTGCGAGCGGGTGACCGAGGGCGAGATCCGGGACGCCTGCCATGCCCCGCTGCCCGCCCGCACCCTCGAGGGGCTGCGCCGCCGCACCCGCGTCATGAACGGCCGCTGCCAGGGCTTCTTCTGCGGCGCGGCCGTCACCGCCCTGCTCGAACAGCACCAGACCGACGACGGCTGCCGCAGCCAGCACAAGGACAACCGATGACCCACCAGCCGCGCCTGATCACCCCCGACGTCCTCATCATCGGTGGCGGACCCGCGGGCCTGACCGCCGCCGCCGAGCTGGCGGGCCGCCGCGCCGGGAAGATCCTGGTCGTCGACCGCGAACAGGACGCGGGCGGCATCCCCCGCCACAGCGACCACACCGGCTACGGCCTGCGCGACCTGCACCGCGTCATGTCCGGGCCCGCCTACGCCCGCCATCTGCTCCAGGCGGCCACGGCGGCCGGGGCGGAGATCCGCACCAGCACCATGGTCACCGGCTGGGCCGACGCGGACACCCTCGACGTCACCAGCCCCGAAGGCCGCTACCGGATCCGTCCCAGGGCCCTGGTGCTGGCCACCGGTGCCCGGGAACGCCCCCGTACCGCGCGCCGGGTCCCCGGTGACCGCCCGCACGGTGTCTACACCACCGGCCAGTTGCAGAACCTCGTCCATCTCCATCACCGGCCGGTCGGCAAGCGTGCCGTCATCGTCGGCGGTGAACTGGTGAGCTGGTCAGCGGCCGTCACCCTGCGTGAGGCGGGCTGCACCCCCGCCCTCATGATCAGCCAGTATCCGAAGGCGGAGTCCTACGGCGCCTTCAACGCGGCCGGACGCACCGTGCTGCGCGTGCCCGTCGCGACGCGGAGCCGGGTCACCCGGATCATCGGCAAGGGCCGCTGCGAGGCCGTGGAGATCGAGCATCTGGACACGGGCCGGCGTCGTACGGTCGCCTGTGACACCGTCGTCTTCACCGGTGACTGGATCCCCGACCACGAACTGGCGCGTGCCGCCGGCATCACCCTGGACACCGGCACGCTCGGCCCCCTGACGGACACCGCGCTGCGCACCAGCCTGCCGGGCGTCTTCGCGGCCGGCAATCTGCTGCATCCCGTCGACACCGCGGATGTCGCCGCCCTCGACGGCAAGCATGTCGCCGAGCAGGTCGTCCGCTATCTGAACGGCGAGCGCCCCTCCGACCAGGGGGTCCGTCTGATCGCGGACGCGCCCTTCCGCTGGGTCGCCCCGCAGTTGCTGCGGCCGCAGGACCCGGCGCCCGCCCGGGGCCGACTGCTGCTGTGGACCGACGAGTTCGTCCGCTTCCCCAAGGTGACCGTGCGCCAGGACGGACGGGTCGTCAGCCGCCGTACGCTCGCCTGGCCCGCCGCCCCCGGACGCGTCTTCCGCGTCCCCTCGGGCCTGCTCGACGGGGTCTCCCCCACCGGCGGCCCGGTCCACATCGGCCTGCGGTAGCGAGCCGGCCGCGGTTTCTCTGAATCAGCATGGGCGCGACTCCGCACGCCCATGCCGTCAGGGGATCACGAACAGGTCCCCGTGAACTCAGTCGACGCTCGGCAGGATATGGGGCTCGGCGAGGTCGTCCTCGTAACCGGCCAGACGGATGGGGGCGGATCGGGCCCAGACTTCCAGACTGCCGAGCTTCTTCTCGGCCCGGAGGCCTCCGCGCTCCAGGCTTTCCGTGGGGCTCTGTTCGTGATGTGTCTTCTCCGGTGTCACCGCGCACTCCTTATGTGTCGGGTAACCCTCGGGACGTACCGGCCCAGTCTGCCGCTGTGACCTCGACGTCCGCTCGGGGCTGAGTCAAGAACCGATTCGGACGCGGTGGCGCCGGCAACTCGTACGGGAGTCGAGCCGTGGTGACCGGCCTGTCCCGGGACGGACCGTGGGTGTGGGTGGACCCCGAGTTTGTCCGCATCGACCAGAGTAACCAAATGAGCGGCGGCCCGCTCGATGGGGCCGAAACAACCGGGTAACGGTCTTATGTCCCCGGACCTCACTTCACCTTGATTATCAGCCATTTTGAACTGAATCACCCCTTTTAAGAGTCACTCGATCGGCTTAACCTTCGCGCTTTTCACCAGTACAGCAGGTGTACGGGAGGGTGCGTACCGTGCTCAGTTCAAGTCCCGTTGGCCGCCCCGCAAGCTCGCCATGCTGTGCTGACGGACGGTAACGGCTTTTCTCGCGGGAGGACTGACGCATGGAGCTGCGCAGCGTCGAGGAGCTGATGGATCTGCTGCACGCGCCCCGGGGCGCGCGGAACACCGCGGGCGGCAGCGGCGATCCGGTCGATCCCTATGACCACGCCCTGCGGACGGCCGCACTGCTGCGCCGAAGTCACCCCGCGGACAAGGAACTTCAGGTGGCGGGGCTGGTGCACGGCATCGGCCGGCTGCTGCGGCCCGGCGACGACACCAATCACACCGACCGGGCACAACGCGCGGCCCGGGCGATACGGCCGCTGCTCGGCGAGCGGGTCTCCCGGCTGGTGGGCCTGCACGGGGCCGCGCGGCGCTATCTGGGCGCGTTCCCGCCGGGGCGCGGGCCGTCCGCACCGGGCGCTCCGGTCCCCGCCCGCCAGGACGGGCCGATGACCCCCTCGGAGGCCGCCGCCTTCGAACGCGATCCGCTGGCCGGTGACGCGGTCACCCTGCGGCAGGCGGACGAGGCGGCGACGGTGGACTGTCTGGACGCCGGGGTGCTGGAGGACTGGCGGACGGTCCTCGAACTGGTGGCGGCCCGGCAGTCCCGGCTGGGAGCCCTGGACTGAGGCCGCCGGGGCCGACGCCCGCACGAGGCGGGTCCGCCCGGCGGGGCGCGACACGCTGCCACCGGAGTAATGGGCCCGTCGGCTCCTCGGGCCGCGCCAGACTCTCCCTGATGTGCCGCCGACCCGGATCCGCCGCGCCCCGGGCCCGTGCGTTCGGACGGTGGGCGGCCCGCCGTGCCGGGTGGTTCCTGGCCGCGTCCCTGGTCCTCCACACCCTTGCCGCCGTCTTCTTCTCGCCGTCGCCGTTGGACCTGCGCGTCTACCGTGAGGCCGCTCCCCTGCTGCTCTCCGGCGAGTTGTACGACTACCGGCTGCACACCGCCCCGCCGATCCCCGAACTCCCCTTCACCTACCCGCCGTTCGCCGCCCTGGTGTTCCTGCCGCTGTCCTGGCTGCCCCGGACCGTCGCGGTGGTGCTGTGGCAGGCGGCCTCCGTGGCGGCGCTCGCCGTGATCTGCTCCGGCGCCGAGCGACTGCTGCGCGGCGGCCGCGGCGGTCCTTCCCGGTCCCGTGTCATGCTCTGGACGGCGGGCGGACTCTGGCTGGAGCCGGTGCGCCACACGCTGGACCAGGGGCAGGTCAATCTGCTGCTGCTCGCCCCGGTGCTGGCGGCACTGGCCGCGCCGCACACGCCTCAGATCCGGGGGGCGGCCCTCGGTCTGGCGTCCGCGGTGAAGCTGACCCCGGCCTTCGGCGGCCTGTATCTGCTGGCCACCCGGCAGTGGCGGGCAGCGGCCTGGGCGGTCCTCGCCGCGGCCGGGGCCACCGCGCTGGCCTGGGCCGTCGCTCCCGGGGAGTCGGCGCGTTACTGGTTCGGCCTGGTGACTCAGACTCAGCGCATCGGCCCCTTCTGGTCGGTGCGCAACCAGTCCCTGCGCGGCGCCGTCGGCAGGCTCCTCGGCCAGGGCGCCCTCGCCTCCCCGGCCTGGTGGACGGCGCTGGCGCCGGCCACCCTCCTCACCGGGTACGCGCTGTGGAGCGCCGCACGGCGCCGGGACCGGCTCGGCATCCTGGTGACCGCCGGGCTGTACGGGCTGCTGGTGTCCCCCATCTCCTGGAGCCACCACTGGGTCTGGTGCCTTCCGGCCATGATCTGGCTGGCTCACGGCCCCGGCCGGCGGCGGCTGTTGCACCGGGTCACGCTGGCGGTCTGGACCGTCGCCACGGTGTCCCGGCTGGTCCCGCTCCTGATCCGGCTGGAGGACGGTCTGGCGCACCCCGACCCGTACCCGGCGCTCCTGGCCTGGCCCGGCACGGTCTACGCCGCCTGTGCCGTGCTGACGCTTCTCGCCGTCGCAGCCGGCCCGGGCACGGCACCGTCCCGGGAGCCTGCGGCCGACTCACGGCCCCTGGAAGCACCTCGCATCCGGCGCTGATCCGCCCCCGGGCAAGGCGGCGTCCCGGAGACTGCGCCTCCGGGACGTACCGTCCCCGACCGCTCGCGGTCAGGCATCACTCCCTCTCGGGACTCCGTCCGGTTCGCTCCCTCACGGGACTCAGTCCGTTTCACTCCCTCACGGGACTCAGTCCGGTTCACTCCCTCACGGGAAGAGTGCGATCCCGACCAGGATCAGCAGAATGATGCAGGCGATCAGCGCGACGGTGCCCCAGGTCCCGCGGTGCTTCATCGGGGCCGGAGGGCGGCGGCCCCCACGTGGCCGGTCCTCCGGGATGAGGGGGTTCACCGGACGGTCGGAGCCATAGAACCGCTCGTCGCTCGGGTAGACATTGCGCGGATCGCCGGCGGCGCGTGGATCGACACCGTCGATCTCGTGCGGGTCGATCTCGTGTGGAGAGGTCATATGAACTCCTAGCGCGGTGCTCGTCGGAGTCCGAGTTCCCGGTCGGCGCCGGGCCACACGTCACAGGGGGCGCGTCACCGTCCTTCGGACCGCTGCCGGGCTCACCACTTCCCGGGCGCGTAGTCCTTCAGGAAGACGCCGTACAGGTCCTCGCCCTGCTCGCCGCGCACAATCGGATCGTATACCCGGGCCGCTCCGTCGACGAGGTCCAGCGGAGCGTGGAAGCCCGCGTCCGCAAGGCGCACCTTGTCCGGGTGCGGGCGCTCATCGGTGATCCAGCCGGTGTCGACGGCCGTCATCAGGATGCCGTCCTTCTCGAACATCTCCTGGGCGCTGGTGCGGGTCAGCATGTTCAGGGCGGCCTTGGCCATATTGGTGTGCGGATGGCCCGCGCCCTTGTAGCCGCGCTCGAAGACGCCCTCCATCGCCGAGACGTTCACGATGTAGGTGCGCCGGGCCTGTGCGGCGCTCAGTGCGGCCCGCAGTCGGCTGATCAGGATGAAGGGCGCCGTGGAGTTGCACAGCTGCACCTCCAGCAGTTCGACCGGGGTGACCTCCTCCACGGCCTGGATCCAGCTGTTGGTGTGGTGCAGATCGGGGACGAGTCCGCCCGCGTCGATCGCCGTACCGGCCGCGATCCGCTCCAGCGAGGCCGATCCCGACACCAGGGCGAGGTCGGTGACGTCCTGCGCGGTCAGCGCGCCGCCGGCGGCCACCGGCAGCGCCGCCACGGCCCCGGAGCCGAAGGTCCCGATGACCTCGGCGGAGGGCAGCTCGCCCGCGGGAAGCGGCGCGGACTCGGCGGCCACCAGCTCGCTGTAGGCCGCCGGGGAGCGGCGTACGGTCTGCGCCGCGTTGTTGATCAGGATGTCCAGCGGGCCCTCCGCGGCCACCGAGTCGGCCAGCGCCACCACCTGGGCCGGGTCGCGCAGGTCGATGCCGACGATCTTCAGCCGGTGGATCCACTCGTCGCTGTCGGGCTGGGCCTTGAAGCGGCGGATCGCGTCGTTGGGGAAGCGGGTGGTGATCGTGGTGTGGGCGCCGTCCCGGAGCAGCCGCAGGGCGATATACATGCCGATCTTGGCGCGGCCGCCGGTGAGCAGGGCGCGCCTGCCGGTGAGGTCGGTGCGGGCGTCACGGCGGTCCCGGTTCTCGGTCGCGCACCGGGGGCAGAGCTGGTGATAGAAGTAGTCGACCTCGACATAGCGGCTCTTGCAGACATAGCAGGAGCGCGGGCGCCGGAGTATCCCGGCGACCCGGCCGGCCTCGGTGGCCGACGACGGCAGGATGCCCTCGGTCTCGTCGTCGATGCGCTGCGCGGAGCCGGTCGCGGTGGCCTCGGTGACCGCCTTGTCATGGGCGGTCTTGGCGGCGCGGCGCTCCTGGCGGCGGCGCTGCTTGACCGTGCGGTAGATGTGCGAGGTGGCCCGGCGCACCTTGATCGCGTCGGGGTGGTCCACATCGATGGTGTCGAGTTCCTCCAGCACGCCGAGGCAGACGGCGAGCCGCTCCGGGTCGATGCCGGGTCCGTGGGACTCCTCGTCCACCACCGCCGGATCGCCGCCCACCGGGCCGTCCTGTGTCACCGTCATCGCGCTGCCGTTCCTCGCTCACCCGCGCAGCGCTCCGACCGCGCTCGCTTTCGAACAGGGAATGTTACGGAGCGCCCGGCCGGGTCTCCAAACGCGTGGTGATCATTAAGCGGCGGGACGGACGGAGCGGGCGGCCCGTACGGGTGTACGGACCGCCCGCTCGGGGCCGTGACCGGCCGCTCAGGTGCGGCAGGCCGTCAGCAGGGTCGCCACCTCGTCGGGCACCGCACAGGCCAGCCGCTCCAGGTCAGGAACCGCCCTGGCGTCGGCGACCAGTCCGTAGTGGACGCGCCCGCGATAGGTGGAGATCGCCACCGCCAGGGACTGGCCGCGGGCCAGCGGGGCGAGCGGGTAGATCTCGTCGAGCGGGCTGCCGCCGAGCTTCAGACCGAGGCTGGGCAGCGGCACGCTGGTGACCAGGATGTCGAACCAGAGCCGGGCGGCCTGGCTGACCAGCGGTCCGCCCAGCCGGTGCCCCAGGGCCGGGACATGGTCGGCGAGCAGTGCGACGGCGCCGGCGCCCCGGTTGGGTCCGGCGTCCTTGTTGCGGTCCATGGCGGTGCGCACGCTGCGCAGCCGCTCCAGCGGGTCCGGGTCGGCGACCGGGAGCCGTATCAGATAGCCGGAGAGCCGGTTGCCCTGCGGGTGCGCGGTGCGCGGGCGGCGGTTGGAGACGGGGATCAGGGCCCGGGGTTCGACGCCCGCGCTGCCGTCGCCGCGTTCGTCCAGCCAGCGGCGCAGCGCGCCCGCGACCACGGCGATGAGGACGTCGTTGACGGTGCCGCCCGCCGACTTGCGTACCCGGTGCACATCGTCGAGGTCGACGGCGACACCGGCCGTCAGCCGGGTGCCGCTGGGCTCGGAGGTGAAGGCGGACGACGAGCGCATCCCGAGGGTGGACAGCGCCACGGAGGCGCCGATGTCGAGGGCGCGGCCCACATCGGCGAGCGCGCCGCGCAGGATGTCCGGCAGCTTGCGCACATCCGGCAGGAAGCCCCGGGCGGGCTGCTGGGGGCGCGGCCGGGGCTCCGGCAGATCCATCGGGTCCATGATGGCGGCGGCGAGCGTCAGGGCCCGCAGTCCGTCGGCCAGCGCATGGTGGAACTTGAAGAGCACGGCGAAGGACGTGCCGGACTTCCCCGGCAGCACATGGGCCTCCCACGGCGGCTTGCCGCGCTCCAGCGGGCGCTCCATGAGCCCCCCGGCGACGGCGTGGAAGTCGTCGGTGGGGGCGTGCAGCCGCACATGGTCGAGCGGGTCGAAGTCGGGAGCGGCTTCGCGGGCGGCACCCCCGAGGGCGAGCGGGAGGCGCCCGGCGGCGAGGTCCCGCCGCAGTCGTACGTCCGGCAGCCAGACGTCACGGATGCGCATCCGCAGTCCGGGCACCGCGGCGGCCCGGGCCGCCAGCAGATCGGCGGCATGGGCGCCCGCGGCGGGCGAGTGGCAGGAGAACACCCCGAGGGCGCCGAGATGCATCGGGTGCCGGGCGGACTCGATGTTCCAGAACGCCAGGTCGAGCGGTGCGAGCAGGTCGGAAGTCACGGGCTTGCCTCACATCGACGACGGGTGCCCAAGAAGTCAACCCCCGAAGGACGATTACGGTCAAGTACGATCACGCTACGCTCAGTTAAATTCGGATGACGTCCCGCCCCTCGAAGGGGGGCGGGACCCGGGTGGCACACCGGTCACCGCAGCACGGGGGGCGCCGCGTCGGGCGCCGTACCCCACCCGGACGGCCGCGCGCCAACCGTGAAGTCCACCCTTCCCGAGCGGCGCAATGTGTCGGTGGTGACGAACGTCCGCTCATAGGACCGTCCGCCGATGTGCACGCCCTGGATGTAGCGCCGGCCGTCGGAGGTGCCCGGCGCCGTGACGGTCAGCCGGCCGCCCGGGTAGTACGCCTTGTCCAGGGTCAGGTCGACCCGCTCGAAGACGGGCGTGGTCAGTCCCCAGGTGCGGTAGCCGGGCTGCACCGGGAAGATCCCGATCGAGGACAGCACATGCCAGGCGGACATGGTGCCGAGGTCGTCGTTGCCGGTCATCCCGGTCGGCCCGTCGGTGAACAGGGTCAGCGCGGCGTGCACCACATCGGTCGTCTTCCACGGCTGCCCCGTCGACAGATAGGTGTAGGGGGCGATCAGGTCGGGTTCGTTCTGCGGGTTGTACTTGTCCGCGTTGTAGTAGGCGTAGGGCCCGTGCACCCACACCTCGCGGGTGGTCTTCACCGGGTCCTTCATCAGGCGGTCGTAGGCGAAGAAGGCGTCGAGCCGGTCGCCGGCCGCCTTCTCGCCGCCGATGAGGCCGATCATCCCGCGCAGGTCCTGCGGCACGAGCCACTGGTACTGCCAGGCCGTGCCCTCGTGGAAGCCCTCGCTCCTGGCCGGGTCGGCCGGTCCGGCGAAGGCGCCGGAGGTGTCCCGGGCGCGGAAGAAGCCGGTCGAGGGGTCGAAGACATTGCGGTAGTTCCGCGACCGGGCGGCATAGCGCGCCGCGTCCGCCTGATGGCCGAGGCCCCGCGCCATCTGGGCGAGCATCGCGTCCGAGAGCGCGTACTCCAGGGTCACCGAGCCGCCGTGATGGTAGTCGGAGTCACCGGTCTTGGCGTACGGGCGACCCTTGACGTACGGCGCGAAGCCATGGGCGAGGTACTCCCGGTTGGCCTCCCGGCCCGTGTACATGGTGTCGGCGGGCGGCACGCCGTCCGCGTTCTTCTTCAGCGCACGGTAGGCCCGTTCCTCGTAGCCCTTGAGCAGTCCCTGCTGATAGGCGTTGGTGAGGTAGGGGGTGACCGGGTCGCCGCTCATGATGTTGGTCTCGACGGGCCCGTAGCCCCACTTGGGCAGCCAGCCGCCCTCCTTGTTGACCTTGAGCACGGAGATCGCCATGTCCCGCGCCTCCCGCGGCGCGAGCAGGGACAGCAGCTGGGACTGGGTGCGATAGGTGTCCCACAGGGACCAGTTCTGGTAGTAGCGGAAGCCGCTCTCCCGGTGGATCCGCTGGTCCCAGCCGGTGTAGCGGCCGTCCGCGTCGCTGCCGATGTTCGGCGCCAGGAAGGACCGGTACAGGGAGGAGTAGAAGGCGGCACGCCGGGTGGCGCTGCCGCCCTGCACCCGTACGGTGCCCAGCCGGTCCTCCCAGGCACGCCGGGCGGCCTCCCGGGCCTGTGCGAACGAACCGGCGTGCGCGGCCGCGAGGTTGACCTCGGCGCCGCGCGCGTCGACGTACGACAGCGCGGTGGTCGCCTCCACGGTGCGGTCCTTGGTGGTGTCGAAGGTGACATAGGCGCCGTTGCGACCCGGCCCCGAGGACCTGCGCGCCCCCGGGGTGAGGGAGTCCTGGTACCAGGTGCCGTGCGCGGTGAAGGGGCGGTCGAAGCGGGTCAGGGTGTGCACCGTGTACGGCCGGGTGGAGCGGCAGAAGCCGCTGCCGGTGATCGTGGTGCGCACGGTGCGGTCGTCGAGGATCTCCACCGTGGAGGAGACGTTCCTGTGCAGCGACTGGCCCGCGTTGAGCAGGACGTTCGCCTTGCCGGTGGCCGGGAAGGTGTAGCGCTGCACACCGGTGCGCTCGGTGGCCGTCAGTTCGGCCCGGACGCCGTTGTCGAGCCCGACCCGGTAGTAACCGGGGCTCGCCTGCTCATGGGCGTGGCTGAACGTGGTGGCGTACTTGGCGTAGTCCGTCTCGGTGACGTCTCCGGTCGTGGGCAGCACCGGCAGGTCGCCCCCGATGGCACAGCCGACGCCGGAGAGATGCACCAGGGAGAAGCCGCGGATCCGGTTGCCGGTGTAGTCGTAGCCGGTTCGGTGTCCGGTGTCCGGTGAGAGCTGCACCATGCCGAAGGGCACGGAGGCGCCGGGGAAGGTGTTGCCCTCGTTCTGGGTGCCGATGAACGGGTTGACCAGGTCGGTGAGGCCCCCGTCGGGCGGCGGGGCGGCCTGGGCGGGCGGCGGGAACCACAGGGCCGAGGCCGCCACCACGCCCACGGCGAGGCGCGGGCACCGGGTCCATCTCATCTCGGAAGTCCTCCGGAGGATCGACGTCGTTGCCCACATGGTGCTGGCGGAGCGTCAGTTTCCCGGGGACCCGAAGGGGTTGTTCCGGGACGCGTCGCGGATCGGCGCCCGGTGCGCGCCGCCGCGGGTGACCCCGGGAGCGGAGTCCTGCGGGTCTCAGCCCCGGCCGGGCGGGCGGTCGAAGCAGCAGTCGCCGCACAGTCCGCCGCCGGGCAGCCGGTAGTAGAGACAGCAGCTGCGGCGGCGGCCGGTGACGGGGTCGAGGGTGCCGGACAGACCGGGGTGCCCGAACGACTCGGCGGCCAGTGCACGCGCCCGCTCGGCCACCTCGGTACGGCCGCCCGCCCGCGCCCAGTCGCCGAACATGCGCACACTGCCCGCGAGGGCGGAACCCGCGTTGCCCCACAGCAGCCGACGGGAGACGCCGTACCGGGAGTTCAGGGCGGCCGTGAGCGGCACCAGATGCGCCTCGCGCACCACGGCGTCGAGCGACCCGACGGGCAGCGGGCGGACCTCGCTCAACCAGAGTTCGTCCGGCATGGTGCCGTCCGGGTCCCAGTGCAGCAGCCGGGGGTCCAGATCGGGCACCCGCCCGTAGAGCACGGCACAGCCGAGGGCGACCGACCAGAGCCGGGCCGCCAGTCCCTGGTGGGTGAGGGAGGCCGCGACCCGGATCTCCGGCGCGTGCAGGCTCCGGGCGACCTTGCGGACGCGAAAGGCCAGCGGATCCCCGTGCACTCCGCCGAGGGGGTCGGGCGCGGCGGGGGCGTAGGCCTGGGCCAGGGTCGGCAGCGGGCGGCCCGGCATGCTCGGCGGTGCTCCGGTGCGCAGGACGAAGAAGCCGCCGAGGGCGCCCAGCGCGGCGAGTCCGGGGTCGAGATCCACGAACGTCAGTAGTACCCCATGCCCCGAGAGCGATGGCCGTCAGGGCGACATGGGTACGGTCACCCCTCTTGGGGAGGAGCGCGGGGCACTCGTACTCCATCGGCAGTATGACCCGATGACCGCTCAGGAAGGACGACGGGAAGAGCCGCGCACGGCATCGTGTTCGTCATGAGAGCCGAGCGTTCGTCGTACCGGGCCCCACGCCCCGGTCCCACGCAGAGGAGTCGCTGATGAGCGCCCTCGCGTTGTCCGTGCTGCTGTCGTTCGTCTCCGCCGTGGCCTATGCCGGCGGGGCGATCGTGCAGGAGCAGGTCGCCGTGTCCAGTCCCGACCGGACCTATGCGCCGCTGCGCCGCCCCGCCTGGTGGGCCGCCGTGGTGCTGAACGGTCTGGGCGGACTGCTGCATGTGGTGGCGCTCGCCTACGGTCCGCTCAGCCTGGTGCAGCCGCTGGGCGCGCTGACCATTGTGTTCGCCCTGCCGATGGCGGCCCTGTTCGTGGGCCGCAGGGCCGGGGCGACCGCCTGGCGGGGCGCCGTCATGGCGACCGTGGGGCTCGCGGGTCTGCTGTCCCTGGTCGGCGCCTCCGACGCCCGCTCCCTGAACGATGCCGAGCGGCTGCTGGTGGCCCTGGCGACCGCCGGCGGCGTGGTGGCGCTGATGATCGCGGGGCGCGCGGCGCGACGGCATCCGGCGGTGCGCAGTGTGCTGCTGGCCGTGGGGTCCGGCGCCGCGTTCGGTATGTCCTCGGTGTTCACCAAGACGGTCGCGGTGGACTGGACGAGCGGGATCGCCCTCACCGAGGTGCCGAGCCTGACGGTGATAGGTGTGTTCGCCACGGCCGGCATCCTGCTGTCCCAGGCCGCCTACCGAGGCGCGGGCCTCGCGGCGCCCCTGGCCACCCTGACGGTGGTGAATCCGGTGGTGGCGGCCGCCGTGGGCCTCACCCTGTTCGGGGAGAGCTTCCGCCACGGCACCACGGGCACGGTGCTCGCCCTGGGGTGCGCCGTGGTCGCCGCGGGCGGACTGATCCTGCTGACGACGGAACGGCTCGGCGACGGGCAGGACACGGTGGGGGCCACGGAGGCGGTACCGGAGGCGGTTCCGGGGGCCGTCGCGGGAACGGTTCCGCGGCTCGCGGGGGCCGTCCAGGGGGCGGTCCCCGGGTGCGTCACCGGTACGGAGCCGCTGCGTGAGCCGCTGATCCCGCTGCCCGCACAGGCGTCCGCCCCGAACGCGGCACCCTCGTACGGCGATCTGGACGCGCTGCCCCGCCCCGGCGGGGGACCGTCCTGCCGGTACGGCCCCTTCCACGACGGCTCGTTCGTCCCGGTGCCCGCCCTCGACCGGCACCGCACCCGTTTGAGGTCCTGACCGTCAGCTCGGAGCGTAGAGATCCTGACCGTCAGCTCAGAGGCTGACGCCTCCCGCTCTGAGATAGGCGACCGGATCGATGTCGCTGCCGAATCCGGGCCCCGTCCGCACCTCGAAGTGCAGATGCGGGCCCGTGCTGTTGCCCGTGGAGCCGGAGCGGCCGATGCGCTGGCCGGCCCCCACGGTCTGCCCCTCCTTCACGGAGATCGCCGACAGATGGGCGTACTGCGTATAGCGGCCGTCGGCGTGCCGGACCACGATCTGATAGCCGAAGGAACCGCCCCATCCCGCGCTCACCACCTGCCCGGCCGTCACCGCCCGGACCGAGGTGCCGGTGGGCACGGGGAAGTCGACACCCGTGTGATAGCCCTTCGACCACGACGAGCCCGCGGCGTGGTACGGGGTGCCGGTGTCGGCGTTCACCGGGGCGACCAGGGCATGGCTGCCGGCGGAGTGGGAGGCGGCGCTCCGGTCGGACGTGCTCTTCCGGGACGGGGTCTGCGTTCCGGCCTTGTTCGTTCCGGCCTTGTTCGTTCCGGATGTGGTCTTCCCGGACGTGGTCTTGCCGGTGGTGGACCGAGGGGGCCGGGTGGGCGCGTGCCGGGTGGCCGCAGGCTTGGCGGGCGCCGGGGCCTCGGCCCTCAGGTCCAGGTGCTGGCCGGGCAGGATCAGATCCGGGTCCGCGCCGACCGTGGCGCGGTTGGCGCCGTACAACCGCTGCCAGCCGCCGTCGACATGATGGGTGTCGGCGATGCCCGAGAGCGTGTCGCCGTGCACCACCGTGTACATCTCGACGGTGCCCGCCTGCGACTGGGGTGTGGTCTCCGGTGCCACCTCACGGACGGACCGCTTGTCGGTGGACTTCGCGCCGGCCTGTGTGGTGCCCGGATCGGCGCCTCCCCCGCCGGATCGGGGCTCGGAGTGAGCCCGGGTGAGACCGGCGCGCGGGGAGCAGGCCGGCCAGGCGCCCGGCCCCTGGCCCCCCAGCACCTTCTCGGCCACGGCGATCTGCTGGCTCCTGGTGGCGAGGTCCGCGCGCCCGGCGTACGCCGTACCGCCGTAGGCCTGCCAGGTCGACTGGGTGAACTGCAGTCCGCCGTAATAGCCGTTGCCCGTGTTGATGCTCCAGTTACCGCTGGACTCACAGGCGGCGACCTTGTTCCAGGTGCCCGCATCGGCCGCGTGCGCGACGCCGACGCCGATGAGGGGGAGCGCCATGCCCGCGCCGCCCGCCGTGACGGTGAGCGAGGCGCGGTTGATCCTTGTCGGCTGATACCGGCGGTGCCGGCCGCGTACGGCCATGGGGACCCCCTCGACATGCGTCAGGAGGGGCAAAAGTAAACGCCGCAAACAGGCCATGACAAGACGGCAATCAGCCGCTCCACAGCGTCAACTGGCCATGAATAGCGGCCTGCTGCCCATCGACTGCCCATCTGCCGTCCGCCTGCCGTCCGCCTGCTCCCCGCTCGCCGGGACACACGGATGTGCGGTTGTGCGGATGTGCGGCGGTCGCATCGGCGCGTCAGGATGGTCGTCCGGCGATACTGACGAGCACGATCGGCATCAGCCCCACCGAGATGTCTCAGGACCGAACCAGGCACCGCCCGTTCCAGGACCCCTTAGGAGCCAACCGTCATGAGCACTTCAGCCCAGATCGGCGTCACGGGTCTCGCGGTCATGGGCCGCAATCTCGCCCGCAATTTCGCGCGCAACGGCTATACGGTCGCCCTGCACAACCGTACGGCGTCACGGACCCATGATCTCGTGAAGGACTTCGGGCACGAGGGCGACTTCGTCGCAACCGAGACCGCGAAGGACTTCGTGGCGGCGCTGGAGCGACCCCGACGCCTGATGATCATGGTCAAGGCGGGCGATCCCACCGATGCGGTGATCCAGGAGTTCGCCCCGCTCCTGGAGCCCGGCGACATGATCATCGACGGTGGCAACGCGCACTTCGCCGACACCCGCCGCCGCGAGAAGCAGCTGCGTGAGCAGGGCATCCACTTCGTCGGCACCGGTATCTCCGGCGGTGAGGAGGGCGCGCTGCACGGCCCGAGCATCATGCCTGGCGGCTCGACGGAGTCGTACGCCTCTCTCGGCCCGATGCTGGAGAAGATCTCCGCCAAGGCACCGGACGGGGCGCCGTGTGTGACGCACATCGGTCCCGACGGCGCCGGGCACTTCGTGAAGATGGTCCACAACGGCATCGAGTACGCCGATATGCAGCTCATCGGAGAGGCGTACCAGCTGCTGAGGGACGTCGGCGGCTACCGGCCCGCACAGATCGCGGAGATCTTCCGCACCTGGAACACCGGACGGCTGGACTCGTACCTCATCGAGATCACGGCGGAGGTGCTGGCCCATGCGGACGCCGCGACGGGCAAGCCGTTCGTGGACGTGATCCAGGACCAGGCGGAACAGAAGGGCACCGGCCGCTGGACCGTGCAGATCGCACTGGACCTCGGGGTACCGGTGTCGGGCATCGCGGAGGCGGTGTTCGCCCGCTCGCTGTCCGGGCACACCGCGCTGCGCGACGCCTCCCGAGGCCTGGCCGGACCGAAGCCCGCACCGCTGGGCGAGGCCGAGGCGGCGGCCTTCGCGGACCGTGTGGAACAGGCGCTCTACGCCTCGAAGATCGTGTCGTACACCCAGGGCTTCCATGAGATCGCCGCGGGCAGCGAGGAGTACGACTGGGACATCGATCTCGGCGAGGTGGCCGCCATCTGGCGCGGCGGCTGCATCATCCGCGCGGTCTTCCTCGACCGCATCCGCTCCGCCTACGACGCCCGCCCGGACCTGCCGAGCCTGCTGTCCGACGAGGCCTTCGCCCGGGAGATCGCGCAGGCGCAGGACGACTGGCGCAAGGTGCTGGCCACCGCGACCCGCCAGGGCGTACCCACCCCCGGTTTCTCCGCGGCCCTCGCCTACTACGACGCCCTGCGGGCCGAACGGCTGCCCGCCGCGCTCACCCAGGGGCTGCGGGACTTCTTCGGCGCCCACACCTACCGGCGCACGGACCGGGAGGGCTCCTTCCACACGCTGTGGGGCGGGGACCGGTCGGAGATCGGGGCGTAGCGCTGCGCTCTTTGTGCACGGGTGCCCGGAGGGTTTCCCCCGGGCACAGTCGCTCCCCCGGCCACGCCGGGGGGGAGCCTCAGATCAGAGGCGGGCCCGGTTCGGGTGCCGGAGTGGGCTCCGGGCCCGGCGGCTCCGGAACCGGCGACGGCGGCGGCTCGGGAGCGGGCCCCGGCTCGGGCACCGGTTCCGGACCGGGCTCCGGGCGGTCCGGCCCCGGCCCCGGAGGCGTCGGCCCCGGCCCGGGCGGTGGGGGAGACGGCGGTACGGGCTCAGGCTCAGGTTCGGGTTCCGGTGCGGGGCCCGGTTCGGGTGCCGGCTCGGGCCCCGGTGTCGGTCCCGGACCGGGGGGCGGTCCCGGCTGTGCGGGATCGGGGAGCGGGCGCGTCATCATGTCCTCCAGCCATGAGCCATGGATCACCTCGGCCATGGGCTGCTCCCCGGGTACCCGGCCGCCCGGCGGCCACTCCCCCGGCGGGCCGACGGGTCAGACCGTGACGGCGTGCGGGCTGCGCTCCTGCTCCGACCCCGGCACCGGAGCGGACGGATCGGCGCCCAGCTCCACGACCCGGTTGTCCCCGTCCACATGCACCACCCGCGGCCGCAGGGCCCGCGCCTCGGCATCGGTCACCTGGGCGTAGCTGATCAGGATCACCAGGTCGCCGACATGGACCAGATGGGCCGCGGCCCCATTGATCCCGACAACCCCGGAACCCCGCTCGCCCTCGATGACATACGTCTCCAGCCGGGCACCGTTGCTGACATCCACGATATGGACCAGCTCCCCGGGCAGCAGATCGGCGGCGTCCATCAGATCGGCGTCGATGGTCACCGATCCCACATAGTGCAGGTCGGCCTGGGTGACGGTGGCGCGGTGGATCTTGGATTTAAACATGGTGCGCAGCATTGTGGACTCCTAGAGAACGGCTCCCTGCCAGCTTTCTGCAGGTCAAGGGCTGTTTCGACACCCTACAACGAGCGCATGACCGGTGCGCCCGCACCGGTCGGCCACCGGTCAAGGCAGCACTCAAGAAGCTGATCCTGCAGCTCGCTCGGGAGAGTGCGGAGTGGGGCCACGGGCTGACGTTCGCACTCGCCGACTTCGGATTCATCGGGCGGGAGAACTCGGGCCGACGGGCGACGAGACCCGCGGCCCGGAGCGCATCTTTCCCCGCGCCGGCCAGAAGTCACCTCCGAAGCCACGTAATGCTAGAAAAGGAACATGATGGGATTTTCGTGGCGATCGCCAGCCTCGTGGCCTTGGCCGCTCCCTCCGCGCGCGCGTTCCTCAGCCCCCAGACGCAAACCCGCCCATCACGAGCCACTCCAGGTGCCTCCTGGCCGTGCACCGCCCCGGTGGCCGCGCGTCCGGGGGCTTTGGCACAGCGTTGCAGGCCAGGTGTTTGTGCTGCAGGCGGCGGTCGTGGTCGTCCTGGTCATCGCAGCGGTGGCGGCCCTGATACTGCAGGCCCGGCGCGCCAGCCTGCAGGACGCCCGCGTACGCACACTGGCGGTGGCCCAGGCATTCGCGAGCGACCCTGGGACGGCGCAGGCACTGACCGCCCGCAATCCCACCGCAATCCTGCAGCCGCGCGCCGAGCAGGTCCGCAAGCAGACCGGTGTCGCCTTCGTCGTCGTCTTCAATCACGACGGGATCCGTGTCACCCACCCCAACCCCTCCTTGATCGGGAAACGCGTCATCGGCCCGTACCAGCAGCAAACGGTCGAGGGCCGCACCGTCACGAGAACCTTCACCACCTCCCGCGGCCCGGCTGTCGACTCGGGCGTGCCCGTCATCCGGGCGGACGGGAAGATCGTCGGTGCCGTGTCCGTCGCGATCACCGTCCAGCGCGTGAACGTGATGGTGAACCGGCAGGTGCCGATGGTGCTGGGGGCTGCCGCCGTCGCGCTCGCCCTGGGCACGGGCGGATCCGCGCTGGTGAGCCGACGGCTGCGCCAGCAGACCCACGGCCTCGGACCGGCCGAGATGACCCTCATGTACGAGCACCACGACGCCGTGCTGCACGCCGTCCGGGAAGGCGTTCTGATCACCACGGGAGACGGGCGGCTGATGCTGGCCAACGACGAGGCCCGGCGACTGCTGGATCTTCCCCCGGACGCGGAGCAGCGCCACATCACCGACCTGGGACTGGATCCGGAGATGGTCGACCTGCTGACGGCGGACCGGCCGGTCACCGACCAGGTGCACTTCGCCGGGGAGCGGCTGCTGGCCGTCAACGTAAGGCCCACCCCTTTCTCCGGGGGACAGGCGGGCTGTGCGGTGACCCTGCGGGACTCCACCGAACTGCGGGCGCTCGCAGGCAGGGCCGAGCGGGCCCAGCGGCGACTGCGGCTGCTGTACGAAGCGGGCATGCGGGTAGGCACCACCCTGGACGTGACGCGCACCGCGGAGGAACTGACCGAGGTCGCCATTTCCCGTTTCGCCGACTACGCCACCGTCGAGCTGCTGGAGCCTGTGCTGCACGGCGCCGAGCTGCAGGACTCGGCGATTCTGCTCCGCACCGCCTGGCGCGGCGTGAGGCAAGATGCTCAGTTCGCCCCGACCGGCGAGCGCGTCGTCTGGGACGCGTCCACTCCGATGGCGATGGCCCTGACCGGCGGACACGCGGTGCTGGAGCGGGATCTGACCGTCTCCCCCAGTTGGCTTGCGCGGGTACCGGAGCTGGCCCGCCTGGTGCCCGACCTGGGGATCCGTTCGCTGATCAGCGTGCCGCTCCAGGCCCGGGGCATGGTTCTGGGCCTGGTCACCTTCTGGCGCTCTGAACACAGCGGCCCGTTCGAGGAAGAGGATCTGCCCGTCACCGAGGAGCTGGCCGCCCGCGCCGGGGTGTGCATCGACAACGCCCGCCGCTACACCCGCGAACACTCCATGGCCGTCACCTTGCAGCACAGCCTGCTCCCCCGCACCCTGCCCCAGCAGAACGCGCTGGAGATCGCCCACCGCTACCTTCCCGCCCAGGCCGGGGTGGGCGGCGACTGGTTCGACGTCCACCCGCTGCCCGGAGCCCGCGTAGCCCTGGTGGTCGGCGACGTCGTCGGCCACGGCCTGCACGCCGCCGCGACCATGGGACGCCTGCGCACCGCCATCCTCAACTTCTCCACCCTCGACCTGCCCCCGGACGAACTCCTCGGCCACCTCGACGAGCTGGTCACCCGGATCGACCAGGATGTGGCAGAGGGGGAACAGGACATCACCGGGGCTACGTGCCTCTACGCCATCTACGACCCGGTGGCCGGACAGGTCACCCTGGCCAGGGCCGGCCATCCGGGACCCGCCCTGGTCCATCCGGACGGCACGGTCGTCCTCCCCGACGTTCCCGGCTCCCCACCCCTGGGCCTGGGCGGCAGCCTGCCCTTCGAGTCCGCGGAACTGCTGCTGCCGGAAGGATCCAGCCTGGTTCTGTTCACCGACGGCCTGATCGAGACCCGCGACCGGGACATCGACACCGGCCTCGCCCTGCTACGGCAGGCCCTCACCGAACCCCCGCACTCCCCGCCCCGCGATCCGGAGCAGACCTGCCAGGCAGTCTTCGACGCCCTGCAACCGGCCCACCCCCGCGACGACATCGCCCTGCTCGTAGCCCGCACCCGCCTGCTCGACCCCGCCCAGGTCGCCACCTGGAACGTACCCCGGGACCCCTCGGCCGTCGCCCGCATCCGCGCCGATGCCAGCCGCCAGCTCGAGGTGTGGGGTCTGGAGGAGATCGGCTTCATCACCGAGCTGATCGTCAGCGAGCTGATCACAAACGCGATCCGCTACGGGGCCGAGCCGATCCGCCTGCGCCTGCTGCGGGACCGCACCCTGATCTGCGAGGTTGCCGACGGCAGCAACACCTCTCCCCACCTGCGCAGGGCCGCGATCACCGACGAGGGTGGACGTGGCCTGTTCCTCGTGGCCCAACTCACCCAGCGCTGGGGAACCCGCTACACCCGCAGCGGCAAGATCATCTGGACCGAACAGGCCCTCCACGAGGCGCCGGAGGGCGTCGGCCCGCTCCTGATCGACGCCCTTCCCATGCAGTGACCCGGGCACGATGCCCGTCCCGGTCACCGATGTGGGTGACAGGAACCGGGGCGGCAGCACAGGGCAAGCCGACCGCATACGCCGAGCGTCCGGCCGGGCGGTCAAACGGGACTCCGGCCGCTGAACTTCAGCAGCGCCGGTACCCGCAGAGCCACGAGCCCGAGTACGGCGACGAGGACGAGGCCGGCACCGAAGGTGGTACGGGCCACCCCGATCCGTTCCGCGATCAGCCCGAGGACGAGGGTGGCGACCGGCATGATGCCGATGGCTAGCTCCTGCAGGCCGAGGGCCCGGCCGTGGACGGCCGGGTCGGTCGTCAAGAGCAGCAGCGTGGTCTGCAGCACGCCGAAGGCCGCACTGCTCAGGCCGATCACGCACATCAGCACGAGCGACAGCGACACCGTGTGGGACAGGGCGAACAGGGCCCAGAGAACGGCCCAGACCGCGGTGCCGACCACGAACAGGGCACCCTTGCCGCGAAAGTCGCCCAGTCCGGCGATGACGAGCGAGCCGACGAGACCCCCGATGCCGCAGCAGGTCAGAAGGGCGCCGAGACCTGCGGCGTCGAGCCCGAGGGACTCCTCGGCGAAGACCGGCATGAAGGACTGGTACACCGGCCACAGCAGTGTGTTCGCCGCCAGCGTGACCAGGAGTACCGCCACCGCGAGCGGGTTGCGTCCGACACTCCGGAAGCCGCCGGCCACCATCGCCAGGACGGACTGGGCCTCGTCGTGGACGACCTTCCCGTACCCGCGCAGGGGCAGGAGAAGTACGAGCGAGGCGCCGTACCAAGCGGCCGAGACCCACAGGGCGGCAGGGGCACCGATCACCGCGACCATCGCACCGCCGAGCCCGGGGCCGATCACCTGCGTCATGTTCAGCGCCATGGCGTTGAGCGCGTTGGCGTTGGAGAGGTGCTCCCGGCCCACGAGCTCGAGAACCAGCGAGGCCCGGGCCGGTTGCGAGGGTGACTGGGCAAGGCCGATGGCCAGCCCGCCGACGACCAGGCCCCAGTACGGCAGCAGGCCGACCGTCGCCAGTGCCGCCACCACTGCGACGGCGCCCATGGCCCACGCACAGGCGATGGTCAACAGCCGAACACGGTTGTGCCGGTCGGCGACCGCACCGGCCACCGGTCCGAGGAGCATCGGAGCCAGGCGCGCGGCAGTGAACACCGCGACGAGGAACTCGGAGTGCGTCGTCTCGAACGCGAGCCAACCGAGCACCAGGGTCTGCGTCCACACGCCCCCGAAGAAGGACACATTGGAGAACCACAGTCGTTGGAAAGGCCGGTTCCCCCGCAGCGAGGCCAGCGCGGCACGCCGCCCGGGCTTGTTGCTGGAGGCGGTTGTCGCCGTTGACACCTGAGGGGAGCTCTCTTCGGGAGGGGTCTTGAGTGGGAACAGGTTCAGAGGAGGACGTCCTGTGGATCCACAGCAACGACCCGGACATCGAGGGCACACTGACGGTGATGGGCGAGGCATTGACGGAAGAGACCCGACAGCGCGTCACCACCTGTACGGACATGCCGGTCCTGGATCTCTGGTTCGACCGCGCGATCGACGCGACCACCCTCGACGAGGTCTTCGCCGCGCCCTCCGCCACGGACCGGATCCCCGCACCCGCCCAGAGCCCGGAGCAGACCGGAATCCCCAGCCAGAGCCCAGGAGTACCCGGCTCCTCGACCGACTGACACCGGTTCGCCCCGCTTGTTCCGTGTGAGAGCGAGCGGAGCCTTGGGAAAGCTGCGACAAGGGCCCCTGGCCGGCGCGGGCGTCGCCTCGTGCTCGGCCGCGCACGGCCGCAGACATCGGGCACGTCGTGCTCGCGTTGCCACAACCGCGTTCCAGGTTTCGGGCAGTCCCGCACCACAGACCAAGTGAGTGCGGGCGCGCCCGCGCCTACGCGGCCAACGCGGGAAGCACGACCACCGAGCCGTCCTTGTCGCGGGCGATCTCGATCGCCACGTCCGGCGTGCGGCTGTCGACCATGACGCCGTCGCCCAGCTTGTGGATCCGGTTCGCCGTGCGCATGAGGCGATCGACTTCACTGGTCGTGAAGACGGGTCGCAGACCTTGCGGACGTGCCAGCTCCAGCGCCGACAGGCGTTGCAGGACACCGGCGATGCCCGACTCCAGTGTGTCGAGGCGCTGCTGGTCGACCTTGAGCGCGCGGACGAAGTTCTCGAACGGGTTGCCGGGGTCGCTCTGGGCGTGCTCGACGGCCTGCAGGACGTTGACCCGCCGCTTCAGCGCAATGGCCAGGGCGGCGAGTTCGAGGTGGGCGCGGAACGTGCCGCCGTCCTCGTCGACGCCGGGGAACGACTTGGTCAGCGTGCCGATCTCGACGGCCTTGCCGTCGGGCAGTTTGTCGAGTGCGTTCTGCCACCGGGCGAGGCGGCGGTCGGCGGCGCCCAGCACCGTGTTGATGGCATGCACTGCCGAGTCCAGTCCCAGCGAGACACCGAGCTTGCCCTGGTCGAGCAGAACGGCGGTGGCTTTGGCGATGGCGTCGCGGCAGCCGTCGAGTTCGCTGTACTCCTTCTCCAGCTCCTGTTCCTGCAGTTGCTCCAGCAGTTCTGTGATGTGCTCGATGGCCTGCTGGCGCTTGGAGTCGGCGTTCGCGCTCACCCCCACCGCCACGGCCATGAGCACGAGCGGCGCGGCCACGGTGAGCGCCGCGCTGCCGGCGAACGCGACACCGGCTGTCGCACCGGCTCCACCGACTGCGCCCGCTGCTGCCGCTTTGCCGACCGGCTCGAACGTCGCGCCGGCGACGATGCGGCCCGTCGTCGAGTTCACGAGTGCACCGCGGATGCCACCGGCAGACCCCTTCGCCCCCATCGAACAAACAATGCCCTGACCGAACTGCGCAGCGACCTTCGCCGGAACCACCATGCGATACAGGCCTTCGCCGGCAGCGGTCGCCTTGGCCGCCGTGGAGGAACTCCGCGCTGACTGCGTGATGAGCTGCGACAGGTTCTGCGCCAAGGGGCTCGCGGCATCGAGCGGGATACCGCGGCTGCGGTCGAGCTGGTCGGGCAGCGGATGCACCTCAAGTGTGGCGATCGCCTCGTCGGCCAGGGCGGCCAGCACGCTGCGCAGTTCAGCCAAGCGTTCAGCCGTCATCGGCCCGTCTCCGGCCAATGCGGGCACCTGGACGTCACCGGTTGCCAGCGTCCACACCGGAACGGTTGCCTTGCGGTAGTCAATCATGGTCTCCCCTAGTTTTCCCACAACAGCCTACGGCTGATATCCGACGAGAACGGTGGATCCTCGTCCTCTCGGATCGCAGCGCCCAAACGTCACTCGCCACACATCGGACCGTCTCGGAACCGGGCCGGCTTCATCGCATGCCCGTAGCCGCAGTCGCGCCGTCACCGCATCTGCACCCACCCCTGCAACCCCTCGAATCGATGCGTGACGTACACGGCTTCGCCCCCCACCCCGCCACGGACGCCGGTACCACGACCCGCCAACCGCCGGTAAGCCAGAGCTGCCGCAGCCGTGGAGCCTCCATGGCCCGATGGGACTCGAGTTCCGGTCACGTACCGCTCGGGGCGCAGCGGTTCTCCGCAGCCGCCGAGAAGCGTGCCGCACCAGAAGTCGTCCCTCCCGAACTGGCGGAGGAACTCGTCCAGGTTGTACGGCTGTTCAGGAAGGATGACCGCCTGGTCCGAGTCGCGGCCCCCGATGACCGCGGTCTGGATGAGACGGGAGTCGATCTGCCTCACGGGTCGGAGACTGGCGACGCGGCCGAGGAGAAACTGAGGGCCGGCGGCATCCCGGTGCTGCGGGTCAAGGGGCAGGTCGCACAGCGCCCCGAGGGGATACGACTGGCGACGATGCATGCGATGAAGGGGCTGGAGTTCCGCGCGGTGTCCGTTCTCGGTGCAGGCGAGGGCACGATCCCGTTCGCGCGTGAGATCACGCCGCGTGAGGCGGACCCGTTGCAGCACCACGCCGATCTGCTCCGGGAACGCTGTCTGCTCTTCGTCGCCTGCACGCGCGCTCGCGAAGCACTGAGCGTGACGTGGAGCGGGACTCCGAGCCCCTTTCTGCCGGACCCGGCCTGACCGGCCGCCCGGCCTTCACTCATGCGGCGCCAGGGCCCCGGTGGCGAGGCCGTCCCGGGCGATCTCGGTGAGCTGCCGGCTCAGCTCGTCGACCTTGCGCATGCCCTCCTCAAACGTAGCAAGCGCCCGGAAGACGGAGCCGTACCGGCGCTGGTCGTCGATGCCCATACGGGGGATGCGTGAACCTCTGCCGTCGAGGCGGTAGGTCCCGCTGGCGCTCGTGGAGCGGCGTGCGTTGACGGAGCTGTGCAGGAATCCCTGCAGATAGTCGGTGTCGAGCTGCTCGCTGGCGGAGACCGGCTCCGGCCCCTCGTACGCGACGAGTCCGGCGCGAGCGAGATCCGCGACGCTGATGGTGGCGGCGTCCAGTGAACCCGTTCCGCCGCCGGCCACGAGTTCGGGCACGAGTGCGGTAAGCCGGCGGATCTGGTCCTCGAGCTCCTTGCGCAGAGCGGCGTACTCGCCGGGATAGTCGCGGTGGCGGGATCGCAGGTGACTGCCAGGGGTCAGATCGACGGTGTCGTCGAGGAGCTCGATCAGGGGTACGTCGGCGACCTGGTCGGGTCGTGGTTCCAGGCTGCCCTCGGGATTGTTGCCGGTCAGGTCGACCATGCGAACGGTGTGGTTCGTGTCCGTGCCCGCCGTGTTCTCGGGGCGCCGCAGACACCAGAGATGGACGGGCAGGGCGTGAGAGGTCGCCGTCCCTGGCGGGAGGGCGACCATGTGGCGCAGGATGCCTCGGCGTACAAGTTCTGAGCGAATGCGGCGGCCGGCCTTGCGGTAAGCGGCCGAGGCCGGCATGGCCATGAAGACCTGGCCGCCGGGCTTGGTGTGCGCGTAGGCGTGCTGGAGCCACGCGAGCTCCCCCTCGGCCTTGGACGGAACGCCGAGTTCCCAGCGCGGGTCCAGCAGCAGTTCCTCTCGTCCCCACTCGGTCACACCTGCCGGTGGGTCGCAGACGACCAGATCGGCCTTGAGATCCGGCCATGCGTCCGCCCGCAGTGAATCACCTGCCACGATGCGTACATCGGACCGGCCCAGGAGGCCGGCGCGGAGTTGCGCGAAACGGGCGCTGCCGGCATCCGTCTCCTGGCCACGGCAATGCGTCCCCGCTTCGGAGGCGACGGACAGGAGCAGCACCCCTGTCCCGCAGGCGGGATCGAAGACCGTGGCGTCGGCCGGCAGCTCAGGGGCGAAGTGGCAGACCGCGCGCACCACGCGCTCGGGTGTCACCTGATCCGATCCCGCCCGCCGGGCGGAGTCCATGAACCGTTCCGTCAGTCCGTTCACGAGGTCGACCGGCTCTTCGGTTCGGGTGAGTTCCTGCATCCGGAGGGAGACGTCATCCGCCAGTCCTGGCCCGGCTTCTCCTGCCAGCACCGCGGCCACCGCGGCAAGTCCCGCGATCATCTGTTCGCCATACGCGGCCCGCATGGCCTGCCACAATTCGACCTCCGGCGACACTTCCTGGCCTTTGCGCTGCTTGTCCAGCCACTCCTGGACCTCGGCAAGCGCGTAAAGCGGACTGTTCGCGGCACCTGCCGCGGGCGCGGGGAAGTCTTCGTAGCGCCGACGCCAATTGGACACAGCCGCCCGAGTCACTCCGGCCAGCCGGGCGATCTCAGAAGCGGTGACAAGGGGGCCGACCGAAGGGGCGGCATTGTCCGTCATAGTCACAGCGCATACGGGGCACTGACCCGTCGCCAGAACTCAATGCGTTGACGACGTACACGGGTTATCCACATCCGGGACGTTTACCTATTTTCCCCTGGCCGATACGACATACGTCCGCCGGCCCTCCGGAGTCCGGACTCCGGTGACACGCCTGAAGAACGCGGGCACCCGCCATGGACGGCGCGCGGCGCCAGGAAGCGCGAGGGCGTCGGTCCGCGGGCGGCTGACAGCGCCGACCCCTCCCCGGCCGGACCGAGCCCCTCCCCGGGACACCTCGCCCGCCCGACCGGAGCGGTCGGCGCTGTCTCGAACGGGGTGCGGGTGGCCGTCAGGGAGCGTCGGTTTCCGGTCACAATCCGGTCAAGCCCGCTTCTCCCTCGCTTACCCCCACTGCACCCGGTCTGACAACATCACCGGGAGGTCGGGGCAAGAGTGACAGCGGAGGCTTGGGGGAAGCCGGGTGACGACGTACGGGGGGCGTTTCGGGCTGCGTTCGGGGCGTGCCACGCTCGTCCTGGCGAGGGCGCGGGCGCATCGCCCGCTGATCACCGCCGCGCTCGTCACCGTCCTGCTGACCACGACCGTGCTGGCGGCCCTGGCCGCGTACTCGACCGCGCTCGGCGACGCGGCCCTGCGCCACTCGCTGGCCCAGCGGCGCAACGCCGGCGATGCCGCGCTGGTCGTCAAGGCCGAAGTGGCGGCCGATCGTCGCCGGGCCGCCGACACCGCCGTACGCGACGGAGCGCGCCGTACCTTCGACGGGCTGCCGGTGACCGTGCGGACGCTGGTGCGCTCCGGCCCGTACGCCCTGCCCGCGACCAGCCGGGCCGGAACCGCCCGGCCCGGCGACAAGCCCGACCTCACGCACTTCGCGGCGCTCGACTCCACGCAGGTGCGGCTCAGTGAGGGACGTCTGCCCCGCGCGGGCACGCCGAACGTCGAGGTGGCGATACCCGAGACCGCCGCGCGGCGGCTGCGGCTGGCGCCGGGCGCCCGGCTCACCGTCACCGACCGGCTCGACGGGCCGCCCGTGCGGATCCTCGTCACCGGCGTGTACCGGCCCACCGAACCGGCCTCCCCCTACTGGCTGCTGGACGATCTGGGCGGACGGGGCGTACAGACGTCCTCCTTCACCACCTACGGCCCCCTGCTGACGGCGCCCTCCGTCGTCACCGGCGGCCGGGTGAGCGAGGGACCGTCGGCGTGGCTCGCCTCCGCCGACTTCGCCCGCCTCACCGCCGACCGCATCGACGCCCTGCGCACCTCCGCGCGCACCGGACCGGCCGCCCTGCTCAAGCTGCCCACCGGGGACGGCAGCGAGGGCGGGACGACCGCGAGCACCGCTCTCCCCGAGGTCCTCGACCGGGTCGAGCGCTCCCTGCTCGTCTCCCGCTCCACCCTCCTGGTCGTCGCCCTCCAGCTCGCCCTGCTCGCGGCCTGCGCGCTGCTGCTCGTGGCCCGGCTGCTCGCCGCCGAACGTACCGGCGAGACCCGGCTGCTGCGCGCCCGTGGCGCTTCCCGCACCGCCCTCGCCGGCCTCGCCGCCCGGGAGGCGCTGCTGCTGGCCGGCCCCGCGCTGCTGATCGCCCCGCTGCTTGCAGGCCCGCTGATCCGCCTGCTGGCAGCGCGGGGGGCGCTGGCCCGGCTCGGACTGGAGCTGGAGGTGCCTGCCGGCGGACGGCTCGGGGTGTGGCTGACGGCGGCCGGCGTGGCGCTGGGGTGCGCGCTGGCGGTGACCCTGCCGGCGGTCGCGCCGACCGGGTTCCGCAGCTCCCGCGCCCGCGCCCTGCCCGCTCCGCTGCGGGCCGGGGCGGACCTGGGGCTGTCGGCGGTGGCCGGGGTCGCCTACTGGCAGCTCGACCGCCGCACCTCGGGCGCGGTGAGCGCGGACACGGCCGGCGCCCTGGGCATCGACCCGCTGCTGGTCGCCGCGCCCGCCCTCGCGCTGCTGGCCGGCGCGGTCCTGACATTGCGTCTGCTGCCGTGGGCCGCCCGGCTCGCCGAGCGCCGGGCGACGGGCGGGCGGGGGCTGACCGCGGCGCTGGCCGGCTGGCAGCTCAGCCGCCGCCCGGGGCGCGGTGCGGGTGCCCTGCTGCTGCTCGTCCTGGCCGTCGCGCTCGGCGTACTGGCGATCGGCCAGGGCTCGTCCTGGGAACGCTCGCAGAGCGACCAGGCCGACTTCGCGGCGGGCGCATCGGTGCGGGTCCTGGGCGCCGGCGAGAGCGAGCTCGGCCGTACGCAGGACTACGCGGCCGTGCCCCATGTGCGCGAGGCCGCCCCCGCCGTGCGGACGACCGTGCCGCTGTCCGGCGACCGCACGGCGACGGTGCTGGCGCTGGACACCGCGCACGCGGCGGACACCGTCCTGCTGCGCCCCGACCTGGCGCCCGCCCCGGCCGATCGGCTGCTGGCGGGGCTGGGCCCGTCGGGTGAGTCGGCGGGTGCGCGCGTGCCCGCGGGGGCGACCCGGCTGACGCTGACGGCGACCCTGCTCGGTTCGGTGCGGGGCACGGAGACCGTGGCGACCGTGACCCAGACGCTGGAGGACGACCACGGCGTCCCCTACCCGTTGCCGTCCGGTCGCCTCCCCGCCGACGGGCGCCCGCACACGTTGACTGCCGAACTGCCGGGCAACCACGGCCCGTTGACGTTCACCGGGGTGCAGCTCGTGCTGCCCGTGCCGTCCGGCCACGCGGAACAGCACACCCTGACCCTCGACGCCCTGACCGTGACGACCGTCGCCGGCACGGCACAGCAGGTGCCCCTGCCGGCGTCCTGGACGGCGGCCTCCGACACCGCCGAGCGGGGCTCGGCCGACCCCGGAGCCTCGCCGACCCGCCCGCGCGTCCGCGCCGCCGCGCACCCGGCCGTGGTGTACGGCACGGGCTACGTCCCGTCCGACCAGCCCCGGCTCAAGGCGTCACTGAACCTGCGCATGCAGGTGACACAGCCCAGGACCACCGAGGTGGCCGCGCTCGCCACCGACCGCTTCCTCGCATCCGCCGGCGCCCGACCCGGTCAGACGATGGACATCGCCTTCGAGGGGCAGAACCTGCCCGTGCGGATCGTGCGTGCTGTACGGCAGCTGCCGACGGCCCGGGGCGGGGAGGGGGTGGGCGACGGCGGCGCCGTGCTCGTCGATCTGCACGCCGTGAACCGGGTCCTCCAGGCGCGCTACGGTGCCGCCCTCGCGCCCACCGAGTGGTGGCTGCGGCCGGACTCGCCCTCGGACGGCGCGGGCGTCGCCACCGCTCTGCGCTCCCGGCCCGACCTCGATCCCGGGCAGATCGTCGTGCGCGACGAGATCGCCGCCGAACTGCGCGACGACCCGTTCGGGGCGGGCCCGGAGACCGCGCTCACCGCGGCGGCCGGGGCGGCGGCGGTGCTGGCCGCGCTCGGGTTCTCGGTGAGCACGGCCGGGGCGCTGCGGGAGCGGAACGCCGAGTTCGCGATCCTGCGTGCCCTGGGCGCCCCACGCCGCCGGCTGGCCCGAGCCGTCGCCGCCGAGCACGGCGTCCTGGTCGCGCTGGCGCTGGCCGTGGGCACGGGCCTGGGCATCGCCCTGACCCGCGCGGTGCTGCCGCTCATCGTCCTGACCGGCGAGGCCGCCCGCCCGGTGCCGGATCTGCTGGTGGTACTGCCGCCACTGCGGGTGGCCGCCCTGCTGGCGGCCGTGGCCGCCGTCCCGGTCGTCGTGGTGGCGCTGTCGGCAGTGCGACAGGCCGATCCGGTCCAGGTGCTGCGGGAGGGGGAGTGACATGGTGATCCAGTCCAGGCGTGCGGAACGTACCGCTGCCCCCTGGGTCCGTACCCGTCTGCGGTCGGCCCCCGGTGCCGCTCTCGCCCTCGCGCTGCTGGTGGCGGTGACCGCCTGCCTGGCCGCCGCGTTCCCGCGCGCGCTGGAGCGATACGAGGACGAGGGCCTGCGCCACTCGGTCGAACAGGTGCCCCACTTCCGGAGCGTCGTCGGTCTGTACGCCCCGGCGCCCCCGCCGAACCTGCCGCAGGACCAGCGCGAGCACGCGCTGCGGCCCGCCACCGTGAAGCGCCAGTACGACAGCGTCCTCGGCACGGTACGGCGCCCCTTCGTCCCCGACCGCGGCCAGTCGTCGTACGGCGTGGCCACGTCCGTCAACCAGGAGGTGCCCGACCGCTGGCTGCCCCGGCCGAGCGGGCTGCCCGCCCGGGTCGCCCTCGTCGCGCAGGCGGGCCTGGCCGACCACGCACGGCCGGTCGAAGGCCGTCTGCCGCGCGCGTCCGGCACGGTCACCGCGACGACGCCCGAGGTGGAGGCGGCGGTCAGCGCGGACACCGCCAAGGCCCTGCGTATCAAGGTGGGGTCGGTCCTGCACGTCCCCGGTGCGGGTCGGGACGCGCTCGCCGTCCGGGTCACCGGCATCGTCGCCCCGCGCGACCGGGACGGCGCCTACTGGGCGACGGACACCCTGCTGCGCACGCCCGTGCTGACGCGGGTGACGCCCGTCGACCCGGACTCGCCCCGATACTGGCTCGGCTCCCTGCTGCTGCCGTCCGAGGCCGCCCCCGCGCTCCTGGGCACCGAGGGGCGGCCCTACCGCTACTGGCGGCTGGCCCCCGACCCGGACACCCTGCACCACCGTGACCTGAGCGCCCTCAAGTCCGCGCTCGCCGCCCTGGTGTCGGGCCCCGGCCTCCAGCAGGTGCGCACAGCCACCGACCCCCTCACGAACGCCGGCACCGAGCTCGACGAGGTGCTCGCCTCCTACTCCCGCCTGCGCTCCGGTGTCTCCGTGCTGATCTCGGTCGCGGCGATCGGCAGCGGTACGGTCGCCGCCGTCGTCCTGGCGATGGCGGGCGGCCTGGCCGCCGACCGCCGCCGCACCGAACTGGCCCTGCTGCGCGCCCGCGGTGCCTCGCTGCCGGGCCTCGCCGCCCGGCTGCTCGCGGAGACGGCGGTGGTCGCCGTCCCGGCCGGGGCGCTCGGCCTGGCCGTGGCGGTGCGGGCCCTCCCCGGTGCCCGGGCCCTGCCCGCCGTACTGGCCGCCCTCGCGGTCACGGTGGTCGCCTGCGTCGTCCTCCCGCTGCGCGCAGCGGCCGCCCACCGGCTCGTCCGCGTCTTCGCGCTCCGCCAGGACGTGACGTCCGTACGACCGTCCCGGCGACGTACGGTCGCGGAGCTGACGCTGGTGACGGTGACCGTCGGCGCAGTGGTGACCCTGCGCCGACAGGGCACGTCCGGCGGGTCCGGCGATCAGCTGGTCTCGGCGGCGCCCGTGCTGGTGGGGGTGATCGCCGCGCTGCTGCTGGTCCGCCTCTACCCCCTTCCCCTGCGTGGCCTGGCCGGCCCGACGGGGCGGCTGCGCGGTGTGGTGAGCCATCTGTCCCTGGCCCGGGCCGGCCGCAGTTCCGCCTCCGCCGTGCTGCCGCTGCTGGCCCTGCTCACCGCTCTCACCACGGCCTCGTTCGGCGGCTCGGTCCTGGCGGGCATCAGCGAGGCCCGGGACCACTCGGCGCTGCTCGCCGTCGGGGCCGACGCCCGGCTGGAACCGGCGGGGGATTCCCTGCCCGCGGGGCTGACCGACCGGGTGCGCCGGGTCTCCGGCGTGCGGGACGTGGCGGCGGTGAGTGTCGCGTACCGGGCGAAGCCGAACGACGGGCTCCGCTCGGTGCCGGTGGTGGGCGTGGATCCCGGCGGCTACGCGGAGCTGACGAGGCGGACGGGGCTCGGTGCCTTCTCCGAAGGAGTGTTGAAGAAGAGCCGGGGTGGCCCGGGGGCCGGCGCCGTGCTGCCCGCCGTGGCCTCCCCGAGCGTGGCGAACGCTCATGGCTCGGCTGCGTTCCCCGTCAGCATGGAGGACGGCAGCAGTGTGACCGTACGTATCGTCCTCGTCCGGGACGTCACTCCGGCGGTGACCGGCGCCGACTTCCTGGTGGTGGACCGCGCCGGCCTCAGCGCCACGGCGGCCAAGCCGACGGCGCTGCTGGTGACGGGCCCGCAAGCGAACGGCCGTGCCCTGCGCGAGGCGGCCGGGGACACGGTGTCGGTCAGCCTCCGCGCCGACGAGAGAGCCCGGTACGTCGACTCCCCCCTCCAGTCCGGTGTGGAGGACCTCTACACGGTGGCGGTCGCGGCAGGCGCCGGCTACGCCGTGCTCGCGCTCCTCCTGTCACTGCTGCGTGCCGCTCCCGAGCGCATCGCGCTGCTCGCCCGCCTGCGCACCATGGGCCTCACCCGCCCGCAGGGCCGCCGGCTGCTGGTCCTGGAGTCCCTGCCCCAGGCCGTGCTCGCCGCGGCGGGCGGGATCCTGACCGGCTGGGCCGCGACCCTCGTGCTCTCCCCCGGCGTGGACCTGACGGCAGTGGCTCTGCCGCCCTCGGTCGCTCCCCCGGGGCGGGCCCCGCTGCACACCGACGCCTGGTCGCTGGCGGTGCCGGCGCTGGCCGTGGTGGCGGTGACGGTGGGAATCGCCTGCGTACAGGCGTGGTGGGCAGGGCGGAGAGGTGCGGTGCGGGAGTTGAGAGCGGGTGACGCGAGGTGAGTGGGGCAGCGCACCTCGGCGCCCGGCCCCGGGGGCTCCGGTCATGGCACCGGACCGGGGTTCCGGCGATTCCGGCCCCTGAACCCGGCCGGCTGCGGCCCCTCGTCGACCAAGGAGCGCGATGACGACCGATCCCACCCTCGCCGAACTGACCGGCAAGGCGACCGCCACCCGCACCCGGCCCGCCTACGGCCACGACGCCCTCATCACCTGCGACCGTCTGGTCCGTATCTTCTCGGCGGACGACGTGGAGGTGCAGGCCCTCCAGGGCCTCGACCTGCTCGTCCGGGAGGGTGAACTCATGGCCCTGGTGGGCGCCTCGGGCAGCGGCAAGTCCACCCTGATGAACATCCTGGCCGGCCTGGACACCCCCACCGCCGGGGCGGCCCGGGTGGCCGGGCACGACCTGCTGACCATGACCGCGAAGGACCGGCTGCACTACCGGCGCAAGGTGGTCGGCTTCATCTGGCAGCAGACCTCCCGCAATCTCCTGCCGTATCTCACCGCGGCCCAGAACATCACCCTGCCCCTCCAGCTGGCGGGCGAGCGACGCCGCTCCCGAGCCCGCACCGAACGAGCCCTGGAACTCCTGGAGTTGCTCGAGGTCGCCGACTGCCGGGACCGCCGCCCGCATCAGATGTCCGGCGGTCAGCAGCAGCGGGTCGCCATCGCCGTGGCCCTCGCCTGCGACCCGGCGGTGCTGCTCGCCGACGAACCCACCGGAGAGCTCGACTCCCACACCGCCCAGCAGATCTTCGCCGCCTTCCGCACGGCGAACGAGGAACTGGGCACCACCATCGTCATCGTCACCCATGACCGCGCCGTGGCCACCGAGGTCCGCCGCACGGTCGCCATCCGCGACGGGCGCACCTCCACGGAGGTCCTGCGCCGCAGCGAGGTCGACGAGACCACCGGCCACGAAACGCTGGTGGCCCGCGAGTACGCGATGCTCGACCGCGCGGGCCGCCTCCAGCTGCCCGCCGAGTACACCAGCGCGCTGGGCATGCGCGACCGGGTGGCGCTGGATCTGGAGGAGGACCACATCACCGTATGGCCGGACGACATCGGACACACCTGATCGCCGGCCAGGCTCGGCTTACTCCCCGGTCTCGTCCCGGATCTCCCCGTCACGCAGTTCCAGCACCCGGTCGGCCAGGTCGAGCAGCGTCGCGTCATGGGTGGCCACCAGGGCGGTGACCTGTTCGCTGCGCACGACCGCCCGTAGCAGTTCCATCACGGCGTGGCCGGTCTCCGCGTCGAGCTGACCGGTGGGCTCGTCGGCGATCAGCAACGAGGGGTTGTTGGCCAGGGCACGGGCGATGGCGACCCGCTGCTGCTGGCCGCCGGAGAGCTCGCCGGGCCGCTGGGCCGCATGATCGGCGAGGCCCACCAGCGACAGCAGCAGCTCGACTCGCTCCTCGCGCTCCCGTACGCCGGCCCGGCGCATGCGCATCGGCACACCCACGTTCTCCGCGGCCGTCAGGACCGGGATGAGACCGAAGGACTGGAAGACGAAACCGATCCGGTCCCGGCGCAGCGCCAGCAGGCCGTCCTCGCCGAGCTCCGACAGGTCCATGCCGTCCACGGTGACCCGGCCCTGGTCCGGTGCGTCGAGCCCTCCGACGATGTTCAGCAGGGTGGTCTTCCCCGAGCCCGAGCGGCCCTTGAGCGCAACGAGCTCACCGCGGGGGATGTCCAGGGAGACGCCGCGCAGCGCACGGACGGCGGCGGCTCCCCGGCCGTACGACTTGTGAACCTTCTCGACGCGCACCATGGTCCCGGTGACGACCTGGTTCATCATGTCCTCCCTTGATCCCCGTGGGCCGGGCGCCAGTATCGCGGCCTTCCCCCCGGCCCTCAATGCCTCGGTGTCCTGTGCTGCGCCGGGGGTTGAGTGCGGCAAGCGGGTCCTGCGGGTCGAAGCTGTGTTCATGAGTCACGGCCCTGGCGCAACTTCTCCTACTGCGACGGGTCACGCCGCGGGCCGCGGCAGGGCGGCTCGGTAGCATCGAGCCGGGCAGCGGAGGAAACCAGTCGGTCGGGCCGGAACGGGAAAACGCGCAAGTGATGACAGGTGGGGCGGCACGGGCGGCGAGGCTGCGCGTGCCGGTGGGCACGGACGCGGAGCGCTGGGCCACCCGTGCGGGCTGTCGTCGCGTGCTGCTCGTCGTGCACAACGTCACGTCCGCGACCCGGCTGCTGGACATACTCCCCCTGTTCGACGGTGACGTCCGCCTGCAACTGTTCGTCACCTGCACGGGTTCATCGCCGTTCCTCGCAGGAATACCGGAGCTGTTCGCGCAGATGGGGCTGCCGGTGCTTTCTTGGGAGCAGGCGAAGGAGACGTCGTTCGACCTTGCCGTGTCAGCGAGCTACGGCGGTGAACTGGGCGCGATCCGGGGTGATTTGGCCGTCCTGTCACATGGTGTGGGTTATAATAAAAAGCTCGCAACACCGGACACCGGACACCGGACACCGGACACCGGACACCGGACACCGGACACCGGACACCGGACACCGGTCTTCGGGTTGTCGCGGGAGTGGCTCCTGGATGAGGGGCGTCCGATCGCCACCGCCACCGTGCTGTCGCATCCCGAGCAGTTGGAGAGGCTGCGCGAGTCCTGTCCGGAGGCCGCGCCCACCGCGGTTCTCGCGGGAGACCCGTGTTACGACCGTATCCTCGCGGCTCTCCCCCAGCGCGAGCGCTTCCGTCGTGCCCTCGGCGTGGCACCGGGCCAGAAGCTGATCGTCGTCAGTTCGACCTGGTCGTCGCGTTCCCTCTTCGGCTCCACCGCCGCGGGTGGCGAGGGTGCGGTGCCGAGCGCGGAGGACCTGCTTCCCTGGCTGCTGTCGCGCCTGTCCGCGGAACTGCCGGCCGACGAGTACCGGACGACCGCCGTCCTGCACCCCAACATCTGGTACGGACACGGTTCCGGGCAGGTCAGAGCGTGGCTGGAGAACGCCCGGCGGGCCGGTCTCGACGCTGTCCCGCCTCTCGACGGATGGCGGCAGGCCCTGATCGCGGCCGACTGTGTGCTGGGGGACCACTCCAGCGTCACCTACTACGCCGCGTCCATCGGCGTCCCCGTCCTCCTCGGGGCGTTTCCGCACGAAGCCCTCGACCCACGCTCCCCGGTGGCCGCACTCGGACGCATGGCTCCTCGTCTGTCACGCCGGGAAGGTCTGCGCGCACAGATCGACCGGGTGATCGCGTCCCACGCACCAGGGCGCTATGCGGAACTGGCGGAGCAGGCCAGTTCCTCCCCAGGAGAATCGGCCACGCTTCTGCGCCGCCTCTTCTACCGCCTCATGGCCGTCCCGGAGCCCGAAGGCACCCCCGCGCTGCTCGACCCACTGCCCCTGCCGCCCTTTGAACCCGCCCGCCGGACCGCCCCCGTCCGGGTGTTCGCCCGGGTCGCCGACACGGATCAGCCGGAGATCTCCGTCGTCCGTCACGCCGTCGTCGGCGACAGCCCCGAGCCGGCGGAGTACGAGGGACGGGCGGCATGGGCCGACACCGCGCACACGGTGGTGGACGAGGAAACACGGGAGACCAGTCGGCTGCGCATCGCGGACGTCGTCCTGCGCCACGCGGCCGAGCACGACCCGCGCCTCGGCCCGCCCGGTGTCTGGACGTCGGAGGCACTCGCGCGGTACCCGTACTGCGGCTTGGTCGCCTATGTCGACGGGCTGGACCGTTGTGTCGTACGGACCCGTCGGGGAGAGCTCGTACGGTTGACCGCCGCCGCGGGCCCGGACGGACGGCCCGACCTGTGTGATCCCGCGGCCTACGCCTCCGCGTTCTACGCCTGGATCACGAGCGGCAGGAGCGTGGCAGGGGCCGCTCCGGAGATCACCGTACGCACCGGTGACACCGCGCACCGGGTCACGGTCGAACTGCTCTCGCCGTCCTCCGTCTAGACGGGACGGCCCGCTGCCTCCTCCAGTTCGGCCAGCCTCGCCCGTACGCGGTCGGCCCCGGCCCGGTCGCCGTTCTCCTCGTAGTACGCGGCAGCGGTGCGGAGGTCCTCCGTCTCCTCCGCCGGGCGGTGCGACAGGCGATGGCACCTGGCCCTCAGTTCCAGGGCGTCGGCATGTTGGAGGGCCGCGCCTTCGGTCTCCATCGTCTCCACGGCCTTGTCCAGGCACACCCGTGCGAGGTCCGGGTCTCCCGCGTCCAGATGGGCCTCGCCCAGACTCATGTAGACACGGCCTTCGTTGTAGGTATCGCCCCCACCGGGCAGCCGGCGAAAGCGTGCCAGCGCGTCGTTCAGCTGGGCGAAGGCCGCCGTGAAGTTCCGCTGCCGGGCCTGTGCTCGGCCGATGTGGTGCTCCAGCAGGGCCGTCGCCCGGGGCACGTCCCGCCAGCCGTCGTCGCCTTCGCGGATCCGCCGCAGGATCTCCCGGGCCTCCTCGAAGCCGCGCTGGGCCTCTCCGTGACGCCAGAGTTTCAGGCGGAGGAGTCCCAGGGCCTCCACCGCGCTCGCCTCCCCGCGACGATGACCGCAGTCCCGGTCCGCGGAGACGGCCTGTTCAAGGGCTTCCTCGGCGTCATGGGCCTGGCCGAGTCCGATGTACCCGAAGGCGAGTTGCACCAGCATGCGGCCCACCGCGCGCCGGTCGCCGAATTCCGCGGCACAGCGCCGGGCGGCCTCGACCCCGCGCAGATGGGTGTCGACCCACTGCGCATGGAAACCGAGCATGAGGTGGAGACCCCACATGGCCTCGCACAACTGCCATACGAGCTCGTCGAAGCCGTGATGCTCGGCCGCCTGGACGACGGCGGCGAGGTTCTCCCGCTCGCGACGCAGTTCCGCCAGAGCGAGTCTGCCGTCGGCCGGGTCGCGACGGTCCGGCAAGGTGAGTCCCGTATAGGCGGGGCCGAGGCGCCACCGTAGGGGCAGCACGCGGAAGTCCGCGCCCGCCGCGAAACGCAGATACCCGACCGCGACCCGGCGGACCGCGGCGGCCATGACTCCGGGCCCGTCCTCGGCGATCGCGCGTTCGCGCGCATACGCCCGGGCCAGGTCGTGGAACCGGTAGCGCTCCTCCCCGACCTCCTCCAGCAGATGGACCCGGGCCAACTGCTCCAGCAGTTCCCGGGCCTCGTCCTCGTCGACGCCCGCGGCGTGTGCGGCGCACAGCACAGTCACCGTCGGCCAGGACCAGACCGCCAGGGCGCGGTAGAAGGCGGCGCACTCGGGGGTGAGTTCGCCATACGTCATCTCCTGTGCGAGCCGCACGGGATCGGCGGGGTCTTCCCGAGGGTGCTCCCCCATGGGGACTCCTGTCTGCCGTCGGCCGTGGATCCGGTCGGACAGCTGTTGTGCCACACGGTCCCAGGAAAGGTGTTCCCGCACGGCAAGGCCGGCACCCGTGGTGCATACGGCGAGGGGGATGCCGCCGGTCCCCTCCGCTACGGCCCGCACGGCCTCGTCCGGAGCAGCCGACCGCTCGCGCCCGGCGATACGCCTGAGCAGCAGGACGGAGTCCGCGGTCGACAGCGGCCGCAGCGTGAACGGGTGTGCCCCGTGCTCGGCCACGAGGCGGCTGAGCCGGTGCCTGCTGGTCACCAGGACCAGGCACCCCGGTGAGGCAGGGAGCAGCGGCAGCACCTGAGCGTCGTCATGGGCGTTGTCGAGTACGACGATCATGCGCCGGTCGGCGGTGCAGTCCCGGAACAGATCCCGCTGGCGTGCCTCGTCGCCCGGCACCATGGCGGGCGGCACCCCCAGCCGCTCCAAAAAGCGGGCAAGCACATCGGAGGGCGTCAGGGCCGTGCCCGCGGACGCGCCTGCCAGGTCGACGAAGAGGGTCCCGTCGGGGAACCGTTCACGGAGTTCGTGAGCGCACTGGACGACGGCGGCGGTCTTGCCGATACCGCCGGGCCCGGTGAGGGCGGCGACGGTCGGTGCGCCCGGCGGGCGGTCCGCGTCGTCGAGCAGGGCCCTGATCCAGTCGGCCACCTCCTCCCGGTCGGTGAACACCGCCGTGGTGGGAGGCAGCATCTGCGGACGGGAGGCCCCGTGCGCCACGGCGGGGACCGCGCGCGGTGCCAGCCATGACGCCTCCCGGACCCACTCCCCCAACTCACGGGCGAAATCCGGTGAGGTACGGGCGAGTTCCACGAGCCGTGACGCCGCCGCCGTCCGCTCCTGGTCCGTGACGGGCAGCACGAGGCGCTGCCCGTCTCCTGCCGCACCGGTGACCGCGCTCCCGGGCTCGGCGGGTGCTCGGTCGAGCAGTCGGTAGAGCCGCTCCGAGGTCCGCCTGCCCATCTCGCCGCCCGCGCCGGACAGGGCTCCTGAAGCGACCGTGCCGACAGCTGAGAGCACCATGTCCATCAACGGTTCCACGCAGGACTCCCCCGAACTCGCTGTGGCCGCCATCGTATCGACAGGCCCGGGCGGCGGGCAGGAACAACCGGCCTCGGTCGGAGCAGCGGCAGCAAGTTCGGCCTGATGTCTCGTCCGCCCACAACTCCCGTCGCCGCATGGTGAGTCGGGGGTCGAGCCCATGGAGAGCGGCCCCTCTCGTACGGCGGCGGGAGCCGTCCGCAAACGGCTGATATCAAGGAGGCGCGCCGGTAAGGTGCAACGCGCGCAGGGGTGATCAACGCACCCTCGGTGAACAGGGCTTGAAGCCATCGGAGTTGCTCGGTCCAGGCAGGGGGAAGAGGCGACGCACGGCCTCGGTGCCCGCCCGGACCGTCTGCATCACCCGGCGCCCCTGGAAGGAAGCAGTCCGCCATGACCAGAGCCTCACGCCGCACCCCCGCCCGTGTGGTCGTCGTCGGGGGCGGCATCGCCGGTATGCTCGCCGCGGCCGCCGTCAAGGACCACGTCGATTCCGTCGAGATCGTCGAGGCCCATGCGCTGCCCGAGGGGCCCGAGCCGCGCACCGGTGTCCCCCAAGCCGCCCACACCCACTTCCTTCAGACCGGCGGCGCCGAGGCGATCGAGAGTCTGCTTCCCGGCACCGTCGACCGGCTGCTGACCGCGGGCGCCCACCGCATACCGGTCACCACAAACATGGTGATCTACTCTCCCGAGGGCTGGTACCGCCGCTGGCAGCGCGCCACCCACCAGGTGATCAGCGCAAGCCGGGACCTGATCGACTTCATCGTCCGCGAACAGGTCCTCAAGGACCCCCGGGTCGGTGTGCGGACACACACCAAAGTCGTCGCGCTCCTCGGCGACCACCGCGCCGTCACGGGCGTACGGGTCCGCACCCCCGACGGCGTGGAAGCCGAACTGCCCGCCGACCTGGTCGTCGACGCCTCCGGCCGGGCCACACGCGCACCCGGGTGGCTCGCCCGGCTGGGCGTCACCGGACTCACGGAGGAGCACATCGACTCCGGCCTGGTCTACGCCAGCCGGATCTACCGGGCCCCCGTCCCCACCAGCGGCTGGCCCGTGATCGGTGTGCAGGCCGACCCGCGTCTGCCCCGACCGGGCAGCTCGGGCACCATCCTGCCGATCGAGGGCGACCGCTGGCACGTCAGCCTGATGGGCTCCCCCGGCGGCCACCCCACCCGGGACCCGGACGCCTTCGAGCCCTTCGCCCGTACCCTGCGCCACCCCCTCCTGGCCGACCTGCTGGCACACGCCGAACCACTCACCGACGTCAGCGTCACCCACAGCACCGGCAACCGGCGTCACCGCTACGAGCGGCTCACCCACCGGCCGGAGGGCCTGCTGGCACTCGGGGACTCGGTCGCGGCCTTCAACCCCGTGTACGCACAGGGCATTTCGGTGGCCGCGCAAGGTGCCGTCGCCCTGCGCGAGGCGCTCGCCACCGGCCCGGCCCACCACGCCCAGCGCGCCATCGCCCGCCCCATCGACCATGCGTGGGCCCTTGCCACCAGGCAGGACATCCACTTCCCCACCACCAAGGGCAGGACCCCGAACCTCGCCGACCGCCTGCTGCACCGCTATGTCAGCCGCCTGTCCCGCACCGCGACGGGCTCCTTCCACGCCGCCACGGCCCTGACCGACGTACTGGCCCTCCAGGCTCCGCCCACCACACTCGTCCACCCCCGCGTACTCCTGACCGCCCTCCTCGGCCCCCACCGCCCACCCCTCGACGGCCCCCCGCTCACACCGTCCGAACGCGCCCTGCTCGACGGCCTGAACGGGCCTGCGGGAACCCCCGGCCGACGGCACGCCGACTGAGGCGGCCCTTTGCCCCCTCAGGTCAGCACCAGCCACCGCCGTCCGTCGATGAGCTCCCGGGCCGCATCCAGATGCCCGGCATGGCACGCGGTCTCGGTGATGACGTGCAGCAGGACGTCGCGCAGGGTGTGGAGATGCGGCTCACCGAACAGCTGACGCGGCCACCAGACCGGCGCGGCCTCGGCGGGAGTCGCGGCAATGACGGCATCGGCAAGCTCCGCCTCCCGGCGGTACCGGTCGAGGACCTCCACCGCAGTCACCTCAGGGCCCACTCGCCAGGCGTCGTCCCCGCTCCCCAGTCCTCGGACGACCTCCTCGTCCCCGGCGACGACCGCACGGAACCAGAACCGTTCGACATCGAGCGCGAGATGCTGCACCAGCCCCAGACAGTGCCATCCGGACGGCAGCACGGGCCGCCGCAGCGGCTCCTCCCCCAGCCCGTCAAGAATGCCTAGAACGTGACGCCGCTGCTCGCCGAGAAACCCGAGGAGCGCCGTGATCTCAGGGTCCGGAGTCGTTCCGCTCGTCTCTTCGCTCATGACCGACCAGGATGCCTGAAGCCACGTGGTCTCAGTGGCTCTCAGAGGCTCCCGAGAGAAACCTCCGCCCAGGTGGTCTTGGTGTACTCGTCGATGACGGTGCATCCCCAACGATCCGCGTAGGCCTGGACGAGGAGCAGTCCGCGGCCCGATGCCGCGTCGGCGGGCGGGGGCACAGATACCTGGGGAAGGCACTCGGGGCGGGTGTCCGTCACCTCGATCCGCAGGCCGTGCGGCAGGAGGAGCAGGGCCAGCCAGAAATCGCGGCCGGGGAGGCTGCCGTGGCGGATCGCGTTGGACGCCAGCTCGGCCGTGACGAGGGCGACGGTTCGTGCGGGTTCGGAATCGTGCGGGAGGCCGGTCCAGTCGGTGAACTGCTGGGTGGCGAGGTGCCGCGCGAGCCGGGCGCCTCGTCTGGTGCTGCTGAGGCGAAGGGTTCGCTCGTGGTGGGCGCGGATGCGGAGTGGTGCGGTCTCGTAAGGGAACTGATGCTGTGTCACGGTGCCAGCGTGGGCGAGCGCGTGCGCCGCTGACCAGGCACGACGGCCGTACGTCGCACCGGTCGTACGGAGAGGGCGGTGCGCTGACGCCCTGGTTGTACGGGGCTTGTACGGGTGCGACACGGCCACACGCCGTTCCCCCGTCCGTGCGGGTCGCGTTGGGCAAGGCCCCGGTGGAGAGGGCACTCAGAGGTTCGGAAGGGTGTGGGAACGTGAAGGCGGTACGGGGCGGTCGAGCGGCGAAGACCAGGGACGAGGGGCCCGACCTGCCGGGTGTGTGGTCGGCGTACGGCATGCTGTTGCAGCATCTGCGGAAGCGGCGCGGGTTGAGCCAGCAGCAACTCGGTGATGCCATCGGCTACTCGCTGGAGCAGGTCGCCTCGGTGGAGCAGGGGCGCCGGCCGGCGAAGGCGGCGTTCACCTCCGCGGCGGACCGGGTGCTGGAGGCGGACGGATCCTTGGAGGTGCTCCAGGACGAGGTGGACCGGGCGAAGTTGCCACGGTTCTTCCGGAACGTGGCGCTCCTGGAGGCGGAGGCCTTGAGCAGGTTCTCGTACGATCCCCTGCTCATCCCCGGGCTGTTGCAGACCGAGGCCTACGCGCAGGCGCTCCTCGAAGCACACTTCCCGCCCCTGGACGAGGAGATCGTCGAGCAACGCGTGGCGGCACGACTCGCGCGTCAGGCCCTGCTGTCCCGCGGAAACCCGCCCGTGGTCTTCGTGTTCATCGTGGAGGAAAACGCACTCCGACGAGTCGTGGGCAGCCGTGCCGTCATGCGTGAGCAGTTGGAGCATCTGCTGACCTGCGCGCAGATGCGCAACGTCGAGCTTCAGGTCATGCCGACCGCGCGAGGTGCCCACAGCGGGCTCAACGGGCCCATGGTGTTGCTGGAGTCGACCGACCGCAAACGGCACGTCTACGTCGAAGCTCAAGACGTGGTGACCATAAGGTCCGACGAAGATGAGGTCAGCGAGTTCTGGCTGCGGTATGGGATGCTGCGCACGCAGGCCCTCAACACCGAGGAGTCCTCTCGTCCCATCGAGCGCATGGCAGGGGAGCTATGAGCACCGATCGGTACAGCATTGAGCCCGCTGAACTGGATTGGTTCAAGAGCAGCTACAGCGGAACGAGCGGTGGCGACTGCGTGGAGGTGGCCGTCGAGTCGGGCGCCGTGTACGTGCGGGACTCCAAGGCCACACGGCACGGACCGGTGCTGCGGGTCGGCCGGGACCAATGGGCGGCCTTCGTGGCGCTCGCCGCGGAATAGAGCGAAGCACCGGCGGCGGGTCCGGTGCCGTGCGTCCGGTGCCCGCCGCCGGTGACGGTCAGCAGTGGTTGCGGACGTTGCCCTTGTCGTCGCCCTTCAGATAGACGGCGCTGACGTAGCCGATGCCGCCGCTGTTGAGCTGAAGGCGGACCCAGTTGCGGTTGCTGATGCCCTTGTCGTTGACCAGGTCGCCCTCAAGCCAACACAGGCCCGCGTAGGAGTAGTTGGCGTTGACGTAGCTGACGACCCGCTCGCCGCGCGCGGGGCCGGCGTGGACGTCGGCGTGGGTCCAGGCGACCACCGTCGTCGCGGCGAGGGCGGGCGATGCGGCCAGAAGGCTCGCTCCGGCGAGGGCGACGCCCGCTCCGCCGAGGGTGAGGGCACGCTTCATCTTCGAGCCAGACATGACTTTCTCCGTCTTCGTCGGTTTCACCGAATCCGGCAGCTTCATCCCGAATACACCGGATCGTTCACTTTCATGATCCAACAGCCCGCATGCAGGGTGATCTTGAAACTCGGTCGATTCACCGGGAAGAGCGAACGCACGCGGCCCTCGTAAGGAGACGGCCTGTCGGCCGGTCGGTCCGGGCCATGTGAGGGAGTGGTCGGCGTCGCGCTGAGCCTGTCCCTCGGAGTACTGGTATCGGCGAGATCTGGAACACGACCGTCCGGCCGCCGACCATGAAGGCATGGCACATGTACTCGTCACGGGCGGAACCGGGTTTCTGGGTTCCCATACGATCGCGCAGCTCCTGACCGCCGGGCACACCGTCACGACCACGGTGCGATCCCTGACCCGGCAGTCCGACGTCGAGCGGATGCTGACCGTGGCCGGAGCCGCGCACACGGACGACGTCTCCTATGTGGAGGCAGATCTGACCTCTGACCGCGGCTGGGACCAGGCCGTGGCGGGTGCGGACTACGTGCTGCACATGGCCTCGCCGTTCCCCGGAGCGCAGCCGAAGAACGCGGACGAACTGATCGTCCCGGCCCGTGACGGGACTCTGCGGGTCCTTCGCGCCGCCCGGCACGCGGGCGTCCGGCGCACGGTGTTGACCTCCTCCTTCGCGGCGGTGGGTTACGGTCACGGCCGCACCGGACGGACGTTCAGCGAGGACGACTGGACGGAGACCGAGGGGCCGGGCGTGTCCGCGTACATCAAGTCCAAGGCGGTTGCCGAACGGGCCGCCTGGAACTTCGTCGAGAGCGAGGGCGACGGGCTGGAGCTGACGGTGGTCAACCCCGTGGGGATCTTCGGGCCGGTCCTCGGACCTGACTACTCCGCGTCGATCCGTATCATCCACGCGATGCTGACCGGCGGGATGCGGGCCGCACCGCCGATCTGGACCAACACGGTCGACGTGCGCGACACGGCCGAGTTGCATCTGCGGGCCATGACGGCACCCCAGGCGGCGGGACAACGGTATCTGGCGCTTGCGGGCGAGCCGATCTCCTTCCAGCACATCGCGCTCGTGTTGCGCGCGCGGCTCGGCGAGGCCGCCGCCCAGGCCCCCACCGGGTCGGCGCCGGCCTGGCTGCTGCGCCTGCTGGCCGTGATCAACCCGGCGCTGCGCGAGACGGTGCCGCAGCTGGGTGTCGTGCGCCGCGCCTCCAACACGAAGGCCCGTAAGGAGCTGGACTGGTCCCCGCGTTCCAACGAGGACGCCGTGGTGGCCACCGCGGAGAGCCTGGTCCGCCTCGGACTGCTGAGCGGTTAGCGTCGAGAGCATGGTGCACGAGACGGCCGACACCCTGGGCGAGTTCCTGCGGGCGCGACGCGGGCAGGTCAGCCCCGAACAGGTCGGGCTGCCCGCCGGTGCGCGGCGCCGGGTACCCGGACTGCGGCGCGAGGAGGTCGCCCAGCTCGCAGGCATCAGCCCCGAGTACTACCTGCGCCTGGAACAGGGCCGCAATCTCAACCCCTCCGACCAGATCCTGGCCGCTCTGGCCGGCGCGCTGCGGCTCGACGAGGACGCGGTCGCCTACCTGCACCGCCTCGCCCACCCCGCCCCGCCCGCCCGCAGGCCGCGCACCCGCACCCGCACGACCCCGGACGATCTCCAGACGCTCCTGGACAGCTGGCCGCAGACCCCCGCCTACGCCCAGGGGGCCGGCGGACGCGTCGTCGCGGCGAACCGGCTGGCCGTGCTGCTGTGCCCCTTCTTCGCCGTGGGCCACAACCCGCTACGGGCCGCCTTCCTCGAACCCGAGATGCGCAGCCTCTACCCGCAGTGGGACGACATGACCGCCAAGGCCGTCTCCGGCCTGCGCGCCATGCTCAACATCGACGACGCCGACCCGGAGCTACTGGAGACCATCGGCGAACTCACCGTCGCCAGCAAGCGGTTCAGCACTCTGTGGACCCGCCGCGAGGTCCGCCGCCGCGACACCGGCCTCACCCGCCTGAACCACCCGCTCGTCGGCGAACTGGACCTGCACTACGAGAAGATGCTGCGCCCACAGGCGCGCCAGCTGGTCATCATCTACTACGCCGACCAGGACTCCACCAGCGCCGAGCGCCTGGCACTGCTCAGCAGCCTCTGACAACGTACGAGGACGGCGCACCCGTCGGCGGCGACGAGAGTGGCCAGTACTTGCGGAAGCTGCGCAGCAGGCTCGCCCACCGCAGTCCCGCCGAGTACAAAGCCGTCCCAGCGGCCTGGCCACCGCACCAATCGTGTCCGCCGAAGCGGAACGAACTCAGATGACGCGTGATACGGGCCCGCATACTTGCCGCGTGGATCTGTCCAACGACGGCCAAAGGCTCGCCCCTCAGTGGGCAGAAATCGGCAACAACATATGCGGCACATTGCACGCTTGCCGCGATGCTTCGGCTCTTGCTGAGCGTTTCGTCCGGGTCGGCTGGTCGTCGAGGCCGTCCTCCTGGCACGCCTACGAGGTGGAGACCAGTTGGTGTCAGATGGAGATCGAGCCCATTGAGGGGGCAGACGTTCTGTTGAACGGGATCGTCGACCCGTCGCGCGTAGACAAACTTGCCGGGCTGCTCGACCGGTGGGGACTCGAGTACTCCCTGGAGCTCTACGACAAAGACGGTTTCATGGTTCGCGAGATCCCAGCCTGATCACTCAGCCGCACGCAGGACGCCTGGCATCCCGTCCAGGGCCTCACTGGATCCGCAGTCTCACCTGCGGCAATGCTTCAAGATCCCCTCCACGGGCCCGACGGAAGCCCGTTCAGCGATCGACGACCCAACGCGCGTCCGCAGGCCAAGAGCCCGTGCCGACGATCTGCTTCACGAGCCCGAACGCCTCACCGATGGGAACGGTGTCCTCGTCCGGATACTCGTCGTCCTGCCCGTTGGAGAGGACGAACCCGTCGCTCGACCCCTGAGCCCCGGGATCCACGGCATGCTCGCCGGGATCGCCCTCGTCTTCGAGCAGCATCACCATCACGCGCTCGGTATTCGTCACAAAGGCCAGCAACCGTCCGGACGAACTGGTCAGCCACGTCTCGAGCTGCCCGCTGCCGATCCTCGACCGAAGAGCCTCCGGCACCGCCTCGGACGACACAGGGACAAGGCTGTCGTCATTGATCACCCAAGACTCGATCACGAGCACGACGATCTCACGGGCGGATCCAAGAGACAGTCCCTGTCGTTGCCGTCGAAGCAGTTGGCGGTTGTCGCCAGTCGGAGTTGATCGAGTGGCGGGGTGATGACCCAGGCGTGCGGGGGGAGTTGAAGATTGCGATATTACAACTAGGTCACCTTCTTTACCGATTCCCCACATCTGATGTGTCCGCGTAGGTAGCTTCGCCGCTCACGTACTCAAGCAGGGGGATCCCGTGAGCCATTACCCGCCCCAGCCGCCGCTTCAGCCTCCGCTCGGACCGCCGGTCGCCCGTCCCACGCCCAAGTGGGCCCGCAAGCGATTCGTACTGCCTGCCCTGGGCCTCGCGTTCGTCATCGGTGTGGGCAGCGCCGGGGCCGACAGTCAGAACGCGACGAAGGCGGTGGCTGACAAAAGGGCGCAGCCGACGGCGACGGCCACGGTCACCGCGATGGCCACCGTCACCGCGACAGCCACGGCGACGGAGACCGCGGAGCCGGAGCCCGCGCCGACGGTGACGAAGACGGTCGAGGTGAAGGTGACCGTCACCGCGCGCCCCGCTGCCGCGGGGTCGGGAACGGGCGGCAGTTCGACGTCCGGCGGCGGGTCCGGCTCGTCGGGTGGCTCGAACTCCGCGGGGGGCGGTGCGACGGCTCTGTGCAATGACGGTACGTACTCGTACGCCGCTCACCATCAGGGGGCCTGCTCGCACCACGGTGGCGTGGCCGTCTTCTACCGGTAGGCCGCGTCTCCGGGCGGAGACACGAAGACCCCGGCCTCAGCGTTTCCGCTGGCGACGGGGTCTTTGGGCATCACGGGAAGGGTACACCCCGGCAGGATCCGAACCCGCCCACACGGCTCAGGCCGCCGTGTTCTGGACCCAGAGGTGGGTGCAGTTGGGGCACTGGAGATGGACCACATGGCCGGCGTTGGCCAGCAGGTAGCGCCAGTGGACCCGGCAGGTCTCGCCGGACAGGCAGTTCTCGCAGTTCTCGTGGTCCCGGCACTTCGGGCAGGGCAGCCAGGCCCGGCGTGCCTTGTCGGCGTGGGGATCAATCGGAAGCACAGGCGCCTCCGAGATCGGGAGGCAGTACTCCGGCGGCCACCAGGCGGTCGTAGATCTGCTGCTGGTGGTCGTCGAGGCCGGAGTAGAGCATGCGGTAGGCCTCGTCCTCCCCCTGCATCGCCGCCACCGGGTCCCAGGTGGGCCCCATCGCGGCGAAGAACTCCGCGCGCCGGCGCGCCTCGTCGGCGGTGAGGTCCATCTCGAATATGTGGTACTCGGGGGTGCTCTCGTGGGCCATGAGTGGGCTTTCCTGCACGGATACGGGCTACTGTTCGACCTTCCTATCAGGAATTCCTAGATTTCCGGACAGATCCGGCAGGAGACCCTGGTCACAGCCCGTCTCACCGTTCCCGGCGCCGTGCGCTACGCCACAGCCTCCGGCTCCGGCTCCGGTCGCCCGGCCCCCGCCTTCTCGAACTGGGTGCGGTACAGCTCCGCGTACCGCCCCTCCGCGGCCAGCAGTTCCTCATGGGTGCCGCGCTCCACGATCCGGCCGGACTCGACGACCAGGATGGCGTCTGCGGCACGCACGGTGGACAGCCGGTGGGCGATGACGACGGCGGTGCGGCCCTGAAGTGCCTCGGTCAGTGCCTCCTGGACGGCCGCCTCCGAGGTGTTGTCGAGATGGGCCGTGGCCTCGTCGAGGATCACCACGCGCTGGCGGGCCAGGAGCAGACGGGCGACGGTCAGACGCTGGCGCTCGCCACCGGAGAGCCGGTAGCCGCGCTCGCCGACGACCGTGTCGAGCCCGTCGGGCAGGGAGCGCACCAGATCGTCGAGGCGGGCCCGGCGCAGGACGTCCCAGAGTTCGTCCTCGGCGGCGTCCGGGCGGGCCAGCAGCAGGTTGGCCCGCACCGTGTCGTGGAAGAGGTGGCCGTCCTGGGTGACCATGCCGAGGGTGCCGCGCAGCGAGGAGGCGCTCAGCTCGCGTACATCCGTGCCGCCCACCCGGACGGTGCCCTCGTCGACGTCGTACAGCCGCGGCAGCAGGGAGGCGATGGTGGACTTGCCCGCGCCGGAGGAGCCCACCAGCGCGATGGTCTGTCCGGGTTCGGCGCGGAAGGAGACGCCGTGCAGGACCTGGTCGCCGCCGCGGGTGTCCAGCGCCGCCACCTCCTCCAGCGAGGCGAGGGAGACCTTGTCGGCGGCGGGGTAGCCGAAGCGGACGTTGTCGAACTCCACCGCCACCGGCCCCTCGGGGACCTCTTGCGCCTCGGGCCGCTCCTCGATCAGCGGCTTCAGGTCGAGGACCTCGAAGACCCGCTCGAAGCTGACCAGGGCGCTCATGACCTCGACCCGGGCGCCCGCCAGCGAGGTGAGCGGGGCGTAGAGCCGGGTCAGCAGCAGGGCGAGCGAGACCACGGCGCCCGCTTCCAGGCTGCCGCGCAGGGCGAACCAGCCGCCGAGCCCGTAGACCAGGGCGAGCGCCAGGGCCGACACCAGGGTGAGGGCGGTGAGGAACGCCGACTGCGCCATCGCCGTACGCACGCCGATGTCCCGCACCCGCCGGGCCCTGGCCGCGAACTCGGCGGACTCCTCCTCGGGCCGTCCGAAGAGCTTCACCAGCGTGGCGCCGGGTGCGGAGAACCGCTCGGTCATCCGGGTGCCCATCGCCGCGTTGAGGTCGGCGGCCTCCCGCTGGAGCCGTGCCATGCGGCGGCCCATCCGGCGGGCGGGGACCACGAAGACCGGCAGCAGCACCAGCGCGAGCAGGGTGATCTGCCAGGACAGGCTGAGCATCACCACGAGCGTGAGCAGCAGGGTGACCAGATTGCCGACGACTCCCGACAGGGTGTTGCTGAAGGCCCGCTGGGCGCCGATGACGTCGTTGTTGAGCCGGCTGACCAGCGCGCCCGTGCGGGTGCGGGTGAAGAACGCGACCGGCATGCGCTGCACATGGTCGAAGACGGCCGTCCGCAGATCGAGGATCAGGCCTTCCCCGAGAGTGGCCGACAGCCGGCGGGCGAGCAGCCCGAGTGCCGCCTCGGCGAGTGCGATGAGGGCGATCAGCAACGACAGCCGTACGACGGTCCCGCGCGCGCCGTGCGACACGATGGCGTCGACGACACGCCCGGCGAGCAGGGGTGTGGCGACGGCCAGCAGCGCGGTCACCACACTGATCACGACGAACTGTGCGATACGGCGGCGGTGCGGTCGGGCGAAGGCACCGATGCGTCGCAGCGTGGCCCGGTCGAAGGGGCGGCGCTCCTGCTGCGCGGTCATGACACTGTGCATCTGCTGCCAGGCGGTGGTTTCCATGCTCATGAGAACGACGTTAGGACCTCGACCGAGGTTGAGGTCAACGGGATGTCCGAGGCCCTCGCGGCGTGCGGGGTGCGCCCGGCCCGAGGGACGGCGGCCCGGGCGCACCCTTGCCCGGCGCGTCAGACGCCGTCTCCGCGTACGCAACCTCGTGTTGGTGCGGCGCGGAAAGCCTGTGGTGATGTGACTGACGTCCGTCTCCCCCCACGGTTCCCCCGACGTGTCCCGCGAACGCCCGGACGCGCGCGGCGGCTCACCGGACGCGTTCCGGTCCGCCAGATCCTGTGTCTGATCCCGATGGTGCTGGTGATCGTGGTCGCGCTGCAGCACCGCTCGGTGCTCGTGGCGGGCTTCGGCCATCTCCGGGCGGCCCAGTGGCCCTGGCTGCTGGTGGCCGTCGGTGCGACCTGTCTGACCTGGGTCGCTGCGGCCGTCACCCGGCAGGGAGCGCTGGTGCAGCGGCTGCCCGCGCGTCGGCTGCTGGCCACCCAGTTCGCGGCGGGCGCGGCCAATCATCTGCTGCCGACCGGGCTCGGTGCCAGCGCCGTCAATCTGCGGTTCATGACGGTGTGCGGGGTGCCGCTGGCGCGCTCCTCGGCGGCGCTCGCGCTGTATATGCTCGCCGAGTCGATCACCCGGACCGCGCTGCTGCTGGCCCTGCTGATCGCCTTCCCCCACGCCCTGCGCCCCGGTTCCCTGGTGCCCGCCTCGATGGGCGGCCCGCTGCTGCTCGGGGTGGTCCTGGCGGTGTGTGCCGCGGTGGCGGTCGTGCTTCTGGTACGGCGGCTGCGTACCGCGGTGTTCACCTTTCTGCGCACGGCGCTGGGTGAGGCCCGCTCGGTGCACACCCGCCCGGCCCGTGCGCTCGCCCTGTGGGGCGGCTCGCTGGCCTTCCCCGCGCTCCAGGGGGCCGGGCTGGCCGCGGTGGGGGAGGCGCTTGCCCTCCCGGTGCCGCCCGCGCACATGGTGGTCGCGTATCTGGCGGGGACGCTCGCGGTCGCCGCGGTGCCCACCCCGGGCGGCATCGGCACGGTCGAGGCGGCGCTGGTGGTGACCCTGGTGGCGGCGGGCGGCCCGGTGGCCGTGGCGACGGCGGTGGTGCTGGCGTACCGGATCATCACGGTGTGGCTGCCGCTGCTGCCGGGTGCGCTCACGCTGGGGGCCCTGGTACGGCTGAAGGTGATCTGAAGCCGGTACGGTCCCGCACCGACCCCGCGCTTACTCGCGAGTAACCTCGGTGGTGCCCGCCCGCGCGACCCCGCGGAGGCGGCCACCACCCGAAGGGGACAGCCGATGCCGGTCAGGATCGAACGTCAGGGATATGTCACCACCGTCGTGCTCTCCCGGCCCGAGGCACGCAACGCGGTGGACGGGCCGACCGCCGCCGCGCTCGCCGACGCGTTCCGGGCGTTCGAGGCGGACCCCGTGGCCCGGGTGGCGGTGCTGTGGGGCGAGGGCGGGACGTTCTGCGCGGGCGCCGATCTGAAGGCGATCGGGACCGGGCGCGGCAACCGGGTCGCGGAGGGGGGCGACGGTCCCATGGGCCCGACCCGGCTGCGGCTGTCCAAGCCGGTGATCGCGGCGGTCGCCGGTCATGCGGTGGCCGGCGGTCTGGAGCTGGCGCTCTGGTGCGATCTGCGGGTCGCCGAGGAGGACGCGGTGTTCGGGGTCTTCTGCCGCCGCTGGGGCGTTCCGCTGATCGACGGCGGCACGGTGCGGCTGCCGCGGCTGATCGGCGCCGGCCGGGCGATGGACATGGTCCTCACCGGCCGTCCGGTGCCGGCCGCCGAGGCGTACACGATGGGGCTGGCCAACCGCGTGGTGCCGACGGGCCGGGCGCGTGCCGAGGCCGAGGCGCTGGCCGCCGAGGTCGCCCGCTTCCCGCAGGCCTGTCTGCGCGCCGACCGCGCCGGGGTCCTCGATCAGGAGGGGATGCCGGAGCCGGAGGCGATGCGGGGCGAACTCCGGTACGGCATGGAGGTCCTGACGGAGAGCCTGGAGGGCGCGGCCCGCTTCGCGGGTGGGGCGGGGCGCCATGGGTCGTTCACGGACGGGTGACGGTCCCGGGCCGGACGGACCGAGCCAGGCCGCACCGCCGCACCGCCGCACCGCCGCACCGCCGCACGGCCGCACGGCCGCACCGCCGGACCTCCGGTCCGCCCCCAGCACACCGTGCCGGGCACCCGGGCCCTGCCGGTGCGGAACGGCCGGCCCGTGACACGGTCGGGCGGGTCCTCGCCCAGGAGGGCGGGTCCTCGCCCGGGACCTGGTGGGGCATGACACCCGGAACCCGACGGAACACGACGCCCGGGCCCCGCCGGGAGCCGTCCGGTTTCGGTGGGCGGGAAGACGCCCGGCTCGGCACGGCGGGACGGGCGTCCCCGTCCCAGGCCACTGTCGAACGCGGCGCCCTCACGAGATATCTTGATGTCGAGCAATGTTGCAGACGTGGAGCGGAGCACCCGGTGACTGACTCGACCATCATTTACACCCACACTGACGAGGCCCCGGCCCTGGCGACGTATTCCTTCCTGCCGGTGGTCAAGGCGTACGCCTCCCAGGCCGGTGTCGCTGTGGAGACCCGCGACATCTCGCTGGCGGGGCGTCTTCTCGCGGTCTTCCCCGAGTACCTGGACGAGGACCGGCGGATCAACGACGACCTCGCGGAGCTGGGCGAGCTGGCCAAGACCCCCGCGGCCAACATCGTCAAGCTGCCGAACGTCTCGGCGTCCGTACCGCAGCTGAAGGCGGCCGTCGCCGAGCTGCAGGCCAAGGGCTACGCCCTGCCGGACTACCCGGACGAGCCGAAGACCGACGAGGAGCGGGAGATCCGCGCCCGTTACGACAAGGTCAAGGGCTCCGCCGTGAACCCGGTGCTGCGCGAGGGCAACTCCGACCGCCGCGCCCCCGCCTCGGTCAAGAACTACGCCAAGACCCACCCGCACCGCATGGGCGCCTGGAGCTCCGAGTCCGAGACCAATGTGGCGACGATGGACGCGGACGACTTCTGCTCCACCGAGAAGTCCACGGTGATCTCCGAGGCCGGTTCGCTGCGCATCGAGCTCAAGGGCGACGACGGCTCCACCACCGTGCTGCGTGAGTCGGTGCCGGTCCTCGAGGGCGAGGTCGTCGACGCCTCGGTGATGCGGGTCGCCGCCCTGCGCGAGTTCCTGACCGCTCAGGTCGCCCGCGCCAAGGAGGAGGGCGTGCTCTTCTCCGTGCATCTGAAGGCCACCATGATGAAGGTCTCCGACCCGATCATCTTCGGTCATGTGGTGCGCGCGTTCTTCCCGAAGACGTTCGCGCAGTACGGCGAGGCCTTCGCCGCGGCCGGTCTGACCCCGAACGACGGTCTGGGCGGCATTCTCAAGGGCCTGGAGGGCCTGCCGGAGGGCGCGGAGATCAAGGCCTCCTTCGAGGCCGAGCTGGCCGAGGGCCCGGCGCTGGCGATGGTCGACTCCGACAAGGGCATCACCAACCTGCACGTCCCCTCCGATGTCATCGTCGACGCCTCGATGCCGGCCATGATCCGCACCTCCGGCCACATGTGGGGCGCGGACGGCCAGGAGCACGACACCCTCGCGGTCCTGCCGGACTCCAGCTACTCCGGTGTCTACCAGGCCGTGATCGACGACTGCCGTGCCCACGGCGCCTACGACCCGTCCACCATGGGCTCGGTCCCCAATGTGGGCCTCATGGCGCAGAAGGCCGAGGAGTACGGCAGCCACGACAAGACCTTCGAGATCCCGGTCACGGGCACCGTCCGCCTCGTCGACCAGGACGGCGCGGTCGTCCTGGAGCAGACCGTCTCCGCCGGTGACATCTTCCGCGCCTGCCAGACCAAGGACGCCCCGATCAAGGACTGGGTGAAGCTGGCCGTCACCCGTGCCCGCGCCACCGGCGACCCGGCGGTGTTCTGGCTGGACGCGCACCGCGCCCACGACGCCAGCCTGCTCGTCAAGGTCGAGCAGTATCTGGCGGAGCACGACACCGAGGGCCTGGACATCCGCGTCCTGTCCCCGGTCGAGGCCACCAAGCTGTCCGTGGAGCGCATCCGCCGCGGCGAGAACACCATCTCCGTCACCGGCAACGTCCTGCGTGACTACCTGACGGACCTGTTCCCGATCCTGGAGCTGGGCACCAGCGCCAAGATGCTGTCGGTCGTCCCGCTGATGGCGGGCGGCGGCCTGTTCGAGACGGGCGCCGGCGGCTCCGCCCCCAAGCACGTCCAGCAGCTGGTCAAGGAGAACTACCTGCGCTGGGACTCGCTCGGTGAGTTCTTCGCGCTGGTCCCGGCCTTCGAGCAGTACGCGAAGACCACCGGCAACCAGCGCGCCCAGGTCCTCGCCGACACCCTCGACCGCGCCACGGCGACATTCCTCAACGAGGACAAGTCCCCGACCCGTCGCGTCGGCGGCATCGACAACCGCGGCAGCCACTTCTATCTGTCCCTGTTCTGGGCGCAGGAGCTGGCCAAGCAGACCGACGACGCGGAGCTGGCCAAGGCGTTCGCCCCGCTCGCCGAGACGCTCGCCGCGGCCGAGCAGACGATCGTCGACGAGCTGAACGCCGTCCAGGGCGAGCCGACCGACCTCGGCGGCTACTACCAGCCCGACCCGGCCAAGGCCGCCGCGGTCATGCGCCCGTCGGCCACCTGGAACGAGGCGCTGGCCTCCCTCGCCTGAGTGAGCCGGTACGACAGCCGCCCCGGCCGGATCCGATCCGGCCGGGGCGGTCGTGTCGGCGCACCTTCAGCGGTCAGCCCTGGTCGGCGACGAAGGACGCCATCCAGGCCAGCGCCGCGTTCCAGTTGATCGCGGTCTCGTTGGTGGACCAGGACTCGATGTCGTCGATGTAGCAGAACTGGCCGACACAGCCCGTGAGTTTGGACTGGGCGAACGGGTCCTGCAGTGCGGAGTTGGCGCCGCCGGCCAGGGTGCCGTGCGGCGGGTTCGGCAGCGCGGGGTCCAGTTCATGGGCGTACCAGCGGCTGTGCTGGTTCTGCGAGGAGACCGAGCCGTACCCGGTGACATAGGACTGGTTGAGGGCGTTGCGGCCCAGAATGTAGTCCATGCTCTGGACGGCGCCGTCGCGGTACCGGGACTTCCCGGTGATGTCGTAGGCCACCGCGACGACCACGGCGTTGTTGAGGATCTGACTGTTGGAGCCCCAGTCGTACCGGTTGCCGGCCGGTGCGTAGGGCAGGCCGTACGGGTGTGCCGTCAGGGTGGCCAGATAGGAGTCGGCGGCCTTGGCCACCGAGCGGCGGACCGCGTCACGGCCGGGCAGCCGGCTCGGGACGGTCGCGAGGTCGAGCCGGGCGGGCACCGCGGTGGAGGCCCAGTCGAAGGCGACATTGCCGAAGATGTCGGCCGTGTGCAGCGGGGAGTGCTGCACGTAGTCGGCGAACTTCTTCTCACCGGTGGTGAGATACAGCTCGGCCGCCGCCCAGTAGAACTCGTCGGTGGCGTTGGTGTCGTCGTACGTTCCGCCGCCCTCCCCGTCACCCGGGTCCGCGTACATCGTGGGGTGGGCCTCGGCGGCCGCCCATGCCGTCCGCGCGGCCTTCAGCGCCCGGTCCGCGAAGGCGCGGTCGTAGGGGCGGTAGAGCCGGGCCGCCTGGGCGGCGGTGGCGGCGAGGTTGAGGGTGGCCTGGGTGGTGGGCGGGTGCAGTTCGCGCTGCTGCGGGTCCTTGCTCGGCAGCAGCGGAAGTCCGGTCCACTGCGCGTCATGGATCTTGTGGTGCGCCATGCCCGCGAGCGGCTTGCCCGCCGGCACCTGCATCTTCAGCAGGAACTCCAGCTCCCAGCGGGCCTCGTCCAGGATGTCCGGCACCTTGTTGCGGCTCTCCGGGATGTTCAGAGTGCCGTCGCCGAGGGTGCGCGGCTGCCCGGTGCGGGCGTACAGCGAACGCTCGTACTCGCTCAGCAGCCCCCAGGCCGTGATGCCGCCGTTGACCACGTACTTGCCGTGGTCGCCCGCGTCGTACCAGCCGCCGGTGACGTCCAGCGTGTAGTCGCACCGGCCCGGCTGACAGGGGACCTTGGAGTCACCGGTGTTCGGGGCGACGTCCAGATGGCCCGCGGCGCGGCCGTAGCCGGGGCGCAGGGAGTCACGGATCTCGATGCCGCTGCGCTGGGTGTAGTAGTACTTCAGCGCGTCGGTCCGCAGTTGTTCGTAGGCGCCCTTGTCGATGTCGAAGGGGCGGCTCGTCTCTCCGTCGGCGACCAGGGTGAAGCCCTTGCCCTTGCCCCGGTAGGCGCCGAAGTCGATCGTCTGGACGTTCTGCCCGGAGGACGCGTCCACTCCGCGCGGCACGGTGCGGCCGCGGGCGACGGTGCTGCCGCGGGCGTTCTTCAGCTCCCAGGCCAGCCGCCCGGTCGAGGCGGTGACCAGGGTGGCGTTCTTGGGTCCGGCGGGCAGATAGGCGACCTGGTTGACGCGGACCCGCGGGCCGGTGTCGGGCTCGTAGGGCACGGGCGCGACGCCCCCGAGGAGCGAGATGTCGTCCATGCAGAAGCGCCAGGCGTCCGTGGCGCCGCCGACCTGGAAGGCGACCTGGCCCTGGGCGGTGTCGACGGGCGAGGTGAAGGTGTAGCTGTAGGTGCCGTCGCCGCCGGTGAGCGTCGGCCTGGCCTCGAACCAGGTGTCGTACGGGTCCACCGACAGGCCGACGACGGCCCGCGGCGCATGCCCTGCCGGCGAACCGGACGCGGTGAAGGAGAACCGGTAGGTCTCCCCCTTCGCCAGGGTGATGTCGTTCTGTCCGACGATGGCGTCCCAGGCGTCGGCCGTGCCGCCCGGCACATCCGTGCACAGCTGTCCGCCGGTGACGGCGGCGGTGAGATTGCCGGTGGTCCACCAGGGGGCGGTTCCGTTGTCGAAGGTGCCGTTCCGCACCTGCTCGACCTCGTCCGCGCCCGCGGGGGCGACGGGCAAGGCCGTCAGTGTCGCCGTCGCCAGGATCAGCACGGCGAGGGCGCTCGTTCGGCGTCTGAACACGTCTCAGCTCCTTACAGGGGTGTGGGAGCGCTCCCAATGGGTCGACGGCAGGCAAGTGTGTCGGGAGTCACATCAGGTGTCAACGACCTCAACACCGCTTCGGCCACCGTCCGTTGTGGGCGGAGAGCGGAAATGGCCGGCACCCGGCGAGACGCCGCGCGGACTGCCGCAGGGGGCGGTGGAGGGCACCGTCACCCGAAAGCGCGTGCGCCGCCCCTCGGGGACGGCGCACGTTCGGACACGGCGGCGCGCCGGTGGTACGGCGCGCCGAACGGCAGGGGACTCAGCCCAGTTCCAGCTCCAGCCACTTCAGGACCTCGGGGGTGACCGGGTCGGTGATGTCGGCGAACTCCTCGTGTCTCTTCAGGAACTTGGCGACATAGGGGCAGACCGGCACGATCCGTCTGCCGGACTCCCGCACATCGGCCAGCGCCTCCTGGACCAGCTGTGAGGCCAGACCCCGGCCGGCGAAGGCGTCGTCGATCTCCGTGTGGAAGAAGACGCGCTGATCTCCGCGGTCGCGGTACACGGTCAGTCCGGCGCGCACACCGTCGGCCAGGATCTCGTAGCGATGTTTGGCGTCGGCATGGCGGACGACCGGAGGTGCTGACGACTGGCTCATGGTGTGCCTTTCGGACGGAAGACGGGTCAGCGCCGCCTCGGGTTCCGACGCGGCATGATCACGGCATTCGGCAAGGCAGGAGCGGGAAGACGACCCCCTGGATACCCCTCGACCACGCCGAAACGATCGGCGGAATTCTGCCACTCCTCGCGCGCCCGGACGATGGCGTCATGATCACGACCAATAAAATTCCACCAGATGACAATCTCCTCTTCGAACGGTGTTCCGCCGAGCAATACGGCCCGAGCCGTCTCCCGCGACTCGTTGGCCAGCGTGAGGGCGTCGGCCCCGGTGGGAATGAAGCCCAGTTCCGCCGGGCGCAGCAGGGTTCCGGCCATCCGGACGTCCCCGTGGTCTACGAGCAGTCCGTGCTCGAAGGCGGGGTCCACGTCCAGCGTGACCGCCGCTCCCGGCTCGAGGAGGATCTCGGCGCCGAGCAGCGGGGTGAAGGTCCGCACCGGGGATTCGTGTCCGGCGAGGGAGCCCAGGAAGACCCTGAGTTCGGCTCCGTCGAGCCGGACGGGCTCGGGGGTGTGGTGCTGGAAGTCCCGTGCGGTGTCGCGGTGTTCCCCGGGCAGCGCCACCCACAGCTGGACGCCGTGCAGGATCGTGGTCCGCGGGGTGGAGACCTCCGAGTGGCTGATGCCGTACCCGCCCGTCATGAGGTTGAGTTCGCCGGGCCGCACATAGGCGTGGCTGCCCAGGCTGTCCCGGTGCTCGATCTCCCCGCTGAACAGCCAGCTCACCGTCTGCAGCCCGGTGTGCGGATGCGGGGCGACATCCATGCCGCCAGTCCTGCCGACGTCGTCGGGGCCGTAGTGATCGGCGAAGCACCAGGCGCCGATCAGGGTCCTGGCCCGTTGCGGCAGGGTGCGCCGCACGGTCATCGCCCGCGGACCGCCGAGCGGCACATCACGCGGGGTGAACACCTCGACCTCCGGCGGCCCGGACTCCCGTCGGCCGTCCGGACCCGCTCCATGGACCGCTCCGACGTGTTCCGCCTCGACGTCGCTCATGAGGAACCGCTCCTCCCTGCCGCAAGATGGTTTTACTTTCAACAACTATCACGAGAGCATAGGGGCACAACGAGACAGGCGCACGGCCAGACACACGGCGCGACCCGAGGACGACGTGCCCGGACGAATTCCGAAGGAGCCCCAGGGTGACCACCCCCACGACAGATTCCGCCGACGCACGGGTCGACACCGGGCGGATCTTCATCGACAAGCAGAGCCCGGAGGCCTATCGCGCCCTGGTACAGACCTCCGAGGCGGTCCGCGCCGTCGCCGCCGGCGCGGGGCTCGACCGCACCCTGGTGGAACTGGTCAACCTCCGGGTCTCGCAGCTCAACGGCTGTGCCTACTGCCTGGACGTCCACACCAGGGCCGCGCTGCGCGCGGGCGAGACCACTCAGCGGCTGGGGGTCCTGGCGGCCTGGCGGGACACCCGACTGTTCACGCCCGCGGAGCGCGCGGCCCTCGCCCTGGCTGAGGCGGTCACCGACCCGGCCGACGCCGGTGCGCAGGAGCGCGCGTACGACGCGGCCCGTCCGACGCTCACCGACGACCAGATCTCCGCGGTGATCTGGGTGGCGATCACCATCAACGCGTTCAACCGGGTCTCGATCATGAGCAAGCACCCGGTGCGCCCCGCGAGGCCCGCCGTGACCCTCCCCTGAGGCGGCCCGACGCGCCGCCCCGCCCGGACGGAGACCACCCGGGCGGGGTCCACGGGCTCACCCGGCGGACTCCACTAGCCCCGTGGGCCCGTGGAGTCCGGGCGTCCATCTCCGAAAGTGATGGCCGTCATCAAGAACCATCACCGCGGATGAGGAAGCAGCGGCGGCCACCCGGCGCTGGGCACAGTGTGGGAGGTCCGCCCGGAGCCGTCCGGCTCCCGCTCCCGCGCCGTCCGGCCCCCTCCCCGAAGAAGGTCCCGTGCCCCAGACACCCGATCTCCACGGTTCGCCGGCCGATGTGCGCGCCGTCCACGGCGTACCGGGCCGGCTGATCGCACTGCTGGCCGTCGCCTGCGGCATGACGGTCGCCAATCTGTACTACGCGCAGCCCCTGCTCTTCTCGCTGCGCGACGCCTTCCATGTGAGCACCGAGGCCGCGGGTCTGCTGATCACCCTCACCCAGATCGGCTATGTGCTCGGCATGCTCTTCCTGGTCCCGCTCGGCGACCGCCTGGAGAAACGCGGGCTGGTCACCGTCCTGCTGGTGATCACCACCCTGGCCCTGCTGGCGGCGGGCCTCGCCACCGGCTTCCCCATGCTGCTGGGCGCCTCCCTGGTCAGCGGCGCCACCTCGGTCGTCGCCCAGATCCTGGTCCCCTTCGCCGCGAGCCTGGCCCCCGACCATGCGCGCGGCCGGATCGTGGGCCGGGTGATGAGCGGCCTGCTCACCGGCATCCTTCTCTCCCGGACCGTCAGCAGCCTGGTCTCCGGAGTCGCCGGGTGGCGCGTCGTCTATCTGGGGTCCGCGGCACTGATGGTGCTGCTGGCCGTGGCGCTGCGCCTGGCACTGCCCCGGCAGGCGCCCACCACGGACGTTCCCTACGGCCAGGTGCTGCGCTCCACGGTCACCCTGATGCGCACCCACCCCGCGCTGCTGCGCCGCGGCCTCTACCAGGCGGCGATGTTCGGTGCCTTCAGCGCCTTCTGGACCACCGTCTCCTATGCCCTCACCGGACCGCCGTTCCACTACTCCGCGGTCGGCGTCGGCGTCTTCGCCCTGGTGGGAGCGACCGGCGCGGCCGTGGCACCGCTCGCCGGGCACTGGGCCGACCGGGGGCTCGCCCGGCCCATGACCGGGGCCGCGCTCGCCGTCGCCGCGCTGGCCTTCGCGCTCGCGGGGTTCGGACGGCACTCCGTCGTACTGATCGCGTCGGCCGCCGTGGTCCTCGACATGGCCGTCCAGTCCACGCTCATCCTGGGCCAGCACACCATCTACCAGCTCGACCCGCATGCCCGGGCACGCCTCAACTCCGCCTTCATCGCGACCTTCTTCATCGGCGGCGCCCTGGGATCACAGGTCGGCTCCCTCGCCTACCGCACCGGAGGCTGGGGCGCGGTCGCGGTCCTCGGCGCGGCCCTGCCGGCCCTGGCCCTGTTGTACTGGACCACCGAGCACCGGGCCGCCCGCCGCCGCCCGGCCGGTGTCCCGGCCGAGGAGGGGCGGGGATAGCCGGGTAACCCGGTTCCCCCCGTCGGCGGCGCCGGGACCCCTGCCCGGCGAGGGCGCGTTCGACGGCCCCGGCCGCGGCCTGCTCGCCCCGGCATCGGGGTGCGGCCCCGCGGCGGGCGTCTCCGGGCGAGGGTCATGATCCGGCCACGGAGACTCCGCGGCCGGTCCAGCAGGCTCACACGTCTGCGCCGTCGACGGCCCCGTCTGCACCGAGGACCGGACGAACTGCGGCGGCGGTAGGATGACGGCGCGTCAAACCCCTTGGGCAAACGGGTGCTTCCGTCCGTGTTCGAGTAGGGCTGACCTGGAGGGACACGCGGACAACGCGCGGCATTGACCGTACGATCGGTCAATGCCTGACACGACCGAATCCACGCCCGGCTGGCTGAGCTCCGACGAGCTCCAGCTGGTGCGTGCCCGCATGCCGATCCTGTATGTGGAAGCCGTGCCCGTGCGCGTCGACGAAAGCGGCGAAGTCACCAGTATCGGACTGCTGTTGCGGATCGGACCCGACGGGATCGTAAGCCGCACCCTCGTCTCCGGACGGGTTCTGCACCACGAACGGGTCCGGGACGCCCTGTTGCGCCATCTGGAGAAGGACCTCGGGCCGGTGGCGCTCCCCCGCGTCCCGGCCTCCCTGCAGCCCTTCACCGTCGCCGAGTACTTCCCGACCCTGGGGATCACGCCGTTCCACGACCCGCGCCAGCACGCGGTGTCCCTCGCCTACATCGTCCCGGTCTCCGGCGACTGCCGGCCCCGGCAGGACGCCCTGGACCTCGAATGGTTCAGTCCGCAGGAGGCCGCCTCGGCCGTGGTGCTGGACGACATGCCGGGCGGTCAGGCCGTGCTGCTCAAGCAGGCCCTGGCCCACGTGGGCTGTCTGTCCTGAGGGACGCCGCCGGCCCGGTTCCTCACTCGTGCGGGTGCCGGGCCGGCGGCCGTCCCGACAGCTGCCCGCTGAACGGGGTCACCGGACGTTCCACGCGTTCACCGTCCACCGTGATGCCGACCGCCTCGTTGTAGAAGGCGACGAGCCCCCTGACGGCGGCGACCGCGGGCAGCGGATCCGGGTAGCTCCAGGCGATGTCCGGCGGGACACCGGCGTCACCCGTGAAGGTCCAGTACCGGGCCGTGCCCTTGTACGGGCATCCGGTGCGGTGGTCCGTGGGGGTGAACAGGTCGAGGCGGACGTCCTCGGGCGGAAGGTAGTACCGCACCGGCAGTCCCGTCTCGAAGAGCAGCACCGGCCGCCGGGTGTCCGCGACGACCGTGCCGCCGATCTCGATCCGCACATGGCGGCTGCTCGGCAGGGCGTCCACCCGTTTGTGCGGGTCGCGGGGGTGGACGAAGATCTCTTCCTCCTCCTCGTACCAGCGGTCGAGCCCCGTGCCGCGGCGCTGGAACCACTCGAAGGTGATATGACCGGCCAGATCGGCGGACGGGGGGATCCAGGCGGCGTTCTGACGCACGTCCCCGTCGACGACCAGGTCGTAGAAGTCCCGCGCCCCTGCGTGCGCGCCGGACGGAGGGGCCGCCGCCGGGCGGAGCAGGTCCTCGCGGACCTCTTCGCGCGGGAAGGCGTAGAGCGGCACAGGCAGGTCCGGCTCCCAGACGAGGACGGGATGCCGGCTGTCGACGACGGTGGTCTCGCCCCGGCGCCCGCGCACCCAGCGCTCACTGGGCTCCCAGCGAAGGCCCTCGGGGGTGGTCCGGACGCCCGACGTGCCGACCGGTCCTCGGGGGAATGCCGTCATGATCCGCTCTCCTTCACGGTCCGAGGGTGACCCGCGCCAGAGGTCTCCGGTTCCCGCCCCTCGTACGCGGCCGTGAGGACGCCCAGCACCGCGTCCGCCGTCACCGGGCGGGGGTTGGGGTACGGCTGGCCCGTCACCTCAGCGGCCGCCGCCGCCAAGTCGTCCTGCTCCAGACCGAGCTCGGCGAGCGACCGTGGTGCGCCCAGGCTCCCGGCCAGCTCCCGCAGCGCCCGCGGGACGTCGTCCGTGTCCAGCGCCCGGCGCAGCGCGGCCACCGCCTCCGGTGCCGCGGGGGCGTTGAGGGCGAGGACATACGGGAGCAGCACGGTGTGGGTCTCCGCGTGCGGCAGCCCGAAGGTGCCGCCCAGCACATGGCAGAGCTTGTGGTGCAGGCCCATGGTGGTCGCACCGAGGGCGGCGCCGCACAGCCACGCCCCGTACAGGGCCCGGCAGCGGGCGTCCAGGTCCTCCGGCCCGGCGGCCAGCGAACGCAGGGCCCCGGCCATCGCCCGGACGCCCTCCTCCGCCATCAGCGCGACCAGGGGTGAGGTGTCGGGGGCGTAGAGCGCCTCGACGGCGTGGGCGAGCGCGTTGACGCCGCTGGTCGCGGTGAGCGGAAGGGGCAGGGAGAGGGTGAGCTCGGGGTCGTAGACCACACTGCGGGGCTGGACCAGCGGGTCGCGGCCGGTGCGTTTCACGCCGTGTTCGGTCAGTCCCCACACCGGGGTCATCTCCGAACCCGAGTAGGTCGAGGGGACGGCGATCAGCGGCAGCCGGGTGCGCAGCGCGATCATCTTGCCGAGGCCGATGGCGGAGCCGCCGCCGATGGCGACGCATCCGTCGGCCCCGGCCGCGCGGGCCGCCGCCACGGCGTGGTCGGCGGCCTCCGCGGGCACATGCATACGGGCCCCGGGGTGCACCGCGACACACCGGTCGCCCAGTCCGCCCGCGACGGCCCGTGCCCCGGACTCGCCGCGGCTGCCGCTGAGGACGAGCAGGCGCCGCAGCCCGAGGCGTTCGGCCTCCTCCGGGGTGGCGGTCACGGACGCCCCGGGCCGGAAGACGACCCGCACGGGCCGGGTCTCATAGGAGAAGTCGGCGTACGGGGTCATGTCGCACGCTCCAGCACCAGGTCGAAGCGAGCGTGCCGGAAGGGGTTCGGTACGCCGAACTCACGAGCCAGGGAGGGGTCGTCGGTCAGGGTGAAGTCCCGCACCAGGCTCTTGCGCACCGCGAACACGGCATCGGAGTCCAGGTGCTCGTCGCCGCCCACGAAGAGGTGCGTGGTGAGGGGCGCGTGGTTCTCGGCGCCGGCGATGAAGTGGATGTGCGCGGGCCGGCGGGCGCTGCGGCCCGCGGCCCGCAGCAGTCCGCCGACCGGGCCGTCGGTGGGGATCGGGTAGGAGGCCGGCACACAGCTGCGGAACCAGTAGCGGCCCTCGGTACCGGCGGTGAACACTCCGCGTCCGTTGCCCGAGGGCAGGCTGTCCGGCCGCTGCACGTCGTAGTGGCCCTCGGCGTCCGCCTGCCAGACGTCGAGGACGGCGCCGGGCAGCGGCGTCCCGTCCCCGGAGAGCACTCGCCCGCTCACCACGCAGGGCTCGCCGCCGCCCACCAGGTCGATGTCGTCACCGAGTTCACGGACCGGGGACTCCGTCATATGGAAGGGGCCGAGGACGGTGGACTCGGTGGTGCCCGGGGCGTGGTTGCCGTTGACGGTCTCGACGAGCGTGGAGATGCCGAGGACGTCCGACAGCAGGATGAACTCCTGCCGGGTGTCCGTGCAGGCCTGTCCGGTCGCCGTGAGGAACGCGACGGCGCTCTCCCACTCGTCCTGGGTGAGCCGCGTCTCGCGCACGAAGTCGTGCAGATGGCGGATCAGGCCGCCGAGCAGTTCCCGCAGCCGTGGATCCGCTGCTGCCCGCAGGCCGGCGACGGCCTGATCGGTGACCGTGGTCTCGGTGGCGTCCGTGCTCATGCCGGCTCCTCGTCCTCGACGGCGTCCCGCTCTTCCCATGGTCCCGCGCCCGGGCCGTGCTACGGGTACGCCGTGCCGGGATCACCGCCGGCGGGCTTCGGAGGGCTTCAGCGGGCGAGGGAACTCCGGTCCGTCGCGGTGAGACGGCGGGTCAGCACGCGGGTGAGGGCGCCGTCGGCCTCCTCGATGTCCCGGACGTGCTCGAAACCGATCCTGGCCAGCAGCGCCAGCGAGGCCCGGTTCGGCGCGGCCACGGTGGCGTGCACCTCCGTCAGCCCGAGCGCGCCGAAGCCGTGCGCGACGATTCCCTCCGCCAGCTCGGTCCCCAGGCCGCTCCCCCAGACCGTGGGGGTCAGGGCGTAGATGATCTCGTGGCCGCCCGACTCGTCGGTCGGTTTGATCTCGGCGTGCCCGATCAGGAGCCCGTCCCGGCGGACCGCCCAGACGTCGAACAGGTCCCGCGCGTAGACCTTGGTGAAGATCCGCCCGAAGAGGGCACGGGCGGCCGCCTCGGAGAGCGGGCCCTCACCCATCCACCGGGACACCCTGATGTCCTGGAACAGAGCGACGAAGGCGTCCTCGTCCTTGTGGACATAGGGCTCCAGGAGCAGGCGTGCGGTCCGCAGGGTGGGGGTCATGAACGGCGACGCTACCCCTCGAAGTGCCGGACCGCACCGCCGTTTCGGGTGGCACGGGCAGGTCCGCGAGGCGCCGGGCCGGGAACCAGGGCGTGGTGCTACCGCCGCACGGCGACGGCCTTTTCCCCGCACCGCCCACCCGTACCTTTGATTGCGTGCGCATATATGCGGCGGGAATAAAATAGCGGCGGACGCAATTGACTCGGTGCCCGGCCGGACCGGGTCGACGGCCGTCGACCCGGTCCGGCGCTCATCGCGGACCGTGAGGCCGCTGACAAGGAGTCGGTTTTGAGCACCCTCTTCACCCCCCACACCGTCAGGTCGCTCACCATTCCCAACCGCATCTGGATGGCGGCGATGTGCCAGTACAGCGCGGCGCCCGAGGGGGAGACGGTCGGCGCCCCCACGGACTGGCACTTCGCGCATCTCGCCGCCCGCGCCACCGGCGGCATCGGGTTGATCATCACGGAGGCCACGGCCGTCAGCCCCGAAGGCCGGATCAGCCCCTACGACCTCGGCATCTGGAACGACACCCAGGTCGACGCCTTCCGGCGCATCACCGCGTTCCTGAAGACGCAGGGCACCGTCCCGGGTATTCAGCTGGCCCACGCCGGGCGCAAGGCGTCGACCGAGCGCACCTGGGTCGACCGCGGCCGTCAGATCAGCCCCGACGAGCCCTACGGCTGGCAGCCGGTCGGCCCCAGCGCCGTCCCCTTCAGCGAGTCGTCGACGACGCCCGACGAGCTGGGCGAGGAGCAGATCGCGGAGATCGTCCGGCAGTTCGCCGACGGCGCCCGCCGTGCCCTGGCGGCGGGGTTCGAGGTCGCCGAGATCCATGGCGCGCACGGCTATCTGATCCACCAGTTCCTCTCCCCGCACAGCAACCGGCGCACCGACCGCTACGGCGGCTCGTTCGAGGGCCGGACCCGGTTCGCCCTGGAGGTCGTCGAGGCGGTCCGCGCCGTGTGGCCGCAGGAACTGCCGGTCTTCTTCCGGATCTCCGCCACCGACTGGCTCACGGAGAACCCGGCGGACGACCGGGAGGGCTGGACCACCGACGACAGCGTCCGTTTCGCCAAGGAGCTCCAGGCACGCGGTGTGGACCTGATGGACGTCTCCTCCGGTGGCATCGCCCCCGACGCCCGGATCGAGTCCGGCCCCGGCTATCAGGTGCCCTTCGCCGAGCGGATCCGCACCGAGGCCGGGATGCCCGTGGCGGCCGTCGGCCTGATCACGGAACCGGCCCAGGCCCAGGAGATCATCGGCTCCGGCCGGGCGGACGCCGTGCTGCTGGGCCGTGAGCTCCTGCGCAACCCGTACTGGGCCCGCCAGGCCGCCGACCGGCTCGGGGGCGAGGTCGCCGTCCCGGTCCAGTACCACCGAGCCTGACCGGCACCGCGGGCGGGACGAGGGTTCCGCCCGCGGTGACCACGCACCCCTGCCGTCGGCACCGCCCGTGTCGTGCAACGTCGTCGCAACCTGTGCCGCGTTGGAATGGCCTGCGTGACCATGGACCTGATCCCGCGCGTGGAGCTCACCCCCGCGGCCGCCGAACTGGTGCGGCGGCTCCGGGAGATCCACGGGCCGCTGATGTTCCACCAGTCAGGCGGCTGCTGCGACGGCAGTTCCCCGATGTGCTACCCGGCCGGCGAGTTCCGCACCGGGAACTCCGATGTGCTGCTCGCGGAGCTGGCGGTCGAGGGGGTCGACGAGCCGGTCGGCTTCTGGATGTCCCGTAACCAGTACGAGGTGTGGAGCCACACCCGGCTGATCGTGGATGTCGTGGCCGGCCGCGGCAGCGGATTCTCCCTGGAAGCACCCGAAGGAGTGCGTTTTCTCATCCGTTCCCGCGTCATCGAGCCCTGAACGGCCCACCGCAGGCCCCCGTCTGGTGCACTTCCCCTGAATCCCGAGGAAGTCGACCGGACATCAGGGGGAGCGATGACGCGTCGCAGCAGACGGTTCAGGACGGCACTGACGGTACTCGTGGCATGGAGCGCGCTGACCGGCGCGGCCCTGGTGGGGGCGGTACCGGCCGGCGCCGCGTCGAAGACCCGGGCGATCACTCCGGGGGTCCGCTACAGCACGCTCGACATCCGGACGGCCCGCGGGGTGATGCACGCGCATCTCCTCACCGTCGACCTGCGCGATCCACGGGTGGGGGTCGATCTGCTGCACCCGCGGGCCGTGGCCGCGCGGGCCACCGTGTCCCGGCTCGCCGACGCACAGGGCGCGCTGGCGGGGGTCAACGGCGACTTCTTCAATGTCGCCGAGACCCAGCACCCCGGGGTCGAGGCGACCGGCGCGGCCGTCGGCCCGGCCGTCGCGAACGGGCGTGCCCTCAAGTCCGCCGTACCGCGGGGACAGCGCTTCGGCCCCGCGCTACCGCCCGGTGCCGGCACCGAGGAGGTGCTGGGGGTGGGCACCGACCGCAGGGCGCGGCTCGACCGGCTGCACCTCACCGGCTCGGTGACCACCGAGGCGGGGAGACTGCCGCTCGGCGGACTCAACCAGTACGCGCTGCGCCAGGGTTCGATCGGGGCGTACACCTCCGCCTGGGGCAGCGCCTCCCGGGTACGGCCCACCTGCGGCACCGACAGCCACCGGGGCGCCCCCTGCAGCCGCGACACCTTCGAGGTGACGGTCAGGGGCGGCCGGGTCGTCGCCAGGGCCGCCAGGCCCGGCCGGGGCCCCATCCCGCGGGGCACCACGGTGCTGGTCGGCCGTGAGGCGGGGGCGCACCGGCTGCGCACGCTGGTCCGGGGCCGGCAGGTCCAGGTGCAGCACCGGCTGGTGGCGGGCTCGTCCGGCGTCCCGTACCGCTTCGCCGTCGGCGGTTTCCCGCTGCTGCGGCACGGCACCGCGCTGTCCGGCCTCGACGCCGCCACGACCGCGGTGCGCACCGCGGCGGGTGTCGCGGACGGCGGCCACCGTCTGCTGCTTCTCGCGCTCGACGGCTCGGACGCCCGCCACGGTGGTCTCACCCTCTTCGAACTCGCTTCCGTCCTGCGGACGTTGGGCGCCACGGACGGTTTCAACCTGGACGGCGGCACCTCCACGACGCTGGTCACCCGGCTGCCGGGCGCGCACCGGGTCACCGTGCGCAACCATCCCAGCGGGGGTGCCGAACGCCCGGTCGCGGACGGGATCGGCGTCTTCTCCCGCCGTTGAGGGCCGGGGACGGCCGGGGCGATCGGGACGACCGGGACGACCGGAAACGACAGCGGCGACCGACGGCGACCGGCGGCGATCAGGGGTGCAGGCCGCCGACGATCTCCGCCGTCGCCGCCAGCCCCTGATGGATGGTCGGAGCCATGCTCGAACTGGCCAGGAAGAAACCGAGCAGCATGCAGACCAGGGCGTGCGACATCTTCAGCCCCCCATTGCGCAGGAACAGCACCGCAATGAACAGAAACAGCAGCACCACAGAGATGGAAACAGCCATCCTCAACCCCTTTCGCCACGCCCACTTCGCGGCTTTCGGCCGCAAGTGTGGCGCAGCGAGGGGTTCATCCGTGCGGCAGACATGTCCTCCGAACGAGTGGTTCTCGGACCGCCGGGCGGGGGTCGGGTACGGCGCACGTCAGCGCACCGGGGCATGAGGTCATGAACGCCCGGGTCGCGCCCGCACATGCATCCGCTCCCCCTGGGGCCCGAACAGGCTGAGGAACTCCACCGGCCCCTCCCCCGTCGAACCGAACCAGTGGGGCACGCGGGTGTCGAACTCGGCGGCCTCCCCCGCGGTCAGCACCACATCGTGCTCGCCCAGCACCAGCCGCAGCCGCCCGGACAGGACGTACAGCCACTCATAGCCCTCGTGCGTCCTCGGGTCCGGTTCGACGGTGCGCCGGGGTTCGAGCACCTTGAACGCCTGGAGTCCGCCCGGCTGGCGGGTGAGCGGCCAGTGGGTGCGGCCGTACCGCACGACCGGCTCGGCGCGCACCCGCGGATCGCCGACCGGCGGGGCGCCGACCAGTTCGTCCAGCGGCAGGCTGTGGGCCCGCGCGATCGGCAGCAGCAGTTCGAGGCTGGGTCTGCGCAGGCCCGACTCCAGGCGCGAGAGGGTGCTGACGGAGATGCCGGTCGCCTCGGACAGTCCCGCCAGGGTCACCTCCCGCTCCTTACGGATCCGCCGCAGCCGGTCGCCCACGCCCGCCAGTACTTCGTCCGTGCTCATGTTCTGTATTGCAGTTCCGGCAAACATGTTTGTCAATCCCGTGGGCCCCGGGCGACCGTCTCGGTGGAGGTGGTCACCATGACCGAGAAGAACGGGAAGAACGACGGGACCGAGCGGTACGAGGTGGTCGTCGTCGGGGGCGGCGCGGCCGGGCTGTCTGCGGCCCTGGTCCTGGGGCGGGCGCGGCGCCGCACACTCGTCGTCGACGCGGGTGAGCCGCGCAACGCGCCCGCGGCCCATATGCACGGCTTTCTGTCGCGCGACGGCATGCCGCCGGCCGATTTCCTCGCCGTGGGGCGGGAGGAGATCGCCCGGTACGGCGTGACGCTCGTCCGGGACCGGGCGGTGGACGCCGTCCGGGACGCGGACGGGGAGTTCGAGGTGACGCTCGCGGAGGGACGCGCGGTGCACGCCCGGCGCCTGGTGGTGGCGACCGGTCTGCGGGACGAGCTGCCCGCTCTGCCCGGGGTCGCCGAGCGCTTCGGGCGTGATGTGCTGCACTGCCCCTACTGCCACGGCTGGGAGGTGCGCGACCGGGCCTTCGGGGTGCTCGCCTCGACCCCGATGAGCGTGCACCAGGCGCTGATGGTCTCCCAGTGGTCGAAGGACGTGACCCTGTTCCTGCACACGGTCGCCGAGGAGGAGCTCACGGACGAGGACCTGCGCAGGCTCGCGGCGGCCGGGGTGGCCGTGGTGCCCGGCGAGGTGGCGGGGCTGGTGGTGGACGACGACCGGCTCACCGGGGTGCGGCTCGCGGACGGCACCGTCCATGACCGCTCCGTGCTGTTCGTCGCGCCCCGGGCCGTCCCGAACGTCGGCCTGTTCGAGCGGCTGGGCGCCACGCTGCACGAGACCCCGTTCGGCACCTATCCCGAGATCGACGAGCGGGGCCTGACCAGCGTGCCCGGGCTGTGGGCGGCGGGCAACGCCTCCGGCTTCGCGGAGCAGGTCGTGAACGCGGCCAGCCGCGGGTACCGGGCGGGAGCCGCGATCAACGGGGAGCTGCTGATGACCGATCTGGACGCTGCCCTGGGGATGTAGCCCGGGCGCCGCCGGTGCACCATGGCTGCATGCTGCTGAGCCGGCTGGCCCGGGTGTCCCGGGAGGTCGCCGCCACCTCGGCGCGGTCCCGGAAGATCGCGTTGCTCGGCGAGCTGTTCCGGGCCGCCGACGCCGAGGACGTGCCGGTGGTGATCCCGTATCTGGCCGGGCGGCTGCCGCAGGGACGGCTCGGCATCGGCTGGAAGCTGCTCGGCCGCCCGGTTCCGCCGGCCGCGGAGTCCACGCTCACGGTGCGGGAGGTGGACTCCCGGCTGACCCGGATCGGCGCGGTCACCGGCGCCGGGTCGCAGTCCGAGCGCGGCCGGCTGCTCGGCGAGCTGCTGGCCGCGGCCACCGAGGAGGAGCAGCGGTTCCTGACCGGGCTGCTCACCGGGGAGGTGCGGCAGGGCGCACTGGACGCCCTCGCGGCCGAGGGACTGGCCGAGGCGACGGGGGCCGCTCCGGCGGACGTACGGCGGGCCGTGATGCTCGCCGGATCGCTCCGGGCCGTGGCGGAGGCCCTGCTCTCCGGGGGTCCGGCGGCCCTCGGCACCTTCCGGCTCACGGTGGGCCGCCCGGTCCTCCCGATGCTGGCGCAGAGCGCCTCCTCGGTGGCCGAGGCGGTCGGGCGACTGGGCGCCTGCGCCGTCGAGGAGAAGCTCGACGGCATCCGGGTCCAGGTCCACCGGGACGGCGGCGAGGTACGGGTCCACACCCGCACCCTGGACGACATCACCGACCGGCTGCCGGAGGTGACCTCGGCCGCCCTGGGGCTCGCGGGCGAACGGTTCGTCCTGGACGGCGAGGTGATCGCCCTGGACGAGGCGGGGCGGCCGCGGTCCTTCCAGGAGACCGCCGGGCGGGTCGGCTCCCGTCTCGACGTGGCCACGGCCGCCGCGGCCGTCCCGGTCTCCCCCGTCTTCTTCGACGTGCTGTCCATGGCGGACCGTGACCTGCTGGACCTGCCGTTCGCCGACCGCCATGCGGAGCTGGCCCGGCTGGTGCCGGAGCCGATGCGGGTGCGGCGCGCGCTGGTGCGGGGCAGCGAGGAGGTGGCCGTCGCGGAGGACTTCCTCGCCGAGACCCTGGCACGGGGCCATGAGGGGGTCATGGTCAAGGCCCTGGACGCCCCGTACGGCGCGGGCCGCCGCGGTGCCGCCTGGCTCAAGGTCAAGCCCGTGCACACCGTGGACCTGGTGGTGCTGGCCGCCGAGTGGGGCCATGGCCGCCGCACCGGAAAGCTCTCCAATCTGCATCTGGGGGCCCGCGCCCCGGACGGTTCCTTCGTCATGCTGGGCAAGACCTTCAAGGGCCTCACGGACGCGATGCTCAGGTGGCAGACCGAGCGGCTCGGGGAGCTGGCGGTCGCCGACGACGGCCGGGTGGTGACCGTACGCCCCGAACTCGTGGTCGAGATCGCCTACGACGGGTTGCAGCGCTCCCCCCGTTACCCGGCGGGTGTCACCCTGCGGTTCGCGCGGGTGGTGCGCCACCGGGAGGACAAGCGGCCGGAGGAGGCCGACACCGTGGGGACCCTGCTGGCGGCCCATCCGCGGGTGGTGCCGTGAGCGGGCGGGGGCGGCGCAGCGCGGGCCTGCTGCTGTTCCGGCGCACCGCTCATGGTCCCGAGGTCCTGCTGGGCCATATGGGCGGCCCCTTCTACTCCCGTCGCGACGCCGGGGCGTGGACCGTGCCCAAGGGCGAGTACGAGGCCGGGGAGCCGCCCCTCGATGCCGCCCGCCGCGAGTTCCGGGAGGAGCTGGGGCTGCCGCCGCCGGACGGGGAGGCCGTACCGCTCGGCGAGGTGCGGCAGGCCGGCGGCAAGGTCGTCACGGTGTGGGCGGTCGAGGCCGACCTCGATCCGGCGGCGATCGCACCGGGCACCTTCACCCTTCAGTGGCCGCCGCGGTCGGGGCGCACCCAGGAGTTCCCCGAACTGGACCGGGTGGGGTGGTTCGCCCTCGACCGGGCCCGGGAGGTGATCGTGCGGGCGCAGACGGCGTTTCTGGACCGGCTCGCTGAGCACTCGGGCTGAGACGGCACCCGCGTTGCGGCGCCCACCGCCGCGCGGGAAGGTCGAGACAGAGCTGTTCCAGGAGGTCAGCATGCCCATCGCCACGGTGAACCCGGCGACCGGCGAGACGCTCAGGACGTACGACGCCCTGGGCGAGGAGGAGATCGAGCGCAGGCTCGCCGCCGCCGACACCGCGTTCCGCACCCATCGCACCACCACCTTCGCCGAACGGGCGCTGCGCATGCACAAGGCCGCCGATCTGCTCGACGCGGAGTGCCAGGACATCGCCCGGGTGATGACCACCGAGATGGGCAAGCCCATCACCCAGGCCCGCGCCGAGGCCGCGAAGTGCGCCAAGGCGATGCGCTGGTACGCCGACCACGCCGAGGAACTGCTGGCCGACGAGGAGCCCGACGCACGGGATGTGAAGGACTCGGGCGCCTCCTGGGTGATCGTGCGCTACCGGCCGCTCGGTCCGGTGCTCGCGGTGATGCCGTGGAACTTCCCGCTGTGGCAGGTGGTGCGGTTCGCCGCGCCCGCGCTGATGGCGGGCAATGTGGGGCTGCTCAAGCACGCCTCGAACGTGCCGGGGACCGCGCTCTTCCTGGAGGATCTGTTCCGCCGTGCGGGCTTCGCGGAGGGCTGTTTCCAGACCCTGCTGATCGGCTCGGGCGCGGTCGAGAGGGTGCTGCGCGATCCGCGGGTCAGGGCCGCCACCCTCACCGGCAGCGAGCCGGCGGGCCGCTCCGTCGCCTCGATCGCCGGGGACGAGATCAAGAAGACGGTGCTGGAGCTGGGCGGCAGCGACCCGTACATCGTGATGCCGTCCGCGGAGCTGGACCGGGCCGCCGAGACCGCCGTGACGGCCCGGGTGCAGAACAACGGGCAGTCCTGCATCGCCGCCAAGCGGTTCATCGTGCACACGGACGTCTTCGACGCCTTCGCCGAGCGGTTCACGGCCGGTATGAAGGCGCTGCGGGTCGGCGATCCGATGGCTGAGGAGACCGAGGTCGGACCGCTCTCCAGCGAACGGGGCCGCGCCGATCTGGCGGAACTGGTCGACGACGCGGTGGGCGCCGGCGCGACGGTGCTGTGCGGCGGCACCCGCCCCGACGGGCCCGGCTGGTACTACCCGCCGACGGTGCTCACCGGCATCACCCCGCGGATGCGCATCCACCACGAGGAGGCGTTCGGGCCCGTCGCCACCCTCTACCGGGCCGCCGATCTGGACGAGGCGGTGGCCATCGCCAACGACTCCCCCTTCGGGCTGGGTTCCGACGTCTGGACGCACAACGGCACCGAGGTCGACCGCTTCGTCCAGGACCTGGAGGCCGGCGGAGTGTTCATCAACGGGATGACGGCCTCGCACCCGGCCTTCCCGTTCGGCGGCGTCAAGCGCTCCGGGTACGGGCGCGAGCTGTCGGGGCACGGGATCCGCGAGTTCTGCAACATCACCACGGTATGGCACGGGGCATGAGCGTTCCGCGACTACGATCCCCTTGTGAACCGTGAAGTGACCCTGCCTCTGATCGTCGACGACCACGGCACATTGCAGGTGGCGGCCGCGGATGTCAGCAAGCTGCTGCGCACCCTCGGCGGCCGGTGGCTGCGTCTGGTGGAGGCCGGCGAGGACGGTCTCGACGAGGACACGGTGGCGACGCTCACCATCGAACTCGCCAAGCTCGCGGACCGGATCGACGTGGCCTGCATCGCGCACAGCTCGCGCCGCTGAGCGGGGAGCGGGACCGGCGCGTCCACCGGGGACGACGGCCTGACGAGGCCGCCCATCACTCTCCGCTCATCGCTGGAGCGGAGTAATCCGACGCGATATCGGCGCGCCGCGGGGTGATCGTGGGTGAGCACCCCGCATACGGGTGACCCCCCTTCCGCCGGGGGACCGACGGTCCTGAGCCAAGGCGAAAGAAGGCGCGCTCCATGGCGACTCTGTGCAGACCCGCGGTCCACGTCCCCGAACATGTGATCACGATGGAGGACACGCTCGAACTGGCGCGCTCCCGCCACCCGGATCACCCTCAACTCCCGCTGGCCCTGCGACTGATCGAGAACACCGGGGTCCGCACCCGGCACATCGTGCAGCCCATCGAGGAGACCCTGAAGCACCCCGGCTTCGAGGAGCGCAACGACCTCTACGAGGCCGAGGCGAAGGCCCGTGTCCCCGCGGTCGTACAGCAGGCGCTGGACGACGCCGAGCTGCTCAGCACCGACATCGACGTGATCATCTATGTGTCGTGCACCGGGTTCATGATGCCCTCGCTGACCGCGTGGCTGATCAACACCATGGACTTCGAGACCGACACCCGGCAGCTGCCCATCGCCCAGCTGGGCTGCGCGGCGGGCGGTGCGGCCATCAACCGGGCGCACGACTTCTGCACGGCCTACCCGGACGCCAACGCGCTGATCGTGGCCTGTGAGTTCTGCTCGCTGTGCTACCAGCCCACCGACCTGGGCGTCGGCTCGCTGCTGTCCAACGGCCTGTTCGGCGACGGGGTGGCGGCGGCGGTCGTCCGCGGCCGGGGCGGCACCGGCGTCAAGCTGGAACGCAACGGCTCGTATCTGATCCCCAAGACCGAGGAGTGGATCGCCTACGACGTCCGGGCCACCGGATTCCACTTCCTGCTGGACAAGCGGGTGCCGGCCACGATGGAGCCGCTCGCCCCGGCCCTCCAGGAGCTGGCACGGCAGCACCGATGGGACGCCTCCGAGCTGGACTTCTACATCATCCACGCGGGCGGCCCACGGATCCTGGACGATCTGAGCAAGTTTCTGCGGGTGCCGCCGGAGGCCTTCCGGTTCAGCCGGGCCACGCTCACCGAGTACGGCAACATCGCGAGCGCCGTCGTCCTGGACGCGCTGCGCCGGCTGTTCGAGGCGGGCGGCGCCGAGCACGAGGCGCGCGGGATGCTGGCCGGCTTCGGGCCGGGCATCACGGCGGAGATGTCCCTGGGGCGCTGGCAGATATCCGGGAACGGAAGCAAGCGATGACCACCGACACGGACCGTGAGGCGGTGTGAGATGGCCGAGGAAACGATCACCGACTGCATGCCGCCGGTGCGCGAATGGCCGGTCACGGACCTGGCCGGCGTGGACTTCGACCCGTTCCTCGCGCAGTTGATGCGCGAGGGCCCGGTCACCCGGATCAAGCTGCCCAACGGTGAGGGCTGGGCCTGGCTGGTGACCCGCCACGACGATGTGCGGACGGTCGCGAACGACCCCCGCTTCAGCCGTGCGGCGGTCATGGAGCAGCAGGTCACCCGGCTCGCTCCGCACTTCATCCCGCAGCCCGGCGCGGTCGGCTTCCTGGACCCGCCCGACCACACCCGGCTGCGTCGCGCGGTCGCGACGGCCTTCACGGCACGCGGCGTGGAGCGGGTGCGCGACCGGGCGCGGCGGATGCTCGACGAACTCGTCGACGAACTCCTCCAGGACGGGCCGCCCGCGGACCTGGTCGCCTCGGTGCTCAGCCCCTTCCCCATCGCCGTGATCTGCGAGCTGATGGGGGTCCCGGCCACCGACCGGCAGAAGATGCACGCCTGGACCCAGCTGATCCTGTCCTCCTCGCACGGGGCGAAGGTCTCCGAGGAGGCCAAGGACGAGATGGGCGCGTACTTCGCCGACCTCATCGGCCGCCGCGAGGGCAGCGCGGGAGAGGACGTCACCTCGCTGCTCGGCGGGGCGCTGGGCCTGGGCGAGGTGACGCTCGACGAGGCGGTGGGGCTCGCCGTGCTGCTGCAGATCGGCGGGGAGGCGGTCACCAACAACAGCGGGCAGATGTTCTACCTCCTGCTGACCCGCCCGGAGCTGGCCGAGCGGCTGCGGGCCGAGCCGGAGATCCGGCGGCAGGCCATCGACGAGCTGCTGCGCTACCTCCCGCACCGCAACGCGGTGGGGCTGTCCAGGATCGCCCTGGAGGACGTCGAGATCCAGGGGGTGCGGATCCGGGCGGGCGACGCGGTCTATGTGTCGTATCTGGCCGCCAACCGTGACCCGGGGGTCTTCCCCGACCCGGAGACGATCGACGTCGAGCGCTACCCGAACTCCCATGTGGCGTTCGGTTTCGGCCCGCACTACTGCCCGGGCGGGATGCTGGCGCGGCTGGAGTCCGAGCTGATGGTGGACGCCCTCCTCGACCGGGTGCCCGGGCTGCGTCTGTCCGTGGAGCCGGACCAGGTTCCCTTCCGGAAGGGCGCGTTGATCCGCGGGCCCGAAGCCCTGCCCGTGATGTGGTGAGCGACCGATGACGGCTCACGGCATGGCGGCGACCGACGGGGCGGCGGACGAGGAAAGGACGGCGGTCGAAGGGCTGTTCGTCCCGCCGGGGCACGGGCGGGTGGTTCAGACCCCGGCCCAGCATGTGACGTTCAAGGTGACCGGCTCCCACTCGCGCATGGCGTCCACCTTCGAGGTGCTGGTACCGCCGGGGTTCGATGTGGGCGCCCATGTGCACACGCGCAGCGAGGAGTTGTTCTATGTGCTGGAGGGCGAGTTGGACGTGCTCGCCTTCGAGCCGCGCATCCGGACCCCGGACCACTGGCAGAAGTGGGAGTCCCGCTCGGGCACCCGGGTGGTGCGGGCGACCCCGGGCACGGTCATCGTCGTACCGCCCGGCTGCCCGCACGCGTTCGCCAACCCGACGGAGACCCCGGCGAAGATGTTCTTCCAGGCGTCCCCGCCCCCGGACCACGAACGCTACTTCGAGGAACTGCTGGAGATCCTGGGCAACGGGGGCCCGCCGGACCTCGCGGCGATCGAGGAGCTGCGCAGGCGGTACGACATCGAGCAGCTGACGCCGCTGAAGCACCGGTAGTGCCGCGCGGCGCCCGGGCCTTTCCGACGGATCTGCGTGACGTCGGAAAGGCCCGGGCGCCTCCCACGAGCGCTGCCTCGCGGCACTAGCGGATGGGCATTCCCGACAGCGTACGGGCGATCACCAGCCGCTGGATCTCGCTGGTGCCTTCGAAGATCGTATAAATCGCCGCGTCACGGTGCATCCGCTCCACCGGGTACTCACGGGTGTAGCCGTTGCCCCCGAGGATCTGTATCGCCTGGGCCGTGACCTCCTTGGCGGTCTCGCTGGCGAACAGCTTGGACATCGACCCCTCGGCCGCGGTGAACGGCCTGCCGTTGACCGCCATCCAGGAGGCCCGCCACACCAGCAGCCGCGCCGCGTCGATCCGGGTGCGCATGTCCGCGAGCTGGAAGGCGACGCCCTGGTTGTCGATGATCGGTCGTCCGAACTGCTCCCGGGTCCCGGCGTAGTCGAGGGCCACCTCGTACGCGGCGCGGGCGGTCCCCACGGCCATCGCGCCCACGGCCGGGCGGGAGGCCTCGAAGGTGGCCATGGCCGCGTTCTTCACCCGCTCCCCCGGGCCGGCGGTCCTCGCCCGCTCCCGGGCCCGGGCCAGCCGTTCGTCCAGCTTCTCCTTGCCGCCGAGCAGACAGGAGCCGGGGACCCGGACGTCGTCGAGGACCACCTCGGCGGTGTGCGAGGCGCGGATGCCGTGCTTGCGGAACTTCTGCCCCTGGGACAGGCCCGGGGTGTTCGGGGGGACGATGAAGGAGGCATGGCCCCTGGGGCCGAGCTCGGGGTCCACGGCGGCCACCACGACATGGACGCCCGCGATGCCGCCGTTGGTCGCCCAGGTCTTGGTGCCGTTGATCATCCACTCGTCCCCGGCCTCGTCGTACACGGCGCGGGTGCGCAGGGCGGCCACATCGGAACCGGCGTCGGGTTCGGAGGAGCAGAAGGCGGCCACCTTGACGTCCTGGGGGTCGCCGTACATCTGGGGGATCCAGGTGCCGATCTGCTCGTCGGTGCCGTTGGCGAGGACGCCGACGGCGGCGAGCCCGGTTCCGACGATGGACAGCGCGATGCCCGCGTCGCCCCAGAACAACTCCTCCATGGTCAGGGGTATTCCGAGCCCGGTGGGGTCGAAGTACTGCTGGGCGTAGAAGTCCAGGGAGTAGATGCCGAGCTTCGCGGCCTCCTGGATGACCGGCCAGGGAGTCTCCTCACGCTCGTCCCATTCGGCGGCCGCGGGGCGGATCACATCGGCGGCGAAACCGTGCAGCCAGTCGCGGACCTCCTTCTGTTCGTCGTTGAGCTCCATGGTGAACTCGGCCATGTCCCCTCCAGCACCGCACTATGATGTTACTTGCGGTAACACGGTCCGTCACCGCAAGCCGGAAAGTCAACTCCCTGATCGGCGCGGCAGAGGTCGGCAGCTCGTTCGATACCGGCCCGACCTTCAGTGTTAGTTTGCGCAGGCGTCACCGACAGAGCAGGGGTGGGAGAACACATGGACACCACACAGCGGACCGATCAGCAGCGGTCCGCCGACCGCCGCCGGCGAGAGCTGCTGGAGGCCGCCGACCGAGTGGTGCTGCGCGACGGCCCCGGGGCCTCGATGAACGCCATCGCCGCCGAGGCCGGCATCACCAAGCCGATCCTCTACCGTCACTTCGGCGACAAGGGCGGTCTGTACGCCGCGCTCGCCAAGCGCCACACCGACGCGCTGCTCGACTCGCTGCGGGCGGCGCTGGACGCCCCGGCCGAGCGCCGGCAGCGGGTCGAGTCCACCCTGGACACCTACCTCGCGGCGATCGAGGCACGGCCCCAGGTCTATCGCTTCCTGATGCATCCGGCCGAGGGCGGTTCACAGCACGACCAGGGCTTCGACACGGGCCGGCACGCCATCCCGCTGCTGCGCCGGATGGGCGAGGAACTGGCTCAGGTCATCGAGGACCGGCTGGAGCTCGGCCCGGGCAGCCATCAGCTCGCCCGGGTGTGGGGACATGGCATCGTCGGCATGATGCACGCGGCCGGCGACTGGTGGCTGGGCGACCGGCCCTGCTCACGGGCGGAGTTGGTGCGGAGCCTGGCGGACCTGCTGTGGGGGCGGCTGGCCGTCGCCGGGGACCGGGTGGGGAGCCCCGGGTTCTGAGAGCGTACGTCGTGTCCGGCCGTCCTGCCGCGGCCGGACCGGCCCGGGGGGCGACGTCCCGTCGCCACGCCCCGGTTCAGGGCTTTCTGCGGCTCCACCGCCGCATCACCCGGCGCTGCCGCCGGCCGCTGAGCCGGTCCACGTACAGACCCCCGTCGAGGTGGTCGCACTCGTGCTGCAGACACCGGGCGAACCACCCGGTGCCCTCCACCGTCACCGGCTCGCCGTCCACCGTGAACCCCTCGACGACCGCGCGGTCGTACCGTTCCGTCCCCGCCTCCAGGCCCGGTAGGGAGAGGCATCCCTCGGGGCCGCGCAGCACCACACCGTCCGCCGCCACCAGCCGTGGGTTCACCACATGCCCCAGATGGCGGACCTCCTCGTCGTCCGGGCAGTCGTACACGAACACCCGCAGCGGCTCACCGATCTGGTTCGCCGCCAGCCCCACGCCCCGGGCGGCGTACATGGTGGCGAACATGTCCTCCACCAGCCGGGCCAGTTCGGGACCGAAGTCGGTGACCTGCGCACACGGCGTCTGCAGCACGCTCTCGCCGAGCAGGGTGACAGGCCGGACGCGCCCTCGGGTGCCCGGGATGGAGGCTCTTCGCATGGTGGCAAGGGTACGGTCCTCCATGCCGCGCAAGCACCGCAGTGGTGACACGATTCGGGCAGCTGAGCGGATCTCGATAGGCTGAGGTCCACACGTTGCCGGGACAGGGCGCGGCGCCGTACGCAAGGAGGATCGAGAACTGATGGCAGGCAACTCGGACCCGCTGACGCCACGGGCCAAGCTGGCCGTGACCGCGGGCAAGGCGGTCGCTGCGGCATCACGGGCCGCGGGACGCGGCAGCGGATCAGTGATCGGCGGCCGGGTGGCACTCAAACTCGACCCCGATCTGCTCGCCCGGCTCGCCCAGAACCTGGACGTGACCCTGGTCTCGGCGACCAACGGAAAGACCACGACCACCCGGCTGATCGCCGAGGCGCTGGGCGCCGCGGGCCCGGTGGTGTCCAACGCGCTCGGCGCCAATATGCCCGCCGGCATCACCTCGGCGCTGGCCGGCGGCTCCGAGGCCAAGTTCGGTGTGATCGAGGTGGACGAGAAGTACCTCGCCGGCGTCGCCCGGGACACCGACCCGAAGTGCATCGCGCTGCTCAACCTCTCCCGCGACCAGCTCGACCGCGCCGCCGAGACCCGGATGCTCGCCGAGAACTGGCGTGAGGGTCTGTCCGGCACCAAGGCCGTGATCGTGGCCAACGCGGACGACCCGCTGGTGGTGTGGGCCGCGTCCTCCTCGCCCAATGTGATCTGGGTCGCAGCCGGGCAGATGTGGAAGGACGACGCCTGGTCGTGCCCGTCCTGCGGCGGTGTGATGCAGCGCCCCGGCGACGACTGGTTCTGCGGCGAGTGCGGATTCCGCCGGCCGACCCCGTCATGGGCGCTCTCCGGCGACCATGTCCTGGACCCGCACGGCTCCGCCTGGCCCATCCACCTCCAGCTGCCGGGCCGCGCCAACAAGGCCAACGCCGCCAGCTCGGCCGCGGTCGCCGCCGTGTTCGGGGTGCCCCCGCAGGTGGCCCTGGAGCGGATGTACCAGGTGCAGGCCGTGGCGGGACGCTATGACGTGGTCCAGTTCAAGGAGCGCGACCTGCGTCTGCTGCTGGCGAAGAACCCGGCCGGCTGGCTGGAGACGTTCTCGCTGATCGACCCGCCGCCGACCCCGGTGATCCTCTCGGTGAACGCGCGCGGCGCGGACGGCACCGACACCTCCTGGCTGTGGGACGTCGACTACACGCGGCTGACCGGGCACCCGATCTTCGTCCTCGGCGACCGGAAGCTGGACCTCGCCGTGCGTCTGGAGGTCGCCAACCAGTCCTTCCAGGTCTGCGAGACCCTCGACGAGGCCGTCCAGCTCGCCCCGCCGGGCCGGATCGAGGTCATCGCGAACTACACCGCGTTCCAGGACCTGCGCCGCCGCGTCGGCAACTGACCCCGAAGGACGATCATCGATGAGTGACAACAGCCTGCGGCTGGTGTGGATCTACCCGGACCTGCTGAGCACCTACGGCGACCAGGGCAATGCGCTGGTCGTGGAGCGCCGGGCCCGCCAGCGCGGCCTCGACGTGGCCCGCCTGGACGTCCGCAGCGACCAGCCGATCCCCACCTCCGGCGACATCTATCTGATCGGCGGCGGCGAGGACCGTCCGCAGCGGCTCGCGGCCGAGCGGCTGCGCCGTGACGGCGGTCTGCACCGGGCCGTCGAGAACGGTGCGATCGTCTTCTCGGTCTGCGCCGGCTACCAGATCCTGGGCCATGAGTTCGTCAACGACCTCGGTGAGCGCGAGCCCGGCCTCGGACTGCTCGATGTGGTCTCGGTGCGCGGTGAGGGCGAGCGTTGCGTCGGCGACGTCCTCGCGGACATCGACGCGCGCCTGGGCCTGCCCGCGCTCACCGGCTTCGAGAACCACCAGGGCGTGACCCACCTGGGCCCGTCCGCCCGCCCCTTCGCCCAGGTGAAGCTCGGCCGGGGCAACGGCACGGGCGACGGCACCGAGGGCGCGTACAACGACACGGTGTTCGGCACCTACATGCACGGGCCCGTGCTCGCCCGCAACCCGCTGATCGCCGATCTGCTGCTGAAGCTGGCGCTCGATGTGAACGCGCTTCCGCCGACCGACGACCAGTGGTACGAGGCGCTGCGCACCGAGCGCATCGCGTCCGCCCAGCAGCCCTCTTAGTACTGTGGCGCCCCGGGCGGCCGGCCGGTGCTCCGGTCGGCCGCCCGGGGCGCCGCTGGGCCCGTCTGACGGGCCCTGCGCACAGCTGAGCGGGGGCGTCCAGCAGGCGGACGCGCGGTGTGGCACCACCCCCGGTCGCCGGTAGGGTGGCAGTGATCGAGCCGGACAGCGCGGTCCGGTCCCCGGCCCACGTCAAGAAGGTATCTCGGGCTATGCGCATTGGTGTCCTCACGTCCGGCGGCGACTGCCCCGGCCTGAACGCCGTCATCCGGTCCGTCGTACACCGTGCCGTCGCCGACCACGGCGACGAGGTCATCGGCTTCCGGGACGGCTGGAAGGGCCTCCTGGAGTGCGACTACCTCAAGCTCGACCTCGACGCGGTGAGCGGCATCCTGGCTCGCGGCGGCACCGTCCTCGGCTCGTCCCGGGTCCGTCCCGAGCATCTGCGGGACGGCGTGGAGCGGGCCCGGGGCCATGTCGAGGAGCTCGGTCTCGACGGCATCATCCCGATCGGCGGTGAGGGCACGCTCAAGGCGGCCCGACTGCTGGCGGACCACGGCCTGCCGATCGTCGGCGTGCCCAAGACCATCGACAACGACATCGCCGTCACCGACGTCACCTTCGGCTTCGACACGGCCGTGGGCGTGGCCACCGAGGCGCTGGACCGGCTCAAGACGACCGCCGAGTCCCACCAGCGGGTGCTGATCGTGGAGGTCATGGGCCGCCACACCGGCTGGATCGCGCTGCACTCCGGCACGGCCGCCGGCGCCCATGCCATCGTGGTGCCGGAACGCCCCTTCGACATCGAGGAGTTGGCGGCGCGGGTCGGCGAGCGGTTCTCCGCCGGGAAGCGGTTCGCGATCGTCGTGGCCGCCGAGGGTGCCAAGCCCAGGCCGGGCACCATGGACTTCGACGAGGGCGGCAAGGACATCTACGGCCACGAGCGCTTCGCCGGCATCGCCCGCCAGCTCTCCCTGGAACTGGAACGGCGGCTCGGCAAGGAGGCGCGTCCGGTGATCCTCGGGCACGTCCAGCGCGGCGGCACCCCGACGGCGTACGACCGGGTGCTGGCCACCCGCTTCGGCTGGCACGCCGTGGAGGCCGTGCACCGCGGCGAGTTCGGCCGGATGACCGCGCTGCGCGGCACCGACATCGTGACGGTTCCGCTGGCGGACGCGGTGCAGACGCTGAAGACGGTGCCCCCGGAGCGGTACGCCGAGGCCGACTGCGTCCTGTGACACGGGACCGGTCCGACACCGGACGAAGCAGCCGCCCCCGGTCGCAGACGCGACCGGGGGCGGTTCTAGTCTGGTCCGGACAGACGGCGCACAACCCCCATGAAACAGGAGCCGGCGGATGGATCACAGCGGGCACGGCATGACCATGGATCTGCCGCCGTTCACGCTGGGGCGGGGTCTCGAATGGTCCACGGACCCCTTCTTCCTCGTGGCCTGCGTGGCCGGACTGGTCCTGTACGGATGGGGGGTCGCCCGGCTGGTGCGCCGCGGCGACAAGTGGCCGGTGGGCCGCACGGTCGCCTATGTCATCGGTGTGCTCACGGTGATGCTGGTGATGTGCACCAAGCTGAACGACTACGGCATGGTCATGTTCAGCGTGCACATGGTGCAGCACATGGTGATCAGCATGCTGTCGCCGATCCTGATCCTGCTCGGCGCGCCGATCACCCTGGCGCTGCGTGCGCTGCCGACCGCGGGCCGCGGCCGCCGGGGGCCGCGGGAACTGCTGCTGATGCTGCTGCACAGCCGCTATATGCAGGTGATCACCCACCCGGTGTTCACCATCCCGATGTTCATCGCGAGCCTCTACGGTCTCTACTTCACCCCGCTGTTCGACTTCCTGATGGAGTCCAGGACCGGGCACATCGTGATGATGGTGCACTTCCTCGCCGTCGGCCTGTCGTTCTTCTGGCCGATCATGGGCGTGGACCCGGGACCGCACCGCCCCGGTCATCTGATGCGGATGCTGGAGCTGTTCGCGGGCATGCCCTTCCACGCCTTCTTCGGTATCGCGCTGATGATGGCGTCCACACCGATGATCGGCACCTATCTGCACCCGCCGGCCTCGCTCGGCGTCGACCCCCTGACGGACCAGTCCGCGGCGGGCGGCATCGCCTGGGCGTTCAGTGAGATCCCGTCCGTGCTGGTGCTGCTGGCGCTGCTCTTCCAGTGGCACGGCTCCGAGCAGCGGCAGGCCAAGCGGAAGGACCGTGCCGCCGACCGGGACGGCGACAAGGAGCTGGAGGCGTACAACGCCTATCTGGCCTCGCTCAACGCCCGCAGCAACTGAATCCTGGCGCACCACGGGGACACCCGGCCGGTGGCGGCCCTGTTCACGGGGCCGCTCCCGGACACTACCCTCGTCGGGACGAAGGCCCTGCCCGTCGGACGCGGTCCGCGCCCGGGAGGTGCACGGGACCTGGGAGGACGAGCCACGAGGAGGGTGTCGCGATGCCGGGTTCCACGAAGACGATGGGGGTGCTCACCGTGGGTGGGCTCGTCGCGGTGACGGCCTACACGGTGGCGCTGGGCAGCAGCGGCTGGCTGTGGTTCGGCTGGGTCGTGCTCGGCCTGCTCACGCTCGCCATGGTGCTCACCCGGGACCACTGAGACCAGCCCCTAGGACAGCCGTCCCGCCGAGTGCACCCCTGGCTGGTACTTCGGCAGCCGGGCGGTGATCTTCATGCCGGCGCCGACCGCGGTCTCGATGACCAGGCCGTGGTCGTCGCCGTAGACCTGGCGGAGCCGGTCGTCCACATTGGACAGCCCGATGCCGCCCGACGGGCTGACCTCTCCGGCGAGGATCCGGCGCAGCAGCCCGGGGTCCATGCCCGCGCCGTCGTCCTCGATGACGACCAGCGCCTCGGCCCCCGCGTCCTGGGCGGTGATGCTGATGTGGCGCTTGTCGGCGGTGCCCTCCAGTCCGTGTTTGACGGCGTTCTCCACGAGCGGCTGGAGGCAGAGGAAGGGCAGGGCGACCGGCAGCACCTCGGGTGCTATCTGCAGGGTGACGGAGAGCCGGTCGCCGAAGCGGGCCCGGACCAGGGCCAGATAGTGGTCGATGGCGTGGAGTTCGTCGGCGAGCGTGGTGAAGTCGCCGTGTCTGCGGAACGAGTAGCGGGTGAAGTCGGCGAACTCCAGGAGGAGTTCACGGGCCCGCTCGGGGTCGGTCCGCACGAACGAGGCGATCACGGCGAGCGAGTTGAAGATGAAGTGCGGGGAGATCTGGGCGCGCAGCGCCTTGATCTCGGCCTCGATCAGCCGGGTGCGGGACTGGTCGAGGTCCGCCAGCTCCAGCTGCACGGAGACCCAGCGAGCCACCTCACCGGCGGCCCGGACCAGCACGGCGGACTCGCGGGGCGCGCAGGCCACCAGGGCCCCGTGCACCCGGTCGTCGACGGTGAGCGGGGCGACGACGGCCCAGCGCAGCGGACAGTCCGGCTCCTCGCACCGCAGCCGGAAGGCCTCGCCCCGGCCGGTCTCCAGGGGCCCGGCGAGCCGTTCCAGCACCTCCGCGCGGTGGTGCTCCCCCGCCCCGTCCCAGGCCAGCACGGTCTCCCGGTCGGTCAGACAGAGCGCGTCGGTGCCCAGCAGACTGCGCAGCCTCCGTGCCGACCTGCGGGCCGTCTCCCCGGTGAGCCCGGCGCGCAGCGGTGGCGCGGCCAGGGAGGCGGTGTGCAGGGTCTGGAAGGTGGCGTGTTCGACCGGGGTGCCGAGACCGCCGAGGTTCTCCGGGCGCGCGGTGCGCCGGCCGATCCAGAACCCGGCGGCCAGCAGGGGGAGCACGGCCACGCACAGGCCCGCCAGGAAGCCGCTCATGCCGTCGTCTCCGTCCGCAGTTCCTCGGGCAGATGGAACCGGGCGAGGATCGCCGCCGTGCCGGCCGGCACCCGCCGCGGGGTGGCCAGGGACACCAGCACCATGGTGAGGAAGCCCAGCGGCACCGACCAGAGGGCGGGCCAGGCGAGCAGGGCGTGCAGGGTGCCGGTGCCGGGGTAGCCGGCCATGGTCGCCGCCACGGCGCCGAACGCCGAACCGCCCCCGGTGAGCATGCCCGCGGCCGCTCCGGGCGGGGTCAGCCGCCGCCACCAGATGCCCAGCACCAGCAGCGGGCAGAAGGAGGAGGCGGACACGGCGAACGCCAGGCCCACCGCGTCGGCCACCGGGAGCCCGCCCACCAGGACGCTGGCCGCCAGCGGCACCACCATGGCGAGCAGGGTGCCGAGCCGGAAGTGCCGTACGCCCCGCGACGGCAGCACGTCCTGGGTGAGCACCCCGGCCACCGCCATGGTCACCCCGGAGGCCGTGGACAGGAACGCGGCGAAGGCCCCGCCCGCCACCAGCGCGCCCAGCAGGTCCCCGCCGACACCGCCGATCATGCGGTCGGGCAGCAGCAGCACGGCGGCGTCGGCGTCCCCGGTGAGGGTGAGTTCGGGGGCGTAGAGCCGGCCCAGCGCCCCGTAGACGGGCGGCAGCAGATAGAAGGCGCCGATCAGCCCGAGCACGGCGACGGTGGTGCGGCGGGCCGCGACGCCATGGGGGCTGGTGTAGAAGCGGACGACGACATGCGGCAGCCCCATGGTGCCGAGGAAGGTGGCGAGGATCAGCCCGTAGGTGGCGTACAGCGGGCGTTCGGCGCGCCCGGAGGCCAGCGAGGTGGACATGCCGCCGTTGCTGCCGCGATCGGCGACGGGCACGGGGGCGCCCTGGTCGAAGGTCAGCCGGGTGCCGTGCTCGACATGGTGGACGCCGGGGGCGAGGTCCAGCCGCTGCCCCGAGTGGTGTCTGCCGTCGACCGTGCCGGTGACCGTCACCTCGAGCGGCCGGGACAGTCGCAGATCGACGCTGTCGCCGATCCGTACGACACGGTGGTCACGGAAGGCCGGCGGTTCCGAGAGGGGGGCGCGGGGTGCGCCGTCGCCCTGCCAGGCCAGGACCAGGAAGAGCGCGGGCACCAGCAGGGCGGTGAGTTTGAGCCAGTACTGGAAGGCCTGGACGAAGGTGATGCTGCGCATGCCGCCGGCGGCGACGGTGGCGACCACCACGACCGCCACGATGACCCCGCCGAGCGCGGCGGGCGCACCGGTCAGCACGGCCAGGGTGAGCCCGGCGCCCTGGAGCTGGGGCAGCAGATACAGCCAGCCGACCCCGACGACGAAGGTGCCGGCGAGCCTGCGCACCTGCTGCGAGGCGAGCCGGGCCTCGGCGAAGTCGGGGAGGGTGTAGGCGCCGGAGCGGCGCAGGGGTGCGGCGACGAACAGCAGCAGCACCAGATAGCCGGCGGTGTAGCCGACCGGGTACCAGAGCATGTCGGGACCCTGGACCAGGACGAGTCCCGCGATACCCAGGAAGGAGGCTGCGGAGAGGTATTCGCCGCTGATCGCGGCCGCGTTGAGGCGGGGGCCCACGGTGCGGGAGGCGACATAGAAGTCGGAGGTGGTGCGGGAGATCCGCAGCCCGAAGGCGCCCACCAGGACGGTCGCCAGGACGACGAGGGCGACCGCGGGAACGGCGTAGTTCGGGTTCACGGCGGCGCCTCAGCGGTCCTCGACGAGACGGACGAAGTCCTTCTCGTTGCGCTCGGCGCGGCGTACGTACCAGCGGGCGAGGAGAACCAGCGGCGGGTAGACGCCGAAGCCCAGCACGGCCCACTTCAGTCCGGCGTCACTCGTGGTGGCGAAGACCAGGGGCAGGGGGCCCACCAGCAGCACCAGCACCGTGAACACCAGCAGCGCCGCCCTCAGCTGACTGCGCATCAGGGAGCGGACATAGGTGTGGCCCAGGGTGGTCTGCTCCTCTATCTCCGTGCGCGGCCGGTAGTAGCCGGAGGTGCGGCGGACCCGGCGGGGCGGCCCGGTGACGACGACACGGCGTTCGGCGGGGTCCTGAGGCACGCCGACCTCACCGGCCCGTGGTCCGGTGCATCAACAGGTCCCGCAGCTCACGGGCGTGCCGCCGGCTGACCTGGAGTTCGACGGGGCCGACGAGGACGCTCACCGAGCCCGCGTCCAGGCGGAGTTCGTCGATATGGCGCAGGGCGACGAGATGGCGACGGTGGATACGGACGAACCCGCGCGAGCGCCAGCGTTCCTCCAGGGTGGACAGCGGGATCCGGACGAGATGGCTGCCCTGGGCGGTGTGCATCCGGGCGTAGTCGCCCTGCGCCTCCACATGGGTGATGTCCTCGACGGGCACGAACCGTGTCACACCGCCGAGTTCGACGGTGATGTGGCCGGGGTCGGGTTCGTGCACGGGTATCCGCGCCGCGCTCTCCCGCAGTTGGGCGGCGCGCCGCACGGCCTCCGCGAGCCTCTCCCGCCGTACCGGTTTGAGGACGTAGTCGACGGCCTTGAGGTCGAAGGCCTGTACGGCGAAGCCCTCGTGGGCGGTGACGAACACGACGAGCGGCGGCCGGGCGAAGCCGGTCAGCAGCCGGGCCATCTCCAGGCCGTCGAGTCCGGGCATATGGATGTCGAGGAAGACGACGTCGACGGCGTCGGGGCCGTCCGGCCCGGACTCCAGGGCGCGGTTGATGCGGCGCAGCGCCTCGGTCGCGTCGCCCGCGCCCTCCACACTGCCGATGCGGGGGTCCGCGTTGAGCAGGTACAGAAGCTCTTCGAGGGAAGGGCGTTCGTCGTCGACGGCGAGGGCACGCAGCATGAACGTGGAGTCTAGGGGGTGTCCGACACATGAGCGCGGGTGAAGGAGCGGTGTCCTGTGCGTGCGACGGACATGCGCGCAGCCGGACGTACGCGCTGAGCACGGCGGGCGCCCCGCTCTGGGCATACAGTGCCCCCATGAGCAGCAGGCCGCCCGTGTTCGACGGACTCGACCGTAAGATCATCACGGCGCTCACGGCGAACGCGCGGAGCAGTTTCGCGGAGATCGGCGCGGCGATCGGGCTGTCGGCGACCGCGGTGAAGCGCCGGGTGGACCGGCTGCGCGAGGCGGGGGTGATCACCGGGTTCACGGCCACGGTGAAGCCGTCGGCGCTCGGCTGGCGCACGGAGGCGTATGTGGAGGTGTACTGCGACGGCGCGGCGCCGCCCCGGCGGCTGGCGGAGGTGGTGCGCAACCATCCGGAGATCAGCGCGGCGATGACGGTCACCGGGGGCGCGGACGCGCTGCTGCATGTGCGGGCGACGGATGTGGAGCACTTCGAGGAGGTGCTGGAGCGCATCCGCACCGAGCCGTTCATCCGGAAGACGATCAGCTATATGGTGCTGTCCCATCTTCTCCCGGAAAGTCCGGAAGCGGGCGCCAGCCAGCCCGCACCCAAGGACACTCCGGGTCACGCACCGGACATGCGCTGAGCGGCCTCACAACGCAACGATCCTGCGCACACGCGCAGCTTTTGTCGCTTGTCGGAGGTCTCCCTGTCTTCCTACCGTTGTGTCACCCCTAGCGACACATCGCAGGAAGCGGAGGACCCTCTCTGTGCCTGAGCGCCGTGTACCGCGAGCCCGGCGATTCCTTGTCTGCGAACCCAGACACTTCGCCGTGCAGTATGCGATCAACCCCTGGATGCATCCCGACACACAGGTCGATGTCGATCTCGCCCGCGATCAGTGGCGAACCCTGATCGAGGCCTATCGTTCCCATGGTCACACCGTGGAGAGCGTGGAGCCCGTGGCCGGACTTCCGGACATGGTCTTCGCGGCCAACTCCGCGCTGGTCCTGGAGGGCCGTGTCTTCGGCTCGCTCTTCCACGCCGAGCAGCGCCGCCCCGAGTCCACCGCCTACGACACCTGGTTCAAGACGGCGGGCTTCGATGTGTACCGCCCCGAGTCGGTGTGCGAGGGCGAGGGCGACCTGGTCCCGACGGGACGGTACGTCCTGGCCGGCACCGGATTCCGTACGACGCCCCAGGCGCACCGCGAGGTGCAGGAGTTCTTCGGCGTCCCGGTGATCGGCCTCCAGCTGGTCGACCCGTACTTCTACCATCTGGACACCGCGCTGTTCGTGCTCGACGAGGACACCGTCGCGTACTACCCGGAGGCGTTCTCGCCGGGCAGCCGTGAGGTGCTGGCGCGGCTGTACCCGGACGCCGTGCTCGCCACCCGCGCGGACGCCCTGGCCTTCGGCCTCAACTCCGTCTCCGACGGACGGCATGTCTTCGTCGCGCCGGGCGCGACCGCGCTCACCGAACAGCTCGCCCACCGCGGATATGTTCCCGTCCCCGTCGACCTCTCCGAGTTCCACAAGGCAGGCGGAGGCATCAAGTGCTGCACCCAGGAGATCCGTTCATGACCTCACCCGCCCTTGCGCGTTCGTCCGACGAACTGATCCGTGCCGAGGAGCCGGTCCTCGCGCACAACTACCATCCGCTGCCCGTGGTGGTCGCCCGGGCCGAGGGCACCTGGGTGGAGGACGTCGAGGGCCGCCGGTACCTCGATATGCTCGCCGGCTACTCCGCCCTCAACTTCGGGCACCGCAACCCGGTGCTGATCGAGGCGGCCCACCGCCAGCTGGACCGGCTGACCCTGACCTCCCGCGCCTTCCACAACGACCGGCTGGCCCGGTTCGCCGAGTCCCTGGCCGCCCTGACGGGCCTGGACATGGTGCTGCCGATGAACACGGGCGCGGAGGCGGTGGAGAGCGCCGTCAAGGTGGCCCGCAAATGGGCCTACGAGGTCAAGGGCGTCCCGGCCGACCGGGCGACGATCGTGGTGGCCGACGGCAACTTCCACGGCCGTACGACGACGATCGTCAGCTTCTCCACCGACGAGACGGCCCGCTCGGGCTTCGGCCCGTTCACCCCGGGCTTCCGGGTGGTCCCGTACAACGATCTGGCCGCGCTGGAAGCGGCGGTCGACGAGACCACCGCGGCCGTGCTGATCGAGCCCATCCAGGGCGAGGCCGGTGTGGTCATCCCGGACGAGGGCTATCTCGGCGGGGTCCGCGACCTCACCCGTCGTGCGGGATGCCTGTTCATCGCGGACGAGATCCAGTCGGGCCTGGGCCGCACCGGCCGCACCCTGGCCGTGGAGCACGAGGAGGTCGTGCCGGACGTCCTGCTGCTCGGCAAGGCGCTGGGCGGCGGGATCGTACCGGTGTCCGCGGTGGTCGCGCGCCGGGAGGTCCTCGGTGTGCTGCGGCCCGGCGAGCACGGCTCGACGTTCGGCGGCAACCCGCTGGCCGCGGCGGTCGGTTCGGCGGTGGTGGAGCTGCTGGAGACGGGCGAGTTCCAGCGCAGGGCCGCCGAGCTGGGCGTGGTGCTGCGGGAGGGGCTCACGGCGCTCCTCGGCCGGGGCGTGCTGGGCTTCCGCTCGCGCGGGCTGTGGGCGGGCGTGGATGTGGACCCCGAGATCGGCACGGGCCGCGAGATCAGTGAGCGGCTGATGCGGGAGGGGGTCCTGGTCAAGGACACCCACGGCTCGACGATCCGGCTGGCCCCGCCGCTGACGATCACGGAGGAGGAGCTCCGCTCGGCACTGGGCGCACTGGAGAAGACCCTGACGGCCTGACCGGCCGGGGCCCGGTCCCCGGCCACTCCCGGCCGGGGACCGGGCCCCGCTCCGACGAACTGCGACGGGGCCGGGCCCGCCCCGCGACGGGCCCGGCCGTCACCGCCGGGCGACACCCCGTGGAGCCCAGCCGTCCCGGATCACGGGAATCCCCGGCCACACCACCCCCGATACGGTGGCCCCGCCCGCACAGCCTCACCCGGCCGACGACACCCCGGGGACCGCCCGTCCCGGATCGTGCGCGTCCCCGGTCAGCTCGGGTCCGGTGCGGTGGTTCCGGTCGGGGTCGACGGCCACAGGCCCGTGAGGTCCAGGGCCTCGGTGGGGGTGAGCGCATGGAGGATCCCCGGCGGCTCCTGGCCGCGGGCGTCCACGGGCCGCCAGCCGTCGCCGAGCCGGACCACCGGCACACCGCCCCGGCGCACCGCGAGGGCCAGTTCCGACAGCGTGCCCCAGGAGCCGCCGACCACGATGACGGCGTCCCCGCTGTGGACGATCACACTGTTGCGCGCCTGTCCGAGCCCGGTGGCGATCGCCACGCTGAGATCCGGCCCGGCACCGGAGCGGTCGGGCCCCGGCAGCACCCCGACGACCAGCCCGCCGCGGGAACGGGCGCCCGCCGCCACCGCGGCCATCACCCCGCCGTGCCCGCCGCAGATCACCACGGCTCCCCGCTCCGCGAGCAATCGGCCCAGCTCATGGGCGAGAGCCCGCTCCGGCTCACCGCACCGAGCCGGTCCGCACACCGCCACCTGTACCGCCATGCCTGGCCACCTCCGGCGCGGAGGGTACCGCACCAGGGGAAACACCAGGGGTCGGCCTCGCCGGGGCCTTCGTACGACATCGCCGGCCACCGGCCCCCGGATCACCACTGCGACCTCCGGGCGTTCCGATATGCAGGGGAATGCGACTCGTGCCACGCTGATCGAGAGGGGAGCTTCGCCTCTCTCACCGTCGAGGAGTGAGCCGATATGACCGACCGGGGACGTGACCCGTATGCGGATGCATCAGGCCACCTCAGGGACATGACAGAGGAAACCCTCGGTGCCGAGGAACAGGAGCGCCAGGACCGTCTGCGTCGACAGGAGCAGCAGCGGGGCGGCCGCCGGGCGGACGACGAGACCGCACCCGAGCAGGGAGACGACGACTACCTGTGAGCACCGCTTCCGCAGAACCGCTTCGCCTCGCCGTGTGCGGTCCACCCCCGCGGACCGCACACGGCGCTTTGCGCACCAGGCCTCCCTGACACTCCGCCAGACGTACTGCCGCGGCAGCGGAACGCGGCGGCCCGGCCGATCCGTCGGAGTGAGGAGCGCCTTGTTCTACCAGCTGCTCAAGCACATCGTGCTCGGCCCCTGGCTGAGACTGGTCTTCCGGCCGCGCATCGAAGGCCTCGCGCGGGTACCCGCGCACGGACCGGCGATCATCGCCGGCAACCATCTCTCCTTCGCGGACCACTTTCTGATGCCCGCGATCCTCAAGCGGCGCATCACCTTCCTCGCCAAGGCCGAGTACTTCACCGGGCCGGGCCTCAAGGGCCGTCTCACCGCCGCGTTCTTCCGCAACGCCGGCCAGATCCCGGTGGACCGCTCCAGCAAGGACGCCGGACAGGCCGCGATCCGCGAGGGCCTCGGCGTACTGCGCAAAGGCGAACTGCTCGGGATCTATCCGGAGGGCACCCGCTCCCCCGACGGCCGCCTCTACAGGGGCAAGGTGGGCGTCGCGGTGCTGGCGCTCGAGGCCGGGGTCCCGGTGATCCCCTGCGCGATGATCGGCACCTTCGAGGCCCAGCCGCCGGGCCAGGTACTCCCCCGGGTCCGCCCGGTGGTCATCCGCTTCGGCGAGCCCCTGGAGTTCTCCCGCTACGCCGGCATGGAGAAGGAGAAGGCCGTGCTGCGCGCGGTCACCGACGAGATCATGTACGCCGTGCTGTCGCTCTCCGGGCAGGAGTACGTCGACCGGTATGCGGCGGACGTCAAGGCGGAGGAGGCCGGGCAGCAGACCGACAGGGCCCGCAGACTCCCCCGCCTGCCGTTGAGTTGAGACGGACGACGACAGGGGCGGCCGGGCATCCGGCCGCCCCTGTGGTGCTGTGGATCGGTGGCTACGGCTTGGGCGTGGCGTGCGGTGCGCACGTCACATCGGCCGCGTCCGTCCTGCCGGTCAGCAGATAGGTGTCCACCCGGTCGTTGATGCAGGGGTTGACCAGGCTGGTCACACCGTGGGAGCCGGCGTCCTTCTCGATGATCAGGCGGGAGCCCTTGAAGCGCTTGTGCAGTTCGACCGCGCCGGGGAAGGGCGTCGCGGCGTCACGCGTGGACTGCACGATCAGTACGGCGGGCAGGCCCTTGCCGGTCTTGACGTTCAGCGGCGTCCCCTGCTTGACCGGCCAGGTGGCGCACGGCAGGTTCATCCATGCGTTGGCCCAGGTCATGAACGGGTAGTCCTTGTGGAGTCGGGTGTTGTCCCGGTCCCAGGTCTGCCAGTTCGTGGGCCACTTGGCGTCGGTGCACTCGACGGCCGTGTAGACGGCGTTGCCGTTCTCCTCGGAGATGTTGCCCGCCGTGTCCGACGGGTCGGGGGAGGCCGCGTCGATCAGCGCCTGGGTGTCCCCGGCGACGTACCGGCTGAAGACGGTGGCGACCGGCGCCCAGGAGGAGTCGTAGTACGGGGCGCTCTGGAAGAACCCGATCAGCTCGTTCGGGCCGACCACTCCACCGAGCGGCTTCTTCTTCGCGGCGGCGCGCAGTTCGAGCCACTTGGCCTCCACCGCGGCCCGGGTGGTGCCCAGGTGGAAGGTGGCGTCGTTGGCGGCGACCCAGTCCTCCCAGTCCTTCCAGCGGCCGTCGAAGGCGACGTCCTGGTCGAGGTTGGCCTGGTACCAGATCTTGTCCCGCGACGGGTTGACGACGCTGTCGACGACCATGCGGCGGACGTGGTCCGGGAAGAGGGTGCCGTAGACGGCGCCGAGGTAGGTGCCGTACGAGACGCCCAGGTAGTTGATCTTCTTCTCGCCGAGGGCGGCACGGATGACGTCCAGGTCCCGCGCGGTGTTCGGCGTGGTCATCTGCTCCAGCATCGCCCGGCCGGTGCGCCGGGCGCAGCCCTCCGCGTAGGCACGGGCGAGCTTGCGCTGGGCGAGCTTGTCGGCCTCGGAACCCGGGACCGGGTCCGCCTTGGGCGCCTGCACGAACTCCTGCGGGTCCTGGCAGGAGATGGGCGCCGAGTGGCCGACACCGCGCGGGTCGAAGCCGACGAACTCGTACGCCTTCGCCACGTTGGCCCAGACCGCGCTCTTGTTGGTGACCCGGGTCGGGAAGCGGAGGCCGGAGCCGCCGGGGCCACCCGGGTTGTAGACGAGGGCGCCCTGGCGCTCCTGCTTGGTTCCCGTGTTCCCGATGCGGTCGACGGCCAGCTTGAGCTGCTTGCCGTCCGGGTGCGCGTAGTCGAGCGGGACGCTGACCCAGCCGCACTGGATGGGCTTCACCAGCCCCCAGTCGGCCGGGCAGTCCTGCCAGTCGATCCCCTTCTTGGCGGCCCGTTCCGCGGCGACCGCCACACCGCGGGCCTCCTGGTTCTTGCCCTGGCCCGAGTCGGCGGTGGCCGACGGCGCCGCCACGGCGCCGGCTATCAGGGTCGCCGTGACCAGCACCCCCGCGGCGCCGAGCGCGGTCGTCCGTCGCGTCGGTCTGATTCCCCTCAAGAGGGACCTCCCCGTACATCGTTGCGATTGGTACGGGGATCCTTGCGGCTGTGAGGTCCCTGAGAACAGGGGGAACTTGACTTTCTTTGCCAATCCGATAACCGGTACACCCCTGCCCGTTGAGCGGGGCAGGTACGGCGCACCTTTTCCGACACCTCGATCGTCTTCCGGCTGTACCGATGTTCTGCGCAGTGGTGCACGTGCCGTGTGGTGGCTCCCCGAGCGTCAGGCGCTCCGATTCGCCGTCACGACCGAGCCCCGGCACGCCTGGAAAAGACGTACCGGGGCCCGGTCGGATCGTCGCCGCTCCAACCGGCGGACGCCGGCGGCGGCTTCGGGGTCAGCGGCGGCACTCCTGGTGGGCCGGGCGCCAGACGCGGGTCCAGTAACCGGCGTGCCTGTGGTGGTTCCGGTCCCGGTACTCCGGGTGCCACTGACGGTCCCAACGGCCCGGCACCCATGTGCAGCGACGCGGCACCGGCGTGTGGTGGTACTGGCGCCCCACCGGAGCGTGGTGGTACCGCGACCCCGCCGGCGCGTGGTGGTACTGCGACCCCGCCGGTGCACGGTGGTGCTGCGACGCCGCCGGCACATGGTGGTCGTGCGGCGCGGCCGAGGCGGTGCCGACCGTGCCGACGACCGCACCCGCGGCCAGGGCCACCGTCGCCGCGCCCAGGGCCGCAGCCCTCTTCAATCCGTTGATCACGTTCAGGCCTTTCCGTACGAGCCGGGACTTTCGCCCCGTCACTTCCCGGACCGGTTTGCCCGGGGACACGTCGATCCTCCCCCTTCGACGCCCCCAAATCCCCGAAAAGCACCGCCTGTTACGAAATGCCGACGGATTCCTCATTCAGCACAAATAGTCCTATAAACGCATCAGGCATAGTGCAGCATCAGCCGACTTCACAGCGATCAACACGTGCCCCGAACCGGTCGGATCGGACGCGAGCCCGTCAGGACGCGTCGGGCCCCCGATGCTCGGCCGCGATACCGAAGCGGTGTCGCCCGGGCTGGACCGAAGGGGCCTCATGGACGCCGGAGACCGAGCTGATCACCTGCTCCTGGGCGGCGTCCAGCTCGGCGAGCCGCTCGAGGTCCGCGGCGGAGACCAGGGCGACGAGGGGCTTGCCGTGCCGCGTCACGACGACCCGCTCGCCGCCGTACACCACGCGGTTGATCAGGTCGGCGAGCTCAGCCCTGGCGTGCGTCACCGAAATCTCGTAGGCCATGTGCTCCAGCTTAGACCGGCGGTTCCCCGCGCCAATGGAACGTACATCCTGTACATTTTTTATAGGAGCGATTCCCAAGGAGGCGCATGCCATGAATCGACCGTCCGCCCGCCATGTCCTGCCCGAGCTCACCGAACACACCGGCTACGGGCAGCGGACCCTCGACCCGTACTCCAAGCTGCTGGACGAGCGGATCGTGTTCCTGGGGACACCCGTCGACGACACCTCGGCGAACGATGTGATGGCACAGTTCATGCACCTGGAATATCTGGCCCCGGACCGGGACATCTCGCTGTACATCAACTCCCCCGGCGGCTCCTTCAGCGCCATGACCGCCGTCTACGACACCATGCGCTACGTCGGCTGCGACGTGGAGACGGTCTGCCTCGGCCAGGCCGCGTCCACCGCGGCGGTGCTGCTCGCCGGGGGCACACCGGGCAAGCGGTTCGCGCTGCCGGGGGCACGGGTGCTGATCCGCCAGCCGGCCCTGACGGAACCCGTCCAGGGGCAGGCCAGCGATCTGGCCATCCAGGCGGCGGAGTTGGCCCGGACCCGGGAGAACCTGGAGGAGATGCTCGTCCGGCACACCGGGCAGAGCCCCGAGCGGATCGCCGCCGACATCGAGCGGGACACCATCCTGGACGCACCGGCGGCGGTGAGGTACGGGCTGATCGACGGCATCATCCCGAGCCGCAAGGCGTCCAACACCGCACCCGGCGCGAGGTGAGCCGCCGATGCTGCCACCGGAACCACCCCCGCTGCCGGCGTTGACGCGCGCGGAGGGCGAGCTGATCGACCGCTATCTGGAGGTGGTGGACCTGCTCGGCCGGATCAACCCCGTGCACTCGGGGGACACCTACCGCGGACTGCGAGCCGCCCAGGCCCTGGTCAGCAGGGCGACGGAGCTGCGCGAGGCGCTGACCCTGATGCACCGGCGCGGGGAGAACGAACTGCACGGCGCCACCCTCGCCCGAGCCCTCCGGGTCCTCGACGGCGAGCGCCGCTCGTCCCGCGTGAGGGTGCCTCCGGGGCCGGACTGACGGGAAGTCGTGGTTCCGCCGGGGTCCGTCCGTTGCCGTGAACCGGCCGGGCCACGCCGGAGATCGGGCGACGACCGCCCGCCCCGGCCGAAACGGACCAAACGGGCTACCCACGGTCGGCGTAGCGGTTCCTCCGTCCGAGGTGCGGGAAACGCCGCGCAGCACGCCAGGACCCGATCAGGAACCGACGCTCCCGCGCAGGTCCGGGGCTCATGCACCCCCTCAAAACCCCCCGAACGGAGGCCTGTCCAGCCGAACGGGTGGGTGGTGAGGAACACCACAAACCACCGATTCCATTGTGATTTTCCCACAGCCATGGGTGAAGATCCGTTGCTGACGACAAGCCCCCGCCACCGCGGCGGGGCGGTCCGGGCGGACGCCGAGTCCTGCCGCCACCCGGATGACAGGTCGACAGGAGTGGATCGGCAGGAGTGGAGGACCCAGCAAGTCGGGCCGCCGGAGAGATCCGGCCGGTCCTTGGGGTGAAGCCGCGCGAGCGGCCGGGCTACTTCGCCAGCCCGAATCCGACAGGTCATCCTTCACAGGCGGCTGACGAAGGGTTGCGCATGACTGCGCTCAATCGTGTCCCGTCGCTGCTGACCCGGGCCGGCACCGCCTCGGCCCTCACCCTCGCCGCCGTCGGCGGCAGCATCGCGGTACCCGGTCTCGCCACCGACGCCGCCGCCGCGCCCATGGCGGCGAAGGCACTGCGGATCGCGGCGTCCAAGAAGGGGGCGCCCTACCAGTACGGTGCCACCGGACCCCGCCGCTTCGACTGCTCGGGGCTCACGCTGTACGCCTACAAGAAGGCGGGCAAGCACCTGCCCCGTACGGCCGCGGCCCAGTACAACAAGACGCACCATGTCTCCGCCTCCAAGCGCAAGGCCGGTGACCTGGTGTTCTTCCACTCGGGCCGCAGCGTCTACCACGTCGGCATCTATGCCGGGAAGGGCAAGATCTGGCACTCCCCGAAGACCGGGGACGTGGTCAGGCTCCAGAAGATCTGGACCAAGAGCGTGTGGTACGGACGGGTCAGCTGATCCGTCCGGCGGGGTGGCGGCCCGGCGCGCCGCCACCCCGCCGCCGGAGCGTGCTGCGGGCCGGGAACAGCCGGTCGACGACCCGTCGGACCACCGACCGCCGGTGACCCCTGCCATACGGGACTGACTCCTGCCGCACGGGACGTACGACATGAACCGGGTGCCGCTTCAGGCCCCCTGTTGTCCGCCCGCCGTGACCGGCCGCACCGGGGCGACCCACGGCAGTTCGATGGCGACGGTCTTGCCACCCTCGCGGGTGCGCCGGACGCTCAGGCTGCCGCCGTACTCCGCGGCCAGCCAGCGGATGATCACCATGCCGCGGCCGTTGTCCTGCTGCACGGCCGCGGGCAGGCGTCTGGGGAAACGCGGATGGCTGTCGGTGACCCCGATACGCAGTAACTCGTCCCGGTCGAGCGCGACGTCGACCCTGAAGGTGGGGGACAGCCCGAGGGTGTGCTGCACGGCGTTGGTGGCGAGCTCGGACACGATCAGGCGCACGGTGTCGACGACGTCCGCGTCGCCCGGCAGGCCCCATTCGGCGAGGACACCCGAGACATAGGTACGGGCGGCCGAGACCGAGGCGGGATCGCTCGGCAGAGTGACGGACGCTTCCTGATGGTCTGCCATGGCGATGCCGTCCCTTTCCCACGGGACCGAAGTCCGACACGGAGCGGTTGGTTTCGAGTAACGGTCCCGGACTTGGTGCTGCGCGCCAGATTGCCATCACCGGGGCCCCATGGGGAGCGATCCCCCGAGATATGCATATATCTGTCGCCCGAAGCGGTGAACTCTCCGACGACCGACCGTATTTACGCGGCCTTCAGGAGCATCCTCTAGCGGTCCCGAAGAACGCGTGCCGTGCGGAGAGGAGCCGGCCATGCAATACGGACCAGCGGTGCGCCGCCGCAGACTCGGCGCGGAATTGCGCGCGCTGCGCGCCCGGGCCGGACTCACCAGCGGACAGGCGGCCGTCCTCGTCGGCTGGCACCAGTCGAAGGTGAGCCGGATCGAGACCGGCGCCAGCGGCGTCAAACCGGCCGATGTGGGCCTGCTGCTCGACGCCTATGAGGTCCAGGACAGCGAACTGCGGGACCTGCTACTGGTGTTGGCGGGCTCGGAGGACGGGGGCGGGCGGCAGAACTGGTGGCACGCCTATCGCGGGGTGCTGCCCCCGGCCTACCGTGACTTCATCAGCCTGGAGTCACAGGCGAGCGGGATACGCACCGTGGAGACCTCCGTGGTGCCCGGTCTGCTGCAGACCCCCGCCTATGCCAGGGCCGTGACCAGGGCCGCCGTCGGCACCCTGGAGGACGCCGCGCTGGACACCCTGGTCGAGGTGCGGCTGGCCCGCCAGGACGTGCTGCGCGCGGACCCCCCGCTGAGGCTGAACGCGGTCCTGGACGAGGCGGTGCTGCGCCGCGAGGTCGGCGGTCCCGAGGTCATGGCACACCAGTTACGACGGATCCTGGAGGCGGCCCGGCTTCCCCAGGTACGGCTCCAGGTACTGCCGTTCTCCGCGGGAGCGCATATCGGCCTCACCGGACCTTTCGTTATCTTCTCATTTCCGAGCAGATCCGATCTGGATGTGGTAGTACTCGACCATTTGACGAGTAGCCTCTACCTCGAGCGGAAAGAAGACCTCTGGGCCTACATCGAGGCCTTCAGCGCCCTCCAGGTCCACGCTCTCTCCCCCGAGGACTCATTCGACTACATCGCCGCGATGACCGGCGCCGTCTGAGGAGGCACCATGTCAGCTCTGCCTCGCCCCATCCCCTCCAGTACCTCCCTGCACGGTGTGCGCTGGGTGCGCAGCAGCCGCAGCACGGGAATGAACAACTGCGTCGAGACGGCCCGTCCGGGCCCCGGGCACGGGTCCGGGCTGGTGGCCGTGCGCGACTCCAAGAACGTGACCGGACCCGCCCTGCTGTTCAGCCGTGACACCTGGGAGAAGTTCCTGACCGGGCTGAGCTGATCGGTCCCGGCCCGGCCGTACCGCCCCGGCGGCTCACGGCCGGGTCTCGCCGATCACCCGCACGGCACGGCCGATCTGCTCGTCGGTGAGGTCGGCACGGGCGGTCAGACGCAGCCGCGAGATGCCGTCGGGCACCGACGGCGGGCGGAAGCAGCCCACGGCGACCCCGGCCGCCCGGCAGTCGGCCGCCCACCGCACGGCCCGGTCGGCGGAGGGTGCCCGCACGGAGACCACGGCGGCGTCGGGCCGCACCGCCTCATGGCCCTCGGCCGTGAGGCGGTCGTACAGCGCCGTCGCCACCGCGCGGGCCCGTGCGGCGCGCTCCGGCTCGCGGCGCAGCAGACGCAGCGCCGCGAGTGCGGCGCCCGCCGCGGCCGGGGCGAGCCCGGTGTCGAAGATGAACGTCCGGGCGGTGTTGACCAGATGGTCGATGACCCCTGCCGGGCCGAGGACGGCGCCGCCCTGGCTGCCGAGCGACTTGGAGAGCGTCACCGTCACCACTGTGTCCGGCGCGCCCGCGAGCCGCGCCGCCTGCGCGGCCCCCCGTCCACCGGTCCCGAGGACCCCGAGCCCATGGGCGTCGTCGACGATCAGACCGGCCCCGAACTCCCGGCAGACGAAGGCCAGTTCGGCCAACGGTGCGGCGTCGCCGTCCACCGAGAAGACCGTGTCGGAGACCACGACGGCGGGCCCCGGACGGGCGCTCAGCGCCTTGCGCACGGCTTCGGGCTCGGCGTGCTCGACCACCTGGGTGGTGCCGCGCGCCAGCCGGCAGCCGTCGATCAGGGAGGCATGGTTGCCCGCGTCGGAGACGATCAGGGAACCGTGCGGCGCCAGCGCGGTGACCGCCGCGAGGTTGGCCGCGTACCCGGAGGAGAAGACCAGGGCCGCCTCGAAGCCGCAGAAGTCGGCCAGTTCGCGCTCCAGTTCGGCGTGGAGTTCGGTGGTGCCGGTCACCAGGCGGGAGCCGGTCGAACCGCCGCCCCAGCGCCGGGCCGCCTCCGCCGCGCCCTCGACGATCTCGGGATGGCGGGCCAGGCCCAGATAGTCGTTGCTCGCGAGGTCCAGCAGCGGGGAGCCGGCGGGGCGGGGGCGCAGGGTGCGGACGAGTCCGGCCCGGCGGCGCGCCCGCGCCTGCTCGTCGATCCAGCCGAACGCCATGGCTCCTCCGGGTCTTTGTAGGCAGTGCACAGACCTTAGCTAGACAATCGGCCGCGCCGTATGTGGCCATACCCACACGTCGCACCGTGTCTGTTGTGCGATCTCTCCTTGGCCCCGAGCGGTGCCGTAGGAAAGGATCGGCTCTCATGGACCTGCTGAACACGCTGGTGGACAAGGGGCTGCGGCGCGAACCGCCGACCCGCGAGGAAGCGCTGGCCGTCCTCGCCACTTCCGACGACGATGTGCTCGATGTGGTGGCGGCGGCCGGCAAGGTGCGCCGCCACTGGTTCGGCCGACGGGTGAAACTCAACTATCTGGTCAACCTCAAGTCCGGCCTGTGCCCCGAGGACTGTTCCTACTGTTCTCAGCGCCTCGGCTCCAAGGCGGAGATCCTCAAGTACACCTGGCTCAAGCCGGACCAGGCCTCGCAGGCCGCGGCGGCCGGAGTGGCGGGCGGGGCCAAGCGGGTCTGTCTGGTCGCCAGCGGCCGCGGGCCCACCGACCGGGACGTGGACCGGGTCTCGGACACCATCAGGACCATCAAGGAGCAGAACGAGGGCGTCGAGGTGTGCGCCTGCCTCGGTCTGCTCTCCGAGGGCCAGGCCGAGCAGTTGCGGGCGGCGGGCGCCGACGCCTACAACCACAACCTCAACACCTCCGAGGCCACCTACGGGGACATCACCACCACCCACACCTACGCCGACCGCGTCGACACCGTGCAGAAGGCGCACGCCGCCGGTCTGTCGGCCTGCTCCGGGCTGATCGCGGGCATGGGCGAGAGCGACGAGGACCTGGTCGACGTCGTCTTCTCGCTGCGGGAGCTGGACCCGGACTCGGTGCCCGTCAACTTCCTGATCCCCTTCGAGGGCACCCCGCTCGCCAAGGAGTGGAACCTGACCCCGCAGCGGTGTCTGCGGATCCTGGCGATGGTGCGGTTCGTGTGCCCGGACGCGGAGGTACGGATCGCGGGCGGCCGCGAGGTCCATCTGCGCACCCTTCAGCCGCTGGCGCTGCATCTGGCCAACTCCCTCTTCCTCGGCGACTATCTGACGAGCGAGGGACAGGCGGGCCGGGCCGATCTGGAGATGATCGCGGACGCCGGGTTCGAGGTGGAGGGCACGGACCAGGTGACGCTGCCCGGGCATCGCGTCGCGGGCGGCTGCGGCTCGCACCAGGAAGCCGGGTGTGGCTCCCACCAGGAAGCCGGGTGCGGCTCGCACGGGAGCGGTGGTTGCGGTTCGCACGAGGGCCCCGGCGTCTGCGGGTCCGCTTCCGCACCGGCCTCCGGCGAGCCCCGTACGGACCTGGTCGCCGTACGCCGCCGGGGCGCGGGAACGGATCTCGCGCCCAATGCCTGAGCTGTCCGTGGACGCGCTGCTGGCGCTTGACCGGCAGCACGTCTGGCATCCGTACGGTCCCATGCCCGGCCGGCAGGAGCCGCTGGTCGTGGAGTCGGCGAGCGGGGTGCGGCTGCGGCTGGCCGACGGCTCCGGCGAACTGGTCGACGGCATGTCGTCCTGGTGGTCGGCCATCCACGGCTACAACCACCCGGTGCTCAACGAGGCCGCGCACGAGCAGCTGGCGCGGATGAGCCATGTGATGTTCGGCGGGCTCACCCATGAGCCCGCCGTCCGGCTGGCGAAGCTTCTCGTGGACATCGCGCCCGACGGTCTGGAGCATGTCTTCCTCGCGGACTCCGGCTCGGTCTCGGTCGAGGTCGCGGTCAAGATGTGCCTGCAGTACTGGCGTTCGCTCGGCCGTCCCGCCAAGCGGCGGCTGCTGACCTGGCGCGGCGGCTACCACGGGGACACCTGGCAGCCGATGTCGGTGTGCGACCCCGAGGGCGGGATGCACGAGCTGTGGCAGGGTGTGCTGCCCCGGCAGGTGTTCACCGAGGCGCCTCCGGCCGCCTACGAGGAGTCGTACGCCGAGCAGTTGCGCGCCGCGGTGGAACGGCACGCCGACGAACTGGCCGCGGTGATCGTGGAGCCGGTGGTGCAGGGCGCGGGCGGGATGCGGTTCCACTCCCCCGCGTATCTGCGGGTGCTGCGCGAGGTGTGCGACGCGCACGATGTGCTGCTGGTGTTCGACGAGATCGCCACCGGGTTCGGCCGTACGGGGGCGCTGTTCGCCGCGGATCATGCCGCGGTGACGCCCGATGTGATGTGCGTGGGCAAGGCGCTGACCGGCGGCTATATGACGATGGCGGCGACGTTGTGCACCCCGCGGGTGGCCGAGGGGATCTCCCGGGGCGAGGTGCCGGTGCTCGCCCACGGGCCCACCTTCATGGGCAATCCGCTGGCGGCCGCCGTGGCCTGCGCCTCGGTGGAGCTGCTGCTCGGACAGGACTGGCAGGCAGAGGTCAAGCGGATCGAGACGGGCCTGCGGGAAGGGCTCGCCCCGGCGGCGTCCGTGCCGGGGGTGCGCGAGGTGCGGGTGCTCGGCGCCATCGGGGTCGTGCAGCTCGATCATGAGGTGGACATGGCCGCGGCGACCCGGGCCGCGGTGCGCGAGGGCGTATGGCTGCGCCCCTTCCGTGATCTCGTCTACACCATGCCGCCGTATGTGACCGGCGAGGCGGACCTGGCGCGAATCACACGCGCGGTCTGCGCGGCGGCACGGGAGGGCTGAGATGGCGATATTGGTGATCACGGGGACCGGCACGGAGGTCGGCAAGACGGTGACCACCGCCGCCGTCGCGGCGGTGGCGGTGGCCGGTGGCCGCTCCGTGGCCGTCCTCAAGCCCGCGCAGACGGGCGTGGGGCGCGACGAGGACGGGGACGCCGATGTGGTGGCCCGGCTCTCGGGCGCCGTGACCGCGTGGGAACTCGGCCGCTATCCGGAGCCGTTGGCGCCGGCGACGGCGGCCCGGCGGGCCGGGATGGCGCCCGTGCGGCCGCAGGAGGTGGCGGAGGCCGCCGCCAAACTGGCCGTCGAGCACGACCTCGTCCTCGTCGAGGGGGCGGGCGGGCTGCTGGTCCGGTTCGACGACGAGGGCGGCACCCTGGCGGACGCGGCACGGCTGCTGGAGGCGCCGGTGCTGGTGGTCGCCCCGGCGGGCCTCGGCACGCTGAACGCCACGGAGCTGACGGCACGCGAACTGCGGCGCCGCGGGCTGGACCTGACGGGAGTCGTGGTCGGCAGTTGGCCGACCCCGGCCGACCTGGCCTCACGGTGCAATCTCGCGGACCTTCCGGTGGTTTCCGGGGCGCCGCTGCTCGGTGCGCTGCCCGCGGGAGCCGGGGCGTACGCGCCGGCCGGCTTCCGGGCCGCGGCGCCCGGCTGGCTGGCACCTCGGCTGGGCGGGACCTGGGACGGCGCGGCGTTCACCTCGGCGTTCGCCGCGTAGGCGGCTCGGCCGAGCCGGGGCGCGGGTGGTCCGCGCACCGGTCTCCGGTGCCGCCCGTGGCTCCCGCCGTCGCCGAAGCGGGCATGCCCGGGGGCGGTTCGGGGGAGGATGGCCCTAATCGCCCGCCCTCCGTCTCCGGGAGGTCCTCGATGCCGGACCGCGCCACCGAGGACGTCGTCCACCACCCCCGGTTCGCCCGCTACTACGCGCGGTCCAGCGTGGCCGCCGAGGGCATGCTGGGGCCGCACCGGGACACACTCCTGTCCGGCCTGTCGGGGCGGGTGATCGAGATCGGCGCGGGCAACGGGCTGAACTTCACGCACTATCCGGACACGGTGGCCGAGGTCGTCGCCGTCGAGCCCGAGCGCGCCCTGCGGCAGCTCGCGATGACCGCGGCCCGGCGCTCCGGTGTGCCCGTGGATGTGGTGCCGGGCGTGGCGGAGGCGCTGCCGGTGAAGAGCGATGCCTTCGACGGCGCGGTGGTGTCGCTGGTGCTGTGCAGTGTGCGGGACGTCCCGCGCGCCCTGTCGGAGCTGCGGCGTGTGCTGCGCCACGGCGGTGAGCTGCGGTTCTTCGAGCACGGCAGGGGCGGCGGGCGGGCGATGAGGTTCACCCAGCGGATGGTGGACCGCACCGTGTGGCCGCTTCTGTTCGGCGGCTGCCATGTCGACCGGGACCCGGTCGCCGCGATCAGCTCGGCCGGCTTCGAACTCGGGCCCTGCCGCCGGGTCCTGGTGCCGCCCAGGGGGCTCCGGACGCCCTCCTCCTACTGTGTGCTGGGCAGCGCTCGGCGCCCCGGTCCGGAGCGGTAGTCACAGACTCCACTGCCGCAGCTCCCGCGCGATGTCGCCCACCGAGGCCTCGCCGCCCTTGACCAGTCGCGCCAGATCGCGCACCTGTTCCGCCGAGGTGACGACCTTGACACCGCCGGCGACCAGATAGCCGTAGGCCACCGCCGAGGCGAACAGCGCGTTGGAGCGCTCCAGCGCGGGCACGTGCAGCAGGAGTTGGAGCAGCGCGGCGGCGCGGTCCTGCGGGGTGTCGTAGACGGCGACACCGAATATCTCCGCCTCGTGGCGGCTGACCGCGGCGACGAGCGCTCCCCAGTCGGTGACCTGGGGATCTCCGGGTGTCTTGTGTTCGGCGACCATCAGCAGCCAGGCGAGGTCGACTCTGAGGTGGCTCAACGGATCAGTGACGACCTTCGTCCCGGCCCTCGCCCGCGGGCTCGACCCGGCCCTCACGGGCGGTGCCGAACTCCTCGGCGAAGACGGACTCGTACTGCTTCATGAAGTCGGCGGCCGCCTCGACGAAGGTGTGTCCGGCCTCCCCGGTGTCCTGCCGGACCAGTTCCTCGATATAGCGGTTGACGCTCATGCCGCGCTCCAGGGCCCGCTCACGGGCGGCTCGGGCGGTGTTCTCGTCCACCCTCACGTTCAGCTGGGTCTTCGCCATGTCTCGACGCTAGCGCCGGGGTGCTAGCACCGGCAAGGGGAGGGGGACGGCGAGCCGGACGTGCGTAGGAGACGCGCCTGGACCTCCGGGGGATTCCGGCTGTGGGGCGCATCACATTACCCTCGGCCGGGACGGGTAGAGCGGGGCTTCCGGGTGCCGGACCACCGAACCACCGGAACGCCGGGGCGTCCCACGACCGAGGAGGCGGCCTTGTCCACTGCTGCTGCCGAGCACGTCCCGGGCCGGGCGGAGGCGGACGGGGCGGCCGCCCGCGCCAGGAGCCTGACGAAGGCGTACGGCTCGGGCGAGACGAGGGTGCTCGCCCTCGACGCGGTCGACGTGGACATCGCACGCGGCCGCTTCACCGCGGTCATGGGGCCGTCGGGTTCCGGGAAGTCCACGCTGATGCACTGCCTGGCGGGCCTGGACACCGTGTCGGCCGGCCAGGTGTGGCTCGGCGACACCGAGATCACCGGGCTGAAGGACCGGGAGCTGACCCGGCTGCGGCGGGATCGGGTCGGGTTCATGTTCCAGTCGTTCAATCTGATCCCGACGCTGACCGCGCTCGAGAACATCACGCTTCCCCTGGACATCGCGGGCCGGAGACCCGACCCGGCATGGCTGGACCAGGTGATCGACACCCTCGGGCTGCGGGACCGGCTGCGGCACCGGCCGGCGCAGTTGTCCGGCGGACAGCAGCAGCGTGTCGCCTGCGCCCGGGCGCTGGCCTCCCGCCCCGAGCTGATCTTCGCGGACGAGCCGACGGGCAACCTCGACTCCCGGTCGGGGCTGGAGGTGCTGGCCTTTCTGCGCGAGGCGGTGGACGAGCTGGGACAGACCGTCGTGATGGTCACCCACGACCCCCACGCGGCCTCCCACTCCGATCTGGCGCTGTTCCTGGTGGACGGGCGGATCGTGGACGAGATGGCCCGGCCGACGGCGGATGCGGTGCTGGAGCGCATGCGCCTCTTCGCCGAGGGGCTGCCCGCGGCCCCGGGTCCGGACGCCGTGCCGGGAACCTCCGACAGCCCCTCCGGTCCCGAGGCATGAGCCGTGCTCAAGGCGACTCTGCGCAGCTTCCTCGCACACAAAGGGCGGCTCGCGCTCTCGGCCCTGGCCGTCGTCCTGTCCGTGGCGTTCGTCGCGGGCAGCCTGATCTTCTCGGACACGGTCACCCGGACCTTCGACCAGTTGTTCGCCTCCACGGCGGCCGATGTGACGGTGAGCCCCCGGGAGGACCTCACCTCACCGCTCTCCTCCGGGGTGACCCCGACCGTCCCCGCCTCCCTGGGGGCACGGGTCGCCGCGGTCCCCGGAGTCGCCGCGGCCCGTGTCGACGTCACCGTCGACAACGTCACGGTCGTGGACCGGCACCGTCTGCCGGTGGGACCGACCACCGGCGCACCCACCATCGCCAGGAACTGGTACATCACCGGGCACAGCCCGGTGCGGCTGACGTCCGGACACGCGCCGCACGGCCCCGGCGAGGCCGTGCTGGACGCGGACACCGCGCACCACAGGCAGGTGCGCATCGGCGACCCGCTGACGGTGCTGGCCCGGCCCGGCTCCTTCGAGGTGCGGGTCGTCGGCATCGCCACCTTCACCACGACCAACCCGGGCGCCGCCCTGGTCCTCCTGGACACCCCGACCGCCCAGACCCGGCTGCTGGGCAGCCCGGACCTGGCCACCGCCGTCCAGGCCGACGCGGCACACGGCGTCGGCGACACCCTGCTCAAGCAGCGGATCGCCGCCGCGCTCCATTCCTCCGCCTATGAGCTGAGGACCGCGGGCGAACAGGCCAGATCCGCCACCGACCGGCTCGGCACGGTCCTCGACGTGATCAAGTACGTGATGCTGGGGTTCGCCGGTATCGCCGTGCTCGTCGGGGTGTTCCTCATCGTCAACACCTTCTCGATGCTGATCTCCCAGCGCACCCGGGAACTGGGACTGCTGCGCGCCCTGGGCGCCGACCGGCGGCAGGTGCGCCGCTCCGTGCTGACGGAGGCGCTGCTGCTCGGTCTGATCGGCTCGACGCTCGGCCTCGCCGCGGGCATCGGGCTGGCGGCCGGCCTCATCCGGCTCATGGGCGTCTTCGGTATGAACCTCAGGTCCGCCGAGATGGTGATCGGCCCGCCGACACCCGTCGCCGCCTATCTGGTCGGAGTCGGGGTCACCTTTGTCGCCGCCTACTTCCCGGCGCGACGCGCGGCCGGCGTCTCCCCCATGGCGGCGCTCTCGGACGCGGAGATCGCCGGTGTCGGACGGCCGTTGAGGGTGCGCGCGGTGGCGGGCGCGGCCGTCGGCGCGCTCGGTGCGGCCGCGCTGGCGGGATGCGCCGCGGCGACGAGGACGGCGCCGGCGGTCTCGCTGCTCGGCGCCGGCGTGGTCCTCACGCTCGTGGCGACCGTACTCGCGGGCCCGCTGCTGGTCCGGCCGGTGATCCGGGTGCTGGGCGCCGGTTTCCCGGCCCTCTTCGGCGCGATCGGGCGGATGAGCCGGCGCAATGCCCTGCGCAATCCGCGCCGCACCGGCGCCACCGCGTCCGCGCTGATGGTGGGGCTCGCCCTGGTGGGCGGCATGTCGGTGGCGAGCGCGTCCATGTCCGCCTCCTTCGACCAGCAGATCGACAAGACGCTGGGCGCCGACTTCGTGGTGCAGAACGCCCGCTTCCAGCCGTTCCCCCGGGAGATCACCGACCGGGTCCGCGGCACGCGCGGCGTCGGGGTCGTCGTACGCCAGCGGTTCGCGCCCCTCGCCCTACGGCTGCCCGACGGCAAGCTGGTCGAGACGACCGCCGCGGGCTACGAACCGCGGCTCGACGAGGTCGCGCACATCAACTACGCCCGGGGCGACACGGCCGCCGCGCTCGCGGACGGTGCCCTGGCGATGGACGTGAAGTTCGCCCGGAGTCATGGCGTCCGGGTCGGCAGCCGGATCCCGGTCCGGTTCGCGGACGGACGCCGCACCGAGCTGAGGGTCGGCGCGCTCACCGACCAGGGCGGCGTGGACGGTTTCGGCACCCAGGGCCAGCTGTTCCTCGGGCTGGCGACGCTCCAGAGGTATGTGCCGGGCGGAGAGGACTCCGGGCTGTATGTGAACGCCGCCCCCGGCACCCCGAAGACCGTGCTGCGGTCCCGTCTCGAAAAGGCGCTCGCCGCATTTCCCCAGGTCCAGGTCCGCGACCAGGCCGACTACAAGAAGCTGGTGCACGACCAGATCGCGGTGCTGCTCTATCTGGTGTACGCGCTGCTCGGGCTGGCCATCCTCATCGCGGTGCTCGGGGTGGTCAACACCCTGACCCTGTCGGTCGTGGAGCGCACCCGTGAGATCGGCCTGCTGCGCGCGATCGGGCTCTCCCGGCGGCAGCTGCGCCGGATGATCCGGCTGGAGTCGGTGGTGATCGCGGTGTTCGGGGCCGTGCTCGGGCTGGTACTGGGGCTGGTCTGGGGGGTGTGCGCCCAGCGGGTGCTCGCCCTGCGGGGCCTGAAGGCGCTGGTCGTCCCCTGGACCGTGATCGTCGCCGTGATGGCGGGCGCGGCGGTCGTGGGCGTGGTCGCGGCACTGCTCCCCGCCCTGCGGGCCTCGCGGATGAATGTGCTGACGGCGATCGCGCACGAGTGAGGGAGAAGGGCCTGCTGCGCTCGGTCAACTCGCACTCGGCGACGGCGAGACCCCGCGCAACCCCTTATGAGGAACGGGCCGGCCGGTGAGCGCGTCGAGCAGGACGCGGTCACCCACGGGGCGTTCCAGTTTCACCGTCACCTGCTGCAACCGTGACTGCTTGGTGCAGATGCCACCGCCCTCATGGCCCTTGACCGCGGCCGACAGTACGACGCTTCCACCCGTCTCCAGCGCGTCCACCCCGGCCCCGTCGTCGCAGACGCCATGGAGGGCGACCACGGTCACCGAACGCCCGTCGTCGGTGATCCTGATGAGTCGGTCGATCGGACGGCCCGGGATGTCATGGGCCGCCTCGATCGGCGACGGAGGAGGTTTCGACGGGACGGCCGCAGCCTGTTTGAGGGGCGTGGCGTAGCCGTCCAGGGAGAAGAGCCAGGCCGGGACCGTCGCCGGCCCACGGCTGGTGACCATCGTCATCGTGCCCAGCTTCGCCCCGGTCACCGTGAGGTGCGGCGCTCCGACGTCGTGGGTGCCGGCCAAGGTCCTGTACGACTGGTCCGCCCCCACCAGCGGCCGGGTGAGCGAATCGCCCCCGGGCCACCTGACCTGGCCGTCCTTGGGTCCGACGTCGGGCAACTCGCCTCTCAGGACGAAGTTCTGGTTCTCGTGGGCCTGCCTGTCAGCCTGGCCGCGCAGGCCGCCCTTCGGCAGCTGGACCGGTTCTCCCACGGGGTGGTAGCCGACGCTCCACGCCGCAGCAGCGGCTGAGCCGTCCCAAGCCGCAGCGACCTTCCGGGCACGGTCTGCGAGGACATCTGTGCCACCGTCGGCCACTGCCTTCTGACCGCCACAACCAGAGACAGCCGCCAAGCCGACGACGGACCAGGCGATCGCAGCAAGCAGACCGACCGAGCGCGATGCCCCGATACCCATGTGTCCCCAGACGTACGCAGCGGCTGCCAGGCGCTCTGTCCTTCACCGGCGCACCATCTCCAGGTATACCCGACACCGCACAATCAAATACCTGTTCGGGATGAAACATCGGGGGAAAAACTCCGAGTTCCGGCGGCGGCGCAGGCCCATCAGCCGTTGACCTGCTGAGGCTGCCCTGCGGCAGTGGCTGGTGTAGGACGGAAGTATGCCCTTGGAACCACGGCTTCCCCATGGGCATCGCTCATGGAAGCCCAGAGATGCCCTGTTGGCCCTTCCTCTCGGGCTGATCGCCACCGTCATGCTGGTCGACTCGCTGAGCCCGAGCGATGTGGTGCTCCCGCTGGACCCGCTGTTGATCGCGGCGCCCGCGATCACCGCATCCTTCGCCAACAGTCTCATCACGGGAATCATCGGTGCCATCGACGTAGCTGGAATGGCCGAAACCGGCCTGCTGCACCACCTCCTGGGGTCGATGTTCTTCGATACGGAGGTCGTCGCCCTGGTTGCGGTTGCGGTCATCGTCACCGTGTGCCGACGTCTGCGGGAGCGGCATTGGCGTGAACTGACGCAGGTGCGGGCGGTGTCCGAGGCCACCCAGCGGGTGGTGCTGCGACCGTTACCGCGACGGATCGGACCGTTGCGGGTCGCCTCGGTGTACCTGGCGGCACAGGAGCAGGCCCTGATCGGCGGCGACCTGTACGCGGCCATCCGCACCTCGACCGGCACCCGGCTGATCATCGGGGATGTGATGGGCAAGGGCCTGACCGCGATCGGTGACGCCGCGCTGCTGCTCGGCGCTTTCCGGGAGGCCGCGCACCGCCAGGCCGCCCTGCCCGACCTGATGGCCTATCTGGAGCACAGCGTCTGCTGGAACCTGGCCGAACCCACGGAAGCGGACCAGGCCGCGGAGTGCTTCATCACCGCAGCCGTCATCGACATCCCCGACGCAACACCGCAGATGCACATGGTCACCTGTGGACACCCGCCTCCCTTGCTGTTGCACGAGCGGCAGATCAGCACGCTGCGCGCGACACGTCCCGCGCCTCCCCTGGGGCTGGGCGAACTCACCTCCCCCGACTACCACGTCGACACCTTCCCGCTCGAGCCCGGTGACCTGCTGCTGATGTACACCGACGGCGTCATCGAGGCCCGCGACCCGCGCGGTGCCTTCTACCCGCTGGCCGAGCGGGCCGGCTCCCGGGTGCGTGACAGCCCCCAGGCACTGATCCACCATCTGCGCACCGACTTGCTCGCCCACGTCGGCGGACACCTGTCCGACGACGCCGCCATGATCGCCCTCGAACGCACCAACGGCCCCGCACCGAACAGCTCGCGCAGCAGCCGGGCCCCACCCCGGACCGACGCCGAGCCGAGGCTCCTGAAAGGGACTGCCCGCTGCGCGACATGCCGTTTCCACCTGGCGCCGCCGTTCCGTCCGAGGGTCACCCTCTCCCGTTACGTCATCCTGGAGACTTCGATCGGTGTGGCTTTGTGGGGTCGCGTCAGGAGATGGCGTTCTCGCCGGTGAGGCGGCGGGCCATGAATCCGGTCACCGCGAGGCGGACAGGCGACCGGCCTCCAGGACTCCGTGACCGACGCCGCCACCCGCCTGCTCGACCGGGTCTCCGCCACGGCCGAAGGCGACGCGGTCCTGGCCTGGAGCCGTGATGACTCCGGGGACGTCCTCCCGAGCCCCACCTGATGGAGCTGAGCTGTGTTCTCCCGGAGGCTGTGGCAGGAGCACGTCTGCAGGCTGCGGATGTTCGCACGCCAGGAGCCGCCGTCCGACCCGGCCCAAAGGTCCATCAGCTCGGAAGGCTCGGTCATGACGCGGTCGAGGGCCTGGAGGGCGAGATCGCGCAGGCCGGTGAGATCAGGGAGGGGCTCTTCCGGCCCATAGACAGAATCAAGCGCCTCACCTCCGGGGCACTGCGCGGCGACGAGGGCGGCCGCAGCCACGGCCTCCTCGGATTCGGGTGCTTCGAGGTAGTCAGCGGTGTCGATCACACATATGAGGGCGCCGCGGATGATGCCCTCACGTTCGCCTGCGGCTGCCTCATCAAGGTCGCCGGAGAAGTCCGCCGCGGTGTCGTTGTCAAAGGGACCGCCATCCCAGGTACCCATACGTCGCTCCTGCGTTCGCTGTCTCTGTCCCTGTCTGCGGCATTCTGATGGGAGGGACTGACAACGGCGTCGCCGTGCGCCCCGTCCGGCGGAAAACCTGTTGGCCAGACAGGCGAGCGCTCTGCTTGGCTCCCCCCCATGAGCGATCTCCGCATCCGCCACGCCGCCCTCTCGGACATCGACACCGTGCTGCGGTTCTGGCGCGACGCAGCGGAAGGAACGAGCATCAGCGACGACCACGACGGAGTGGCCCGACTCATCGCACGAGACCCCGAGGCCCTGCTCCTCGCCGAGCGCGACGGCGTCCTCGCCGGAACCGTCATAGCCGGCTTCGACGGATGGCGATGCTCCGCCTACCGACTGGCCGTACACCCCGACCACCGCCGCCAAGGCATCGCCACCGCCCTGCTGGAAGCCGCCGAACAACGCTTCGCCGCCCTCGGCGGGCGACGCGTCGACGCCATGGTCCTGGAAGCCAACGAACAGGCCCACCACGCGTGGGCCGCCACCGGCTACCACCGTGAGAATCACTGGCGGCGCTGGGTCAAACCGCTGTAGGCGGTGAAGTCCGGATCGATGTTCCATCGCTGGGGTAGGTCCGCGTTGCAGAAGACGCAGACGAACTGGCCCTCTCGCACGATGTTGTTCTCCTGGCAGGTGAGACACCAGTGTGCCTGGACAGCACGGGCAGCTCCTAGCCGGTCGAGCAGTCCAGGATCCGCCCGTCAGTGGTACCGATGAGCAGCCGGCCAGGTTCGGGGACGGTCAGCGCGGTCGCCACGACGGGTACGCCGGCAACGGTCAGGTGCCGGCGCCAGCGGACGTTGCCGTCACGGAGATCGAGTCCGATGATCTCGCCGTCGTCGTACGTGACATAGGCGGTCTCCGTGTCGTGGTCGAGGTCCGTGGCCTTCCGGTCTGTCCGAAAGACCCAAGTCGGCTCCTCACCGGCCACCGCGCGCCGTACGACGAATGAGCCACCGGGCTGCAACCCGTGGCCGTGATACACGGTGCCGCCATAAATCAGGTCACCGTCGGCGGTCTCCACGCCGGGGCCGGCGAAGTGTGTCTCACCTGGTTCCCATGAGTAGGGGAACAACCGACTGACCTCCGTTCCCCTCGGCTCACGCAGACGTTCGGCATCCGGTACGGACCCCAGATCCGCTGCGGCCAGCCAGACTTCACCTGTTCCACGCCGCTGCCCGCCCTTCGCAGAAATGGTTTCCAGAAAGTAGTTCCGGCTGCCACGCCGGATACGCAACCTGCTCCGCTCCCCGTTCCGCCCAGCTGGTGCGAGGGCGGGCAGGCCGTCAGCACATCGCACCAAGGACACGGAGCCGGAGGGAGTGAGATGGTCGAGCTGCGCCCCGTCCTGGAGCGCGAGTCGGACTACGGCCTGAGCACGCTCCTCCCCCGGAGGCCGCACCAGACCGACCCAGGCCGATCGCTCGTCTGCGGCGATGACCATGTCACGGCCGCCACCGTCCTCGTCCCGGACGGCCCACTGCCGTCGCCCCGAGGGCAGCCAGGACTCCAGCTGGACCCCCTCGAGCGTCGCCACGATCCTGCCGTCGGACAGCTCCTCGACCGCGCGGACGTTGCGTCGTGGGTCCCCGTTCGTGCTCAGACCGGAGACCGTCCGGCGGGCACGCTCTCGATGGTCGGTTCGCGGGGCCGCTACCCGTGGACCGGCCAGGTCGTATCCGGTGATCGACCGGGAGGGTACGCCCCTCCAGTCAGGCCGATGCACCACCGCGACGTGCCCTTCGCTCCACGCGCCTTTGTCCTGCCAGTCGTCAGGCGGTGCCATCAGCACGCGTAGTTCCTGTTCGCTGAGCCATTCCAGGCCCAGCACCTGGCGGCCGAGCTCGTGTTCGATGAGCGACGTGGCGCTGCCCGTCTCCAGGTCCAGCAGGAGCAGTTCCCCTTCGAAGAAGTAGCCGCCGTCGTAGTCGCCGGAGCCGACTGCAAGGAGGGGGAACCTGGGGTGGAAAGCCATCGCGTGTACGGGATAGCGAGCATGGAGAAGGGCTCGGCAGGCCAGATCATCGGTGCCGTAGACACCGACCGGCGCAGTACTGCCGAACTCGTGCAGGCCCGCCACCGCTACATGCGTGCCTGCCACTGCCAGCAGGCCACGGCCCTCGTCGTCGACGGCGGCGAGGACGGGATCACCGACCTCGGCGAAGGGACGGTCACCGAGGATTCGGTCGATGCGGAACGGGACGGTCATAGGGGTGATCTTCTCAGCGGCCAGCAGCTACTCGGCAAGGTCACGTAGCGGTGGTACGGGGAGGGAGGGTGTGTGGCCGTCGCCTCGAGGTCCACGACCGTGGGCTGGGCCGGTGAGCGGGCCGCGAGAGCGCTGCCGAGGTCTCTGTCGGTGGCGCCGTGGATGATCGGGCTCATGACACACGGTTCCCGAGATGCCCTTCGGGCTCTCGCCTTGCAGCATCTTTCACCGGAGCTTGCCGAGAGGTGGGTCGGTCTGCTTCGCCCCGCTGTGCGTCTGGAGGCATCGGCCGGCCCTGACGATGGCGTCGGTCGGCTCGGCGGCCTCCCGTCCTTGCATACGGGAGGCCTTCGCTACAGGTGCGCCTGAGGAACCGGTACGACCACCCCGTCTGCTCACAGGAGTTCCTGGACGCGCTGTGGGGGTTCGACCACGAGGTGGGGCACCAGGTCGGCGGCCATGCGCACTCGGTGCAGAGCCCGGTGGAGATCGAGATCGCGGAGGCGGTCCTGGACGGCGAGGTGTCCTGGGGCGACGCACGGCTGTCCGAGGAGGCGGGCCGCTGGGTGCTTCTGGCCCAGTTCGACAGCGAGGTCGCCGCCGACATGATGTGGGGCGATGCCGGAGCACTGTACTGGCTGATCCGCCCGGAGGACCTGGCCGAGCAGCGCTTCGAGCGGGCGATGTTCACCTGGCAGTGCGGCTGATGACGGCCGCACCGCGCCCTGCCCTCTTGCCGAGCGCGACGACCTCCTCGCGACTTTGCTTGTCCTTTACCATGGAGAGGTCAGGCCGTCCGCCGGGGCATCTCGTCCCGACCATGGAAGGTGTGAGCATCCGCCGATGGACGAACCCCGCCGTGCCCGACCTCGCGCGGTCGCCGCGTCCCTGACCGATCCTGGGACAGAGGTGACCCGATGACCGAAGTGCTCCTCCTGCTGGTGGCCGTCCTTCTCTCGCTGGCCTGTGGCGCGTTCGTCGCGGCGGAGTTCTCCCTCACCACGGTCGAGCGCAGTGCCCTGGAGCAGGCCGCACGACGAGGTGAGCGCGGCGCTACGGGCGCCCTCAAGGCCGTACGGAACCTGACGTTCCAGCTCTCCGGCGCCCAGCTGGGGATCACGGTCACCAATCTGGTGGTCGGCATGCTCTCCGAGCCGTCGATCGCCAAGCTGATCGCCGGGCCGCTGGGCGCGCTGGGCCTGTCGCGTTCGACGGCCACCACCGTCGCCCTGGTCATCGGCACGGGGCTGTCCACCATGTTTCTGATGGTGGTCGGCGAGCTGGTGCCCAAGAACTGGGCGATCTCCTCGCCCCTGACCGTGGTCAAGCGGGTGGGCACGCCACAGCGCTGGTTCAGCACCGCCTTCCGCCCCTTCATCACCCATCTGAACAACACGGCCAACCATGTCGTACGCCGCTTCGGCATCGAACCGGCCGAGGAACTGGCCTCCGCCCGCGGCCCCCAGGAACTGGTGGCGCTCGCCCGGCACTCCGCGAAGGAGGGCGCCCTGGAGGCGGACACCGCCGAGCTGTTCGTCCGCACCCTCAACCTGGCCGGCCTGAGCGCGGAGAACGTGATGACCCCGCGGATCCAGGTGATCGCCCTGGACGTCCAGGCGACCTGCCAGGACGTGATGAACGCGACGCGCGCCACGGGGCTGTCCCGCTTCCCCGTCTACCGCGGCAGCCTCGACTCGGTGACCGGCGTGGCGCACATCAAGGACGTGCTGGCCGTGCCCGCGGACCAACGGCACAGCTGTTCGGTCTCACAGGTGCTGCGGGAGCCGCTGTTCGTGCCGGCCTCCCTCACCGTCGACCGGCTCCTCGACCGGCTCTCCGGCCGGAACACCATGGCCGTCGTCATCGACGAGTACGGCGGCACCGCCGGGGTCGTCACACTGGAGGACATCGTGGAGGAGGTCGTCGGCGAGGTGCGGGACGAGCACGATCCGCTCGAGACGCCCGATCTGGCCCCGGCCGGCTCGGACGACACCGGCCGGGCACTGTACTGGGCCGACGGATCGGCTCGGGTCGACCAGCTGGCACGCGTCGGGCTGCGGGTGTCCGACGGTCCCTACGAGACGCTCGCCGGCCTGGTCGCCCATGCGCTCGGCCGTATACCGGTCACGGGTGACAGCGTCGAGTTCGCCGGCTGGCGCCTGGAGGTGATGGACGCGTCGGGGCACCGGGCCGCGCGCCTGCTGATGCACGCTCCGCCCGCAGCGCCGGGGCAGGGGCAGGAGGAGCGGTGACGGTCCTCCAGCTGCTGATCGGCCTGCTGACCCTGGTGGCGAACGCCTTCTTCGTGGGCGGCGAGTTCGCCCTGATCTCCGTACGCCGCAGCCAGATCGAGCCCCATGCCGAGGAGGGCGACCGGCGCGCACGCACGGTGCTGTGGGGCCTGGAGCATGTGTCGGCGCTGCTGGCCGCGTCACAGCTCGGCATCACCCTGTGCACCCTGGTCCTCGGTGTGGTCGCCGAGCCTGCCATCGAACACCTGTTGGAGCCCGTGTTCCATGCGGTGGGCGTCCCGGCGGGCGTCGGCCATGTGGTGTCCTTTGTGATCGCGCTGGCCCTGGCGACCTATCTGCACATGCTGTTCGGTGAGATGGTGCCGAAGAACATCGCGCTCGCGGAGCCGGTACGCCTGGCCCTGCTGCTCGGCCCGCCGCTGGTCGGCCTGGCCCGGGCCCTGCGTCCGGTGATCTTCACCGTGAACACCTTTGCGAACACCCTGCTCGCCCTGTTGCGCGTGGAGACCAGAAGCGAGGTCACGGCCACCTTCTCGGACGACGAACTGGCACGGCTGGTCAAGGACTCCACCGCCGCCGGGCTCATCGACGACCGCGCCCAGGAGCGGCTGCACGACGCTCTGGAGCTGGGCCGCAGACCCGTACGCGATGTGGTGGTCCCGCTGGAGCGTGTGGTCTACGCCCATGTGGGGATCACCCCGGAGCAGTTGGAGCAGCTGTCGGCCGAGTCCGGCCTCTCCCGCTTCCCGGTCGTGGACGAGAACCGGAGGATCGTCGGTTTTCTGCATGTCAAGGACGCGCTCGACGCCACGCCGCGGGACGGGCCGTTCCGGTTGCGGGACATACGTGCCATCCCCCGGGTACGCGAGAGCACCCCGCTCGACGACGTCCTCACCTCGATGCGCCGCAACCGGGCCCATCTGGCGGCGGTCCTGGGCGAGGACGGCCGACTGGCGGGGCTGGTGACGATGGAGGACGTCCTGCGGGAGCTGCTGGGGCAACCCACGGCGTGAGGGGCGCCGCCGGCCCGGCCGGACCCGGTGTCCGAAGACCGCCGGAGGGGGCGTACGGGGTCACCGACCAGTGGGTATGCCGACGGGATACCATCGGCGACGCCATGCAGACGAATCCCACGCACACCAGCCTGGTCGCCCTCGGCGACTCCTTCACCGAGGGCATGTCGGACCTGCTGCCGGACGGCTCCTACCGCGGCTGGGCCGATGTCCTGGCCGGCCGGATGGCCGCGCGGACACCCGGATTCCGCTATGCCAACCTCGCCGTGCGCGGCAAGCTGATCGGGCAGATCGTCAATGAGCAGGTCGGTCGCGCCGTCGCGATGCGGCCCGATGTGATCACACTGGTGGGCGGGCTCAACGACACCCTGCGGCCCAAGTGCGACATGGGGCGCGTACGGGGTCTGCTGACGGAGGCCGTGGAGCGCCTCGCCCCGTCGTGCGAGCAGCTGATCCTGATGCGCAGCCCCGGCCGCCAGGGGCCGGTCCTCGAACGCTTCCGCCCCCGTATGGAGGAGCTGTTCGCCTGTATCGACGAGCTCGCCGAGCAGCATGGCGCGCTGGTGGTCGACCTGTACGGGGCCCCCTCGCTCTCCGACCCGCGCATGTGGGACGTGGACCGGCTGCATCTGACGGCCGAGGGGCATCGCCGGGTGGCGGAGGCGGTCTGGCAGACGCTGGGGTACGAGGCCGAGGACACGGAGTGGCGCACACCGCTGCCCCCTTCCGCGCGACCGGACTGGCTGGCCCGCCGGAACGAGGACATCCGCTTCACCCGGCAGCATCTGCTGCCCTGGATAGGACGCCGGCTCACCGGCCGTTCCTCGGGCGACGGCCGGACAGGCGCCCACTTCAGCGCTGAGCTGGACAAACCCTTCTGGGTCACCCCTGCGGACCACACAAACCCCGGCCCTGTGACGGACTGGCGACGGATGGAGCCCTGACCCGGAGCCCCGCCCGGTGCCATGTGCCGATCAAACGCGGCGCCGCCTCCCTTCCTGCCGTCGGCCGCGATTGTTGTTGCGGGACGTCATGGGTGAGCTCAGACCACTTGCCCCGGGAGAAGAGCGTCCAGCACGCGCGCGCCGCCATGCTGGCGTTTGGGCTGGACCTGCCCGAGGACCTCGAAGGCCCGAACCTGGGCGAAATCGACCGCGACAGCCTGGCCTGCCTGGTCGAGGTTCTCGCCCGCCACAGCCCTGACGGGCCGCGGACGGACTGCTACTGGGCCCAGGCGGGGATCGAGGACGCGGGCCGCCCGATCCCGGCCCGCCGGGGCCGGCTGGAGGAGGCACTTGCTCACCACGATGCCTGCGCAAGGCCCGCCCGAACCGTACACACCCGGTTTCCCGCGCACTGGTGGCCCGTGGAGGGCTCCTGGTTCGTCCTGACCGACTGGGACCTGAGCGCGACCGAGGTCTTCGGTCCTCCGGCCCTGATCGCCGACCTTCTCGGCGATGCCGGGCTGGACGCCGTCCGCCACCCCGGCATCGCCGAGGTCCAGGGCGGCTTCGCGCAATGGCGCGAGCAGGCACGTTGAACATGCTACGCATCCTGCCGGCCCTCTGACCTCGTACAGCGTGTCGTAAAGGATCACTCGCCTGGGCATTCGGAACTACTCGTCCAGGCTCCGGAGCCCACAGCTCGGGCGAGGAGGGGCTGATGGGACGGGCTGGTTCGTGCGGGTCGAACCCCGGCGCTGAGCCGGGCGGGGCCAAAGGAGCCGTGCTGGACCAGCAGGCCCAGGTCCGCTCGATCTCGGCCCGCCAGCAGCGCGAGAACCGGGTTCGACGTCAGGGCGCTCTCTACGAAGCCGTACGCGAAGCCGTCCTCCTTGCTCGTCAGGACGTGGACGGAGTGAGCGCGAAGGCTGCCACAGGCAGTATCGCCGGTGACCGACGGAGCCTCAGGTATCTCACATGTACTCGAAGTACCGGTCGTGCCAGTCCGGCGTGACCAACTCCTCGTCGTTGTCATCGGCCTCGGCCAAGCCTGCGGCCACGAGCGCCGCCGCCAGCTCCAGGTCCTCTGCCGCCAACGGAACCGGCCCGTCGTACGGCTCACGAAGCAGCTCGGTCGGGACGAAGGTGCACCCCATGGCCGTACAGACACCGTCGAGCCACGTCACGAACTCCTCGGGCGGGCATTCCTCTCCTCTGGGGACACCCACACCGACTCTCATGTATGCGGTGACGAAGTAGTTACCGAAGTTGCTCATCGCGACGCCCATGGGCAGGCCGAGGCCCGTCGCGTCCACTGGGACATGGATGACACCGCAGAAACTGGCGTCCTGGCCCAGGCCACTTGAGCAGGACGGCCCGAAGTGTTCCTCAAGGGCGCTCACCAAGCGGGTGTAACAGTCCAGCGCGGGCTCCTTGTCGAAGTCCGCGGGGCGTTCCAGGTGGCGGGGGTCGTCGTGCTCTCTCAGGAGCGCCCGGATCTGGACCATCGGGAGCATGTCGCGTCCTTCCGTCAGTTCTCGTGCGGGGACGAATGGTGGGCCTGCGAGGTGGCCATGGGCCGGATTGCGGGGCGGTTCGCCCGAGTGAACCACGGATGCGGGCTGGGCGGTTGGCACCCGCCTCGGCCGCCCGGCCGAACCTGCCCTCCACTACCCCTTGGGGGACGGAACCGTCCCTCAGGCCTGGACCACGTTCCAACAGCTCACCCACCATCTGAAGCTGCGGAACGGGCGGTCGCGCCCGGCGCGGAAGGACCGAGGAGTTCCCTGACGGCAGTGGCGGGGTCTCCGACGTACTGCGGTCAGGTGGCGAGGGACCCTGGTGGGGGCTGCTGGGGGCACGCTGTGATCGGCGTATCGGCCGCCCAAGGTGAGACGTACGAAGCGGCGACGACAGCCGACTACTTCTGCTTGCTGGCTTCCTTGATGGCCTGCAGATAGTCCTCCGCCGGCAGCTCCTCGCACTCCGGAGCGCCGCCGTCGGCGCTGTCGCCCTTGCTGGCTCTCAGCGCGTCCGTGCACGCGGCGATCAGTCTGGCGCGCGCGGCTTCGGACAAGGTGCTCGCCGTGGCGTCCGGGGTCGTCGGAGGCCCTTCACCGCCTGAGTCGGCGTTGGAGCATCCGACGAGGGTGAGCACGGAAATGACGCAGATGACAAGGGCGTTGCGACGCACGGGAGCTCCTCGGGTAGCCAAGTGGTGGCCACACCATGCACGTTGACGCGCGTTTTGCGTCGCAATGTGTCCATGTTGTTATCCGCGACCCGTACGCCTGACTCACACACTACGACCACGGGCCGTTTCCCCGACCGCCACCGCCCACCGTGGCCGCGACGAGCGACGGCATGGAGGTGATCATGGAGTTGCGGGCCGGGGCGCGCTGAACAAAGATCCAGGTCCCAGGGACCGGGTCGGCGGGACCGGCGAGCCGCGGGCGACCCGGGCCGTCGCCACGGATCGCGGTCATGAAGGTCATGGATGCCTTCTGGAGTGCCGGTATGCTCCGTACACGTGACTGCTGCGCCCGCAAAGCCCCGAATCCCGAACGTCCTCGCCGGACGCTATGCCTCCGCCGAGCTCGCCACGCTCTGGTCCCCCGAGCACAAGGTGAAACTGGAGCGGCAGCTCTGGCTCGCCGTGCTGCGGGCCCAGAAGGACCTGGGGATCGAGGTTCCGGACGAGGCGATCGCCGACTACGAGCGTGTCCTCGACCAGGTGGACCTGGCCTCGATCGCGGAGCGCGAGAAGGTCACACGGCACGATGTGAAGGCCCGGATCGAGGAGTTCAACGCGCTCGCCGGGCACGAGCAGGTACACAAGGGCATGACCTCCCGCGACCTGACCGAGAACGTCGAGCAGCTGCAGATCCGGCTCTCGCTGGAGCTGATGCGGGACCGTACGGTGGCCGTGCTGGCGCGCCTGGGCAAGCTCGCGGCCGAGTACCGCGAGCTGGTCATGGCCGGCCGCTCCCACAATGTGGCGGCGCAGGCCACCACCCTCGGCAAGCGCTTCGCCACCGCCGCCGACGAGCTGCTGGTCGCGTTCGGCCGGGTCGAGGAGCTCCTCGGCCGCTACCCGCTGCGCGGCGTCAAGGGCCCCGTCGGCACGGCGCAGGACATGCTCGACCTGCTCGGCGGCGACGCGGGCAAGCTCGCCGATCTGGAGCGCCGGATCGCCGGGCACCTGGGCTTCTCGCAGGCCTTCACCTCCGTCGGCCAGGTCTATCCGCGCTCGCTGGACTACGAGGTCGTCACCGCGCTGGTGCAGCTGGCGGCGGCGCCGTCCTCGCTGGCCAGGACGATCCGGCTGATGGCCGGACACGAGCTGGTGACCGAGGGCTTCAAGCCCGGCCAGGTCGGCTCCTCCGCGATGCCGCACAAGATGAACACTCGCTCCTGCGAGCGCGTCAACGGCCTGACGGTCGTCCTGCGCGGCTATGCCTCGATGACCGGCGAGCTGGCGGGCGACCAGTGGAACGAGGGCGATGTGTCCTGCTCGGTGGTGCGCCGGGTCGCCCTGCCTGACGCGTTCTTCGCGCTGGACGGCCTGCTCGAGACCTTCCTGACGGTGCTCGACGAGTTCGGCGCCTTCCCGGCGGTCGTGGCGCGTGAGCTGGACCGCTATCTGCCGTTCCTCGCCACGACCAAGGTGCTGATGGCCTCGGTGCGCGCGGGGGTCGGCCGCGAGGTCGCCCACGAGGCCATCAAGGAGAACGCCGTCGCCTGTGCCCTCGCGATGCGCGAGCAGGGCGCCGAGCGCAATGAGCTGCTGGACCGGCTGGCCGCCGACGAGCGCATCCCGCTGGACCGCGAACAGCTTCAGTCGCTGATGGCGGACCGGCTCTCCTTCACGGGCGCCGCCGCCGACCAGGTGGGCACGGTCGTCGGCCGCGTCGAGGAGATCGTGAAGCAGCACCCCGAGGCCGCCGGCTACACCCCGGGGGCGATCCTCTGACCCGGTTCACCCCGGCGGAGCTCGAGGCCGCCCGCGACCGTCTGGTACCGGACGTGATCGCGGACGGCCTGGGGGTCCTTTTCTGCGGTATCAACCCGGGCCTGATGACGGCGGCGACCGGCCACCACTTCGCCCGCCCGGGCAACCGCTTCTGGCCCGTGCTGCATCTGTCCGGGTTCACCCCGCGGCTGTTCCGGCCGGCGGAGCAGGACGAGCTGCTGTCGTACGGGCTGGGCATCACCAATGTGGTGGCGCGGGCGACGGCGCGGGCCGACGAGCTGGCCGCCGAGGAGTACCGGGAGGGCGGGCGGATCCTCGCCGCCAAGGTGGAGCGGCTGCGGCCCCGGTGGCTGGCGGTGGTCGGGGTGACCGCGTACCGGGCGGCCTTCGACGAACGGAAGGCCGCCGTGGGTCCGCAGAAGCGGACGATCGGCTCCTGCCGGGTGTGGGTGCTGCCCAACCCCAGCGGTCTCAACGCGCACTGGACGGCGGCCACGATGGCGCAGGAGTACGGGCGGCTGCGAGAGGCCGCGGGGCTCTGAGCGGTCAGGGCGGATCCCGGTCCGTGACGGCCGCGAGGAGCCGTATCTCGTCGGTGTCGTCGCGCTCCGCCACACCGAGCGCGACCCATCGGCCGCTGCTGTCCGCCTGCCACAGAGACAGCTCGTGCACCAGGTCGCCGAGCGTCGCCCAGGGCTCCGGTATCTCCTCACCCCGTGCCCTGCGCACCTGGGCGGTCAGCGGCCCGTAGTGCTGCCGGGGCCCCCAACGGTCGTCCAGCCGACGGGAGACGGCCTCCCTCCAGGCGTCGAGGTCCTCCGCCGCACGCTCCCGCTCCGCGCCGTCACCCGTGCCGAGACCGAGGCTCGACACCAGGGCGACGACATGGAAGCCGGGGCCTCCGCCGTCCACACCGACCCCACCGCGCCGCGCGGGGAACGCCCGCGCGCACAGCAGATCGATCGTCGCCAGGTGCTGCTCGATGGTCATGGCTCCAGTAGACCAGTCGCCACTGACACTTGGCGGGGCGTCAGGCCTCCCGGGCGGGGCCCCCTCCACCGGTTCGTAGGGCGGAGGGCGACGCCCGGGCCTCGCGGGGGCGCGCGGTGCCGAGTACGATCCGGCCATCACGCGCGAGCTGGGAGGACGGACGTTGGGGCGGCTGACCGGCGGGGACCCCTCTCTGCTGAGAAGGATCAACTCGGCGGTGGTGCTGCATGCGCTGCGCGACACGGACTGTGCGACGCTCACCGAGATCACCCGGGTGACCGGGCTGTCCCGGCCGACCGTCGAGGGTGTGGTCGAGGGGCTGATCGAGGCCGGGCTGGTGGCGGAGCAGGCGGCCGAGGAGGGCGCCGCCCGGCGGCAGGGGCGGCCCGCACGGAGGTTCCGGTTCCGGGCCGAGGCGGGGCATCTGCTGGGCCTGGACGTCGGCGCGCACCGGGTGACCGCGCTCCTCGCCGACCTCGACGGCCGGGAGCTGGGCAGCCTCTCCAAGCCCGTCTCGGAGACGGCGTCGGCCGACGAGCGCCTGGACCGGTTGCGGAGCACCGTCGCCGAGCTGCTGCGCCGGTCGGGGGTGACCCGCGGTTCGCTGCGCGCGGTCGGTGCGGGCAGCCCCGGGATCGTGGAGGCGGACGGCACCGTGCGCCTGGGCACGGCCCTGCCCGGCTGGACGGGCCTCAACCTCGGCGAACGGCTCAGCCGCTCCTTCAAGTGCCCGGTGCTGGTGGAGAACGACGCCAACGCGGCGGCCGTGGCGGAGCACTGGAAGGGCGTGGCCACCGAGTCCGACGACATCGTGTTCGTACTGGCCGGGCTGAGCCCGGGCGCCGGTTCGCTGATCGGCGGACGGCTGCACCGGGGCTACGGCGGGGCGGCCGGGGAGATCGGCGCGCTGCATCTGCTGGGCCGTGAAGCGAGCCCGGAGACGCTGCTGTCGACCACGGACGAGCCCCTGCACCCGCTGGACGAGCAGCAGGTCGCCGATGTGTTCGCGCTCGCCCGCGAGGGCGACCAGCGGGCCCGCGCGGCCGTGGACCGCTTCCTCCGGCGGCTGGTCCACGACGTGGCGGCTCTCGTCCTGGCCCTGGACCCCGAGCTGGTCGTGATCGGCGGCTGGGCGGCGGGCCTGGACGGCGTCCTCGAACCGCTCCGCCATGAGCTGGCCCGCTACTGTCTGCGCCCCCCGAAGGTGGCCCTGTCCCAGCTGGGCGAGACCGTGGTGGCGACGGGGGCGCTGCGGCTGGCGCTGGGCCATGTGGAGGAGCAGCTGTTCGCGGTGGAGAGCACGGTGACGGCCCGGGGCTGACGGCGGTCCACGACCGGAACGGAAGCCGGGGGCCGGACGGATGACCAAGAGCGGAAGCCGGAACCGAGAGCCGGGCGCCGGACGCGGACGCCGGACTCAGGGACCGGACGGGTGACCGGAAACGGGCAGGATGCGCACCGCGCCCCGGACCAGTCGGTCCGGGGCGCGACGGGTGTTCTTCCGGGGCTTGCCGATGGACCGCGACGCGGCCCGATCACCCCCGTGCCCCCACGGGGTCCGGCGGGACCTTGTGGGGGCACGGGGTCCAGCAGGACCCGGCAAGTCCAGCGGCCCAGGCAGGCCCAGCAGCCCAGGCAACTCCGGCGGCCCAGGCAGGTTCAGGCAGGCCCAGCGACCCACGCGAAAGGCCTGGTCAGGAGGCGCGGGCCCCCGGCTCATGGTGGATCTCGACGCCGCCGGAGGCGCCGAAGGTCAGACGGCAGGTGTCGGCACGGTAGGTGGCGACGGAGACGGCGGCGGTGCGCCCCTCCGCGCAGAAGCGAGTGGTGACGACCAAGACCGGCGATCCGGGCAGCCGGTCGAGCTCCCTGGCGTCCTCGGCGCCGGCCGAGCCCAGCTCGACGGCCTGCTCCCGGCCCTCGATGGGCAGCCGCTGGAGCTCACGCAGCACGGCACGCGCACGAGCGGCCCCCGAGGGTGCGTCTATTGCCGACAGCTCGGGCACCGAGGCGTCCGGGATGTGGAGCAGCTCGGCGGCGACGGGCTGCCCATGCGTCACACGGGAGCGGCGCACCGTGAACACCCGGGTGTCCCGGTCGATCCCCAGCAGCCCGGCCACCGCCGCGGACGGCACCGCGGAGGTGCAGTCCACGGGCTGCCAGGCATCGCCGGGCGCGCCCGGCCAGGCATACTGCTCGGAGTCGACGGCCACGCCCATGCGCGGCGGGGCGACCGTGGTGCCCACCCCTCGGCGGCGCTGCAGCCGGCCCTCCAGTTCGAGCTGTTCGAGTGCCTGACGGAGCGTGGCCCGGGCGACGCCGAAGCGGGCCGCGAGATCCCGTTCGTTCGGCAGCACCTGGCCCACGGAGAACTCGGAGTCGAGTGCTTCCGTGAGCACGGTCTTGAGATGCCAGTACTTCGGCTCCGGCACCGATTCCAGCTGCGTGGTCCCCACCCTGTCCTCCGCAATCGCCGTGACCCGGCGGCGTTTCAGCGCCTTGTTTATGAAAGGTTGTTGCACTTCTCTGCGACGATAAAACGGCCCCCACCCTTGGTCAAGACCAATCCTCGAACCCCCGGGGACCGCGGAGAAGCCGTACCGCGCAGCGTTCACACGGCGTTCGTGAAGGACCCGCGGACGGCAGACGCACGGTGACGCGGGCGCGCGGCGAGGCCCCTGGCACGGCGATGACACGCGCACGGTTGACGACATCCGGGGGCTACCCGTGAGTAGCGGTTACTGACAAGCTGTCTACCACACAGCGTCCATCACCGTTCACCGCAGCGTGTCCCCAGACGAGGAGCAGCAGCATGGCAGCCACGGTCTCCTTCAGCGTCCCCTCATCGCACGGCCCCCGGACCGTGACCGTCTCCTACGAGCGCACGGGCGCCGGCGAACCGCTTCTGCTGCTGCACGGCATCGGCCACCACCGGCAGGCCTGGGACCCGGTCGTGGACATCCTGGCCACCGAACGCGATGTGATCGCGGTCGACCTCCCCGGTTTCGGCGCGTCCCCGGCCCTGCCGGACGGGCTCCCCTATGACCTGTCGACCGTGGTGCCCGCGCTGGGCTCCCTCTGCGAGGCCCTGGAGATCGACCGCCCGCATGTGGCGGGCAACTCCCTGGGTGGTCTGATCGCCCTGGAGCTGGGCCGCGAGAAGCTCGTACGGTCCGTCACCGCACTGTCGCCGGCCGGTTTCTGGACCGGGGCCGAGCGGCGGTATGCGTTCGCGGTGCTGCTCGCCATGCGCAACACCGCACGGAGGATGCCCCTGCCAGTGGTCGAGCGGATGTCCCGCACGGCGGCCGGGCGCACGATGCTCACCAGCACCATCTACGCCCATCCGGGCCGCCGTTCGCCCGAGGCCGTGGTCGCCGAGACCGTGGCGCTGGCCCGCGCCGCGGGGTTCACCGAGACGCTGCGGGCGGGAACGACCGTCCGGTTCACCGAGGACGTGCCCGGACTGCCGGTCACCGTGGCATGGGGCACCCGGGACCGGATCCTGGTGCGCCGTCAGGGCGTCCGTGCCAAGCAGATCATCCCCAGGGCGCGGCTGGTGCGACTGCCCGGCTGTGGGCATGTCCCGATGAACGACGACCCGGCACTGGTCGCCCGCGTCATCCTGGACGGCAGCCGCTGAGGTCCCGCGCGGAAAACACCCGGGCGGACAAGGCCATCGAAAGAAAACAGCCACCAAAAGAGAACAAGGGGGCAAAAGGCGCGGATCCGCCGTTTACCGTGCAGTTACACGCCGTTCGTGATCACGCAACACCCGTCCTTCACCGTGGGTGCATGACTCCACACATATCCGATGTGACGCGCGCCAGACACGGCCGCCCGGTACGCCACTGGCGGCGGGGTGTGATCGAACTGGCCGCGCTGTTCACCGCGGTCGCGGTGGCCGATGCGGCGACCGATCTGACCGGTGACGGACCCGACGTTCCCGCACTGCTCGGGCTGTCGGCGGTGGCGCTGCTGGCGACGGCCGGTTTCCACACATGGTGGGAACGCCGCCACGGTCATGCACCGCCCCCTCGCGATACCGGCGCCCGGCCGCTCCCCGAGGGGTCCCGGGCCGGGCCCCGGGAGTCAGGCCCGGGGAACGCGGGCAGCACGCTGTGGCACATGCGGACCACCGTGCGGGACGAGCCGGGCTCGCTGGCCGGGCTGTGCGCGGCACTGGCCGGGCTGGGGATCGACATCCTGAGCCTGGGGACCCACCCGCTGGCGCGGGGCACGGTCGACGAGTTCCTGTTGCGGGCCCCGGCCCGGCTGGAGGGCACCGCCATCACCCGGGCCGTCTCGTCGGCCGGCGGCACCGAGACCTGGATCGAGCGGGCCGATGCGCACGATCTGGTGGACGCCCCGGCCCGGGTGCTGGGCCTGGCCATCCGCACCGCGCTGGACCCGGCGGAACTTCCCCTCGCCCTGCGGCAGTTGCTCGGCCGGTGCACCATCCGCTCGCTGCCCGCGGGCTCCCCGTCCGCCGGCCGGACGGCGGAGGGCGACGCTCCGGTCGAGGGGGTGCTGGAGGGCACGGCGATGCGACTGCGGGCTCCGGAAGGCGGGGTGATCGTCGTGGAGCGGCCGTATCTTCCGTTCACACCGGCGGAGTTCGCGCGGGCGCGGGCGCTGGTGGAGCTGGACGCCCGGCTCGGCCCCCGGGTCCCGGGCGGCCAGGCCGTGCCGAGGCCCCCGGAGGGCCCTGCGATCACCGTACGGCGGGCCGACACCTCCGACCTCCAGGCCGCGAAGGAGATGCACTCCCGCTGCTCGGCGCGCACCCTGGGCCTGCGCTACCACGGGCCCGTGGACGACGCGGACCGCTATCTCGACCATCTGCTCGGCGCCCGGTTCGGCCGGACCCTGGCGGCGCGGACGGCCTCGGGCCGCGTCGTGGGCCTCGGGCACCTGCTGTGGGACGGTGACGAGACGGAGGTCGCGCTGCTCGTCGAGGACGAGTGGCAGCGGCGCGGCATCGGCGGTGAACTCCTCGGCCGTCTGGTGGCCATGGCGGTCGAGGCGGGCAGCACCAGCGTGTACGCGGTCACCCAGGCGTCCGACACCGGCATGGTCGCCACCATGCGCGGCCTCGGACTGCCCCTGGACTACCAGGTCGAGGAGGGCACCCTGGTGATCAGCGCCCGCCTCGACGCGCCTCCGGTGGATCCGCGCCTGCCGTACGGCCGCACCCGGGAGCCCCACGGCACCCGGAACACGCGGGACTGACCCGCGCCGCCGGGCCGTACGCCCCGTGGCCGGACGGCCCATGGTGGGACGCCCCATGGCCGGACGGCCCATGGTGGGACGCCCCATGGCCGGACACCCCATGGCCGGACGGCCCGGCGGAACCCTGCCGGACCGTCCGACGTGGGCGGCGGAGACGAGCCGCCGGTCGCCGGGGCGGCAGGCGCCCGGGGCCCGCACCGGATCACCCGGTCATCCGCCCCGCGGCCTCCTCCCGGCCCGGCAGCCCCGCGCCCCGCTCGGCGTCCAACGCCCCGTCCAGATCGGTCCACAGATCCTCGACGTCCTCCAGGCCCACCGACATCCGCAGCAGCCGGTCGCTCACCCCGGCGCCCCGGCGGTCCGTCTCCTCGACGATGCGGTGGCTGATGGACGCCGGGTGCTGGATGAGGGTGTCCACACTGCCGAGGCTGACCGCGGGGGTGATCAGACGGACCCCGGCGATCACCGCGTGCGGATCGCCGTGCACCTCGAAGGCGATCATGGCGCCGCCCGTCCGCGGGTAGTGGACACGCGCCACCCGAGGATCGGCGGCCAGCCGGCGGGCCAGCTCGGCGGCGGTCGAGGACGCGGCCCGGACCCGTACCGGAAGCGTCGCCAGACCGCGCAGCAGCAGATACCCGGCGAGGGGATGGAGGACCCCGCCCGTGGCGAAGCGCACCTGGCGCAGCCGGCGCGCCAGTTCCTCGTCGCAGGCCACCACCCCGCCCATCACATCGCCGTGCCCGCCGAGATACTTGGTGGCGCTGTGCAGCACCAGTCGCGCCCCCTGCTCGGCGGGGCGCTGCAGCACGGGGGTGGCGAAGGTGTTGTCCACCAGCAGCGGCACCGAACCGCAGGCATGGGCGACCGCCCGCAGATCGACTTCGGCGAGCGTGGGGTTGGCCGGGGACTCGACCATCACGAGCCCGGTGTCGGGGCGCAGCGCCGCCTCGATGCCCGCCGGATCCGTCCAGGTCACCTCGGTGCCCAGCAGCCCGGCGGTCAGCAGATGGTCGCTGCATCCGTACAGCGGCCGTACGGCGACGACATGGCGCAGGCCGAGCGCATGCCGTGCGAGCAGCACGGCGCTCAGCGCGGCCATGCCGGTGGCGAAGGCGACCGCGCTCTCGGTGCCCTCCAGCCGGGCGAGCGCGGTCTCGAAACGCGCGACGGTGGGGTTGCCGAGCCGCCCGTAGACGGGCGGTCCCATGAGTTCGGCGCCCTCGGCGGCGAAGGCGTCGAGCCGGGCGGCCTCGCCACGGCTGTCCGGGGAGGGGTAGGTGGTGGAGAGGTCGAGGGGCGGGGCGTGCAGCCCCAGTCCGACGAGGTCCTCGCGTCCGGCGTGCACGGCCTCGGTGGCCAGTGCCCGGCGGGCGGCAGGGGCCCCCGCGCATCCGTCCTGCGCGTCGTACGCGCCCTGAGTACGGGAATCCATGGACCGCAGACTGAACACCGGCCGGGCGTCCGGCGGCGTTCCCCGTGCTACGTTCGGCAGATGACCGCATCCGTCGTACTGGACCCGGTGGATCTGCATCTGCTGCGGCTGTTGCAGAACGACGCCCGGACCACGTACCGGGATCTGGCCGCCCGAGTGGGGGTCGCGCCCTCGACCTGTCTGGACCGGGTGACCAGGCTGCGCCGCTCGGGTGTGATTCTCGGCCATCAGCTGCGGCTCGACCCGGCGAAGCTGGGCCGTGGTCTGGAGGCGCTGCTGTCGGTGCAGGTCAGGCCGCACCGCAGGGAGTTGGTGGGGCCCTTCGTGGAACGGATCCGTGCGCTGCCCGAGTCCCGTACGGTCTTCCACCTCACCGGCCCCGACGACTACCTGGTGCATGTCGCGGTCGCCGACATGGCGGACCTCCAGCGGCTGGTGCTGGACGAGTTCACGGCGCGCCGCGAAGTGGCCCGGGTGGAGACCCGGCTGATCTTCCAGCAGTGGGACTGCGGTCCGCTGCTGCCACCCGGGCACGCCCCGTCGGAAAACCGCTGAGCGGCTCTGAGCCGAGCGCGAAACGGCGTGACGCGGGCCCCGTCCGCGTACCAGGATTGCCCGCATGTCAGACACCACCAAGAGTCCTCTGCCACGGGAGGTCGCCGACGCCTATGTCGACGCCCTCGTCGCCCTCGACCCGGTCACCGGCACCTATCTCGGTGTGAAGGAGAGTTCGAGCAGCCTGCCCGACACCTCGCCCGCGGGTCAGGAGGCACTCGCCGAGCTGGCGCGGGAGACCCTCGCCCGGCTCGACGAGGCGGAGCGCCGACCCGGCGCCGACAGCGACATCGAACGCCGCTGCGCACGTCTGCTGCGCGAGCGGCTCACCGCCGAACTCGCCGTGCACGAGGCCGACGAGGGCCTGCGCACGGTGGGCAATATGCACACCTCCGTCCACTCCGTGCGGGAGGTCTTCACCATCACTCCCGCCGGGACGGAGGAGGACTGGGCGGCGATCACCGAGCGGCTGCGCGCGGTGCCGACGGCCCTGCGCGGCTACCGCGACTCCCTCGCCCTCGGTCTGGAGCGCAAGCTGTACGCGGGCCCGCGTGCCACCGCGACCTTCGTCGAGCAGCTCACCGAGTGGGCCGACACGGACGGCCGGGGCCACGGCTGGTTCGAGGAGTTCGCGTCCAAGGGCCCCGACTCGCTGCGCCCGGGGCTGGACGAGGCCGCCCGCGCGGCGACCGCGGCCGTCGTCGAGCTGCGGGACTGGCTGCGCGAGGTGTACGCGCCCACCGTCGAGGGCACGCCGAACACGGTCGGCCGTGAGCGCTACGCCCGCTGGGCGCGCTACTTCAACGGCACGGACCTGGACCTGGACGAGGCGTACGCCTACGGCTGGTCCGAGTACCACCGTCTGCTGGGCGAGATGAAGACGGAGGCCGAGAAGGTCCTTCCCGGTGCGGCGACCCCGTGGGTCGCGCTCGCGCACCTCGACGAGCACGGCACCCACATCGAGGGCGTCGACGAGGTCCGCGTCTGGCTCCAGGACCTGATGGACGAGGCGATCGAGGCGCTGGACGGCACCCACTTCGAACTCGCCGAGCGGGTGCGGAAGGTGGAGTCCTGCATCGCGCCGCCCGGCAGCGCCGCGGCTCCGTACTACACGGCGCCGTCCGCCGACTTCTCCCGTCCGGGGCGGACCTGGCTGCCGACGATGGGGCAGACCCGTTTCCCGGTGTACGACCTGGTCTCGACCTGGTACCACGAGGGCGTGCCCGGCCACCACCTCCAGCTGGCCCAGTGGGCCCATGTGGCCGACGACCTCTCGCACTACCAGGCCACGGTGGGCGGCGTCAGCGCCAACGCCGAGGGCTGGGCCCTGTACGCGGAACGCCTGATGGACGAGCTGGGCTTCCTCACCGATCCGGAACGGCGGCTCGGCTATCTGGACGCGCAGATGATGCGGGCGGTGCGGGTCATCATCGACATCGGCATGCATCTGGAACTGGAGATCCCGCAGGACTCGCCGTTCCACCCGGGCGAGCGCTGGACCCCGGAGCTGGCGCAGGAGTTCTTCGGCTCCCACAGCAGCCGGCCGGCGGACTTCGTGGAGAGCGAGCTGGTCCGCTATCTCTCGATGCCCGGCCAGGCGATCGGCTACAAGCTCGGCGAGCGCGCCTGGCTGCAGGGCCGGGAGAACGCGAAGCAGCGTCATGGCGAGGCGTTCGACGCCAAGGCCTGGCACATGGCGGCGCTCTCCCAGGGCTCGCTCGGCCTGGACGACCTGGTGGACGAGCTGTCCCGCCTCTGACCACCTGAAGACGGCCGGGTCAGGGACGACGTCCCTGACCCGGCCCTCGGCGTCGGCGGCGGCCCCATGTGCCGACGGCCCGCCCGGCTGCGCGGACCGCCCGCGCAGCCGGCACGCGCGTCTTCGGCCCCGTCGGCGGACCCACCCCGGCCGGACGGCTCGAAGACCCCGGCACCACCGTCTTCCACGGCATGCGCAGACTGCCCACGCCCCTCACCGAGCGGCATCGAGCCGGCGTCCCGCCCGTGTGGGTGCGTACCGCGGGATCACCGGGACACCGTGAGACAGAACTCGGCTGCGGTGAGGCCGGCGGGGACACCGAGTTCGGCGGCGACCGCAGTGATCGCGGTGGCGCCGACGGTGAGGTCGGCTTGGCCGGTGGTGGTGAAATGCGGTGCGATGAACGTCTCGTAGTGGACTCGGGCTTCGTCTGCGGTGTGTCGGCCGAGGAACGTCTGGATGTGCCGCACCGTGGTGTCGGGTTCGTCGTGGATCACTTGCAGGGCCCGCCGGTGGGCTCGTACGGCGGCCTGGACCGCGGGGTCGTCCGGGTGGACGCGGGTGGGGTCGACGGCCATGCCCACGGTGGGGATCTGGAAGTGGTCGCCGACCCAGGCCAGCACCTGCCAGCCGCGCTCGGCGGCTATCGCCTCCGGTGCCACGGTGCTGCCGACCAGGGCGGCGTCGATCCTGCCCTCGTGCAGTCGGCGCAGGTCCATGCCGTAGTCGCCGGGCGGGCGGACCACGGTGTGGATGTCGCGGTCGGGGTCGAGGCCGACCCGGCGCAGCACGATCCGGGCGAAGCACCCGGGTGCGGTGCGGGGGGCGTGGACCGCCAGCCGTCGGCCGGCCAGGTCGGCCAGGGAGGTCAGGCCGGGGCGGGCGAGGAACCAGAACAGCGGGCGGTGGGTGTTGACATGGAGTGCGACCCAGGGGATGCCGTCGGCCAGTCGGGACAGCAGTGCCCGGCCGAGCCCGATGGTGGCGCCGTTGCGCAGCCGCTCCTCGTTCCAGGAGCAGCCGTCGTGCAGCGCGACGTGGACGCCCTCGTCGGCGTAGTAGCCGTGCTGGTCGGCGATGTAGGCGACCAGTTCCTCGTGCAGGCCCCGCCCGACGTAGGCGAGATCGAGCGTGTACATGAGCGTTTCCCTCGGTCGTGTCACCGCCGTGCGCCCGTGGGTGGACGTCAGTACATGGACATCCCACCGTTGACCGCGGCCGTGGTACCGGTCATGAAAGCGTTGGCCTCGCCGGCGTAGAAGGCGACCGCCTGGGCGACGTCGCCCGGGTGTGCCAGGCGGCCCAAAGGGGTGGCGGCCACTTGCCGTTGCTTGAGTTCTTCGTCGAGCACATGCGCCATGCGGGTGTCCTCCACCGGACCGGGCTCGACGACGTTGACCGTGATGCCCCGCGGGCCCAGTTCCTGGGCGAGGTACCGGGCGAACTGCGCCAGTGCGGCCTTGGCGGTGCCCAGTGCGATCATGCCCTCCCGGGGACGGCGGCTGAGGCCGGTGCCGAGATAGATGACGCGTCCCCAGCCCTGTTCGGACATGGCGGGCAGGACGGCCTTGGTGACCGCGAACGCCGCACGCATCTCGTCGTCGAGCTTGCCGCCCAGTTCCTCCCATGTCATGTCCTGGAACGGCTTGATCGCATAGGGGGTGAGCGCGTTGTGCACGAGCACGTCGATGCCGCCCCATGCCGCCCGGACCTGCTCGATCATGCTCTCGACCGCCGCTGCCTCGCGCACATCGGCCTGCACGGCCATGGCCTGGCCGCCTGCGGCCTCGATGCCGGCCACGACCTCCTCGGCCGCCGCGCGGCTGCGGAGGTAGTTGACCACCACGCGCATCCCCCGGGCGGCCAGAAGGCGCGCGGTGGCCGCACCGATTCCGCTGCCGGCCCCTGTCACCAGCGCCACCCTGCTCCTTGCCCCAGTCACGAGACCACCTTCGCTCGTCGTCACGGACCGTCGGCACGACCGCCCGGAGCCGTGCACCGTCGATGCCGGGGGAGGAAGGAGCAGATCGCCCCGCGGAGCACGGTGTCGGCGGTCGTTCGCCCGGCGACCGCGAGGTGAGCAGCCGCTCCGACCCGCCTCACGGTGATCTCATGGCTCGGACGGCACTGCCGACGGTCCCCGACGGTGCCCGCCGGTGCCCGACCCGGAGCAGCGTCCACACGCTGCTCGACGTATGGAGGCAGCTTCGCCCGGGATCGCGAGCTGAGCCGCGGCGATCCGCCCGAGTTCGCTGCCCGCCACGAGCAGCATCCGCCGGACCGGTACACCGCACGGCTGCCCTTCCGCGTTCTCGGCCGCCGCCACCAGCGTGCGCCCCGCCGCAGCGACGCGCCAGCCGGAGCGGCGCCCGCCGGGTCTCGTGGCGCTCAGCCCGCTCCCCGCTGCCGTACCAGCGACCCCGTTCTGCCCTTCACGACCTCCACCTGGGCGTGGACGCGCCGTCGCAGGTCGGCGACATGGCTGACGATGCCCACGCTGCGGTCCCGTTCCCGCAGCGAGTCGAGCACATCGAGGACCTCGTCGAGGGTCTGGTCGTCGAGGCTGCCGAAGCCCTCGTCGATGAAGAGGGTGTCCAGACGGACCCCGCCCGCCTCGTCGGTGACGACATCGGCGAGGCCGAGGGCGAGCGCCAGGGAGGCGAAGAAGGTCTCCCCGCCGGAGAGGGTCGCGGTGTCCCGCTCGCGCCCGGTCCAGGCGTCGACGACATGCAGCCCCAGGCCGCTGCGGCCACGTCCGGATCGGTCGTCGGAGTGGACCAGGGTGTAGCGGCCCGCGGACATCCGCTGCAGTCGTACGGTCGCGGCCGCCGCCACCTGCTCCAGCCGGGCGGCCAGCACATACGACTCCAGACGCATCCGGCGGTCGTTGTCGGCGGAGGTGCCCGCCGTGAGTGACGCCATCCGGGCCACCCGGTCGTGTTCCTCGCGCAGCGGTGCCAGCCGCCGTGCGGAGGCGGTGGCGCGCGCGGAGAGCCGGTCGAGCTCGGCGCAGCGGCGGGCCTCCGCGTCGTGGGCGGAGACCGCCTCCTGGAGGCGGCGGGCGGCGGCCCCGGCGGCCCGTTCCGCTCCTTCGGGGTCGGCGGGCGGCTGCTGCGCGGCGGCGGCCGTGTCGGGTTCGGCGAGCATCGCACGCACCGCGGCGTCCTCCTGCTGCCAGGCGTCAAGTCGCCGTTGCAGCTGCCGGTGGGCCGTGTCGTCCAGAAGGGCGGCGGCCACGGCCTCCGGGGTGTCGAACCCGGCGCGGAAGGCGGCGTCGGCGAGGCGTGCGTCGGCGTCCTTGAGCCGCCCGGCGGCGTCCTCGGCGGCGCGTGCGGCCTCGGCGGCCCCGGTGAGCAGCGCGGCCCGCCGCTCCAGGTGCGCCGCGCGCTCGGAGACGCTCGGGAAGCCGTCCAGGGAGCGGGTCAACTCCGCTTCGGCGGCCGTGCGTTCGCGGTCCAGAGCGTCCCGTCCTGAGACCCGGGCCGCCGTGCGCAGGGCCGCCTGCTGCCGGGCCGCGACCCGCCGCTCCCGCTCCTGCTCGGCCGCTCTCAGCTCCTCCTGTGCGGCGTGCAGTCGTCCGGCGCCCTCCCGTGCCGCGCGGTGGAGACGGTCCAGCTCCTGGGCTTCCTCGGCCAGTTGCCCGGTCGGGGTGTCACCCGCCGCGGCGGTGGCGGCGGCCAGTGCCTCGCGCAGCCGGCCGAGCGTCCGTTCGTCCTCGGTGTGCTCCTGTTCGGCCTCCCGATGGGTGGCCAGCGCCCGTTCCTCGGTCTCCCGGTCGACGTGCCCGGCGACCTTGCGTGCGGGCGCGGGGTGTTCGACGGCGCCGCAGACGGCGCAGGGTTCCCCGTCGGCGAGCCCGGCGGCGAGCTCCGCGGCGATGCCCTTCAGGCGTTGTTCCTTGAGGTCCAGCCAGTGTTCCCGGGCGGTCGTCGCACGGTCCCGGGAGGCGAGGGCGCGCTCCCGGGCGGCCTCGGTGTCCCGGGCGAGGTCGTCGCGCCGGTGCGCCGCCTCCAGCCGCTGGTGCGCGGGCTCGCGCCGGGCCGCGAACTGCTCGGCCCGGCCGGCGTCCTGCTGCGCGGCGTCGATCCGGCCCTGGAGGTCCGCCCGGGTCTCCTCCCAGGCGGCGAGCCAGTCCTCGGCGTCCCGGCGGACCGCGTCGTCGGCACGCTCCTCGCGGTCCAGGCCGGTCCGCTCCGCGGTGAGTTCGGCCAGTCGCCGCTCGGCGCGGCGGGCCGACTTCAGGCCGCCGAGCTCCTCGGCGGCCCGGCGCGCGGCGACCGCCAGCCCGGCGGCCCCGGCGTCCGCGCAGGCCTCCGGAAGCCGGGTCCGCGCGCGGGCCTCGGCGGTGGCGGCGCTCCGGTGCTCGGCCTCGGCGGACGCGCGCAGTTCGAGGGCGGGCGCGACGGTCTCGGCCTTGCGGGCGCGCTCCATCCGCGCCTGCGCCTCCCGGTGGGCCCCGGCCCGCTCCTGGAGCAACGCCGCCCGCTCCCGGGCCTCGGTGAACCTGCGCTGGAGCCGGGCCCGTTCGCGTACCTCGTCGAGCCGGCGCTCGGCGGTGGTGCGTGCCGACCCGGCGGCGGTGCGCGCACAGTGCGCGACGGTGAGCCGTTCTCGGGCCGTGCTGCGGGCGACGGCCGCCCAGGTCAGCACGGACTCGGCGAGCCCGGGGTCGCCGGGGGCGAGCTCCGGCAGGGGCGGCGGCCCGTCCCCGGCCGCCTGCTGCATCCGGTGGGCGTCGGCCAGCAACTCGGCGTCCCCCTCGCGCACCTGGGCCTCGGTGGCCCGGCGCCGCTCGGCGAGGCGCTTCTCGGCCTCGGCGAAGCGCTGGGTGTCGAAGAGCCGGCCCAGCAGCTTGCCGCGGGCCTCGGCGTCGGCGCGCAGAAAGCGGGCGAAGTCGCCCTGCGGCAGCAGTACCACCTGGCAGAACTGCTCACGGCTCATGCCGAGCAGCTGGGTGATCTCCTCGCCGATCTCCTGGTGCGAGCGGCTGAGGTCCTTCCAGCTGCCGGTCGCGCCGTCGTACTCGCGCAGGAAGCTCTGTGCCTTGTCGACGGTGGTGCCCGGCCGCCCGTTCTTCTTGGGGCGCTGCCACGGCGGCTGCCGGGTGATCTCAAGGCGGCGTCCGGCGACGCTGAGCCGGAGCCGGACCTCGGTGCGGATCCGGGGTGCGGCGTGGTCGCTGCGCAGGCTCTGGCCCTGACCGCTCTGCCGGGCGCCGGGCACGGCCCCGTACAGCGCGTAGCACACGGCGTCCAGGACGGATGTCTTGCCGGCTCCCGTCGGCCCGTGCAGCAGGAACAGCCCGGCGGCGGACAGTTCGTCGAAGTCGACCTGCTGGGTGTCGCCGAAGGGGCCGAAGGCGGTGATGTCGAGTTGGTGCAGCCTCATCGTGTTCCCTCCCCCTCCCGGACATGTGGGATCACCGGGCGACCTCCCGGACCGCCTCGTCGGCGCGTACGGCGTCGAAGGCGTCCTGGAGCACGGTCCGTTCCCGGTCGTCGGGTCCCGTGCCGCGCACATGGGCCACGAAGTCCTCCGCGATCTGCCGGTCGGAGCGGCCCGCCAGCCGCCGCGCATAGGACATGCCGGACGCCTCCGGGGCGCGCTCGGGGTCGAAGACGAGGCTGAGGGTGTGCGGGAAGCGTTCGGTGAGCCGGGCCATGGGTTCGGCCGGGCGCACTGGGTCGGTGAGGGTGGCCTCCACCCATGCCTCCTCGTGCCGCATCAGCGCGGGGTCCACGAGCAGTTCCTCCAGCCGCCCCCGGATGCGGGCGAGGGGCCGGGGCACCGGGCAGTCGACGCGTTCCGCGGTGACCGAGCCGTCGCCGCCCAGGTCGAGGAGCCACATGCTCTTGCGGTGGGCCGCCTCAGAGAAGGAGTACGGCAGCGGAGAACCGGAGTACCGCACGCGCTCGGTGAGGGTCTGGCTGCCGTGCAGATGGCCCAGCGCCACATAGTCCGCCCCGTCGAAGACACCGGCGGGCACGGAGGCGACCCCGCCTACCGTGATGTCCCGTTCGCTGTCGCTGGGACGACCCCCGGTGACGAACGCATGGGCGAGCACCACGGAGCGGGTGCCCGGCGGACGGCCGGCGAGATCGGCGCGGACCCGGTCCATGGCGGCCGCGAGCACCGCCTCATGGCCCGCCTTCTCCACCCCGAACTCGTCCTTGACGAGGGCCGGTTCGAGATAGGGCAGACCGTAGAAGGCCACCTCGCCGTGGGCGTCGGTCAGCACGACCGGGGTCCCGCAGGCCGTGGGTGCGGTGCGCAGATGGATGCCGGCGCGGCCGATGAGCCCCGCGCCCACCCCCAGGCGGCGCGCCGAGTCATGGTTGCCGGAGATCATCACCGTGGGGACGCCCAGGTCGGCGAGGCGGTGCAGGGCGTCGTCGAACAGCTCCACCGCGGCCAGCGCGGGCACCGCCCGGTCGTACACATCGCCCGACACGACCACCGCCTGCACGCCGCGCTCCCGCACGACCGCCACCAGGTGGTCGATGAACGCGGACTGGGCGCCGAGCATGTTCACCCGGTGGAACGACCGGCCCAGATGCCAATCGGAGGTGTGCAGAATTCTCAAGAAACCGCTCCGCCCTGCATATCTCCCCCTTACTATGCGCCTGGCCGCGGTCCCGGATCCGGATCCGGCCCGGCACAGGCCCGATACCCCGTCGGCAGCGACCACGCTAACGCCTCCGGTCATCTGCTCCCGCAGGGACCTCTCCCTCCCACCGTCCACGCCCCGGCCGTCGCCCGGGCTCCCGCCCCGCCGACGAGCAGCCGGACGCAGACCCGCCCCTGGAGGTTTGGCCACGGCCGTACCCTGTGTGGCATGAAACGAGCCGGTTGCCTCCTGTTCGCGGCCCTTCCCGTCCTCGCCACGGCGGCGGTCTATGTCTTCACCGTCGCCCGGTCGGACGATTCGGGGACCGAACGGCCCACCTCCGTCTCCCGGGCGTCCGGTGAGGAAGCCAAGGCGCGCGCCGAGCGGGCCGCGGACGACAAGGCGATCGCCCACCTGCCGCCGGGCCTCGCCGCCCCCGCCCAGAAGGAGTTGGCGCAACAGATCGTGGCCAGCTCCGAGAACTCCACCCTCGACTGGCGCAGCACCTACGGCACCGTCGAGGACTCCGGCGACGGCGACGGCTACACCGCGGGCATCATCGGCTTCTGCACCGGCACCCACGATCTGCTCGTCCTGGTCGAGCGGTACACCAAGGACCACCCCGACAACGGTCTGGCCCGCTATCTGCCCGCGCTGCGCACCGTGGACGGCACCGACTCGCACGAGGGTCTGGACCCCGGTTTCCCGGCGGCATGGAAGGCCGAGGCGGAGGTCCCGGCGTTCCGCGAGGCGCAGGAGGAGGAGCGCGACCGCGTCTACTTCGACCCGGCGGTCCGTCTCGCCAAGCTCGACGGCCTCGGCACCCTCGGCCAGTTCATCTACTACGACGCGATGGTCCACCACGGCCCCGACACCGGTCCGAACGGCTTCTACGGGCTGCGCGAACGCGCCCTGAAGGAGGCGGACACCCCGTCCGGGGGCGGCGACGAGAAGACCTATCTGGACATATTCCTCGACATCCGGCGCGAGGCGATGGTGACGAAGAAGGCGGACCGGGACACGACCCGCATCGACACGGCCCAGCGGCAGTGGCTGTACGACGGCAATCTGAAACTCGCGACGCCCCTGGTGTGGAAGGTCTCCGGCGAGACGTACCGAGTGCCGTAGGAGCAGGACGGGCCGGAGCGGGCGGCCGTCCACCGGATGTCGCCCGGGCGCTCAGGCGTCCCCGTACGCCTCTCCGCCCAGTTCGAATCCGGCCGTGCCCGCGGTGGCGTCTGCGAGCCATGCCCGGAAGGCCTCCACGTCGGCGTCCGGCAACCCGATCTCGATGGTGACGGCCTCGTCGTAGCGGACGTCCCGCACCTCGCGGCCGGTCGAGCGCAGATCGTTCTGCACCTTGCCCGCGCGCTGGTGGTCGACCGTCACCGTGGCGAGCCGGAAGCGGCGGCGGGTGAGCGTGCCGAGCGTGTCCAGGGCCTCGCCCACCGCTCCCCCGTACGCCCTGATCAGCCCGCCCGCCCCCAGCTTGACCCCGCCGTAGTAGCGGGTGACGACGGCGACGACGTACCGCATGTCGCGGCGCATCAGCATCTGGAGCATGGGGACACCCGCGGTGCCGCCCGGTTCGCCGTCGTCGCTCGCCTTCTGGATCGCGGCGTCCGCGCCGATGACATACGCGTAGCAGTTGTGGGTGGCGTCGGCGTACTCCTTGCGGACCGCGGCGACGAAGTCCTGGGCCTCCTGCTCGGTGGCGGCCGGGGCGAGGGCGCACAGAAAACGCGAACGGTTGATCTCGGTCTCATGCACGCCCGCGCGGGCGACTGTGCGGTACTCGTCCTGCATCGGTCCAGCCTATGCGGCACCCGCACGGGCGCCGCACGCGGGCCCGGAGGGGGGCGGGCTAGGTCTTCCGGCCCCTCGGCACGATGACGTCCGTCAGCAGCGCCGCGCCAGGGGCGAGGGAGTCCCAGGTGGCGCCGTGCCAGGCGAGGACGGCGATCGCCGAGGTGGGGAACTTGACCCGGACGCGGTCCAGGGTGTCGTCGAGCCCGTCCCCGGCAAGGCCGAGGATCAGCTCCGGCAGGCCCGGATCATGGCCGATCAGCAGCAAGGTCCGTACCGGGGTGGGCACTTCGCGGACGACCTGGAGCAGCTCGGAGCCATCGGCCGCATACAGCCGGGGTTCGAGGCGCACCGGTGGCGGGGTGCCCCACTGGGCCGAGGCCAGCTCCCAGGTCCGGCGGGTGCGGACGGCGGTCGAGCACAGGGCGAGGTCCGGCAGACAGTCGTTGTCGGCGAGGGCGCGCCCCGCGGCCGGGGCGTCCCGGCGGCCCCGGGGCGCGAGCGGCCGTTCATGGTCGGGGACACCGGGAGGCCAGGCGGACTTGGCGTGCCGCAGCACCACCAGTCGGTGCAGCGGGCCCGCACCGGCGCTCATGTCCCGGCTCCGATCTCACGGGTGAGTTCCAGTCCGAGCAGCCGGTCGGCGTAGGCGTATGTCTCGAAACGCGCCCCGTCCGGCAGGTCCTCGGCGCTCTCCACCCGTCGCAGTTCCTCCAGGACGGCGGGGACGTCGAGATCGTCCTCCCAGGCGGCGCGCAATGCCTCCCGTACCGGCTCGGGGACGGCTCTGGAGGGCCGTGTCGCCCAGTGGGCCACCGCCCCGCGCCAGCGCCCGAGGGTGTCCTGTGCCTCGGTCAGGGCGGCCGGACCGAGCTCCACGGGCTGCCGTCGGGGCCGGGCAAGCAGCGCCAGGCGCAGGGCCGACGGCGGGGCGGTGGGGTCGTCGGGTCCGGTGACCGGGCCGACCTCCACCCGCACTCCCTCGGGGGCGCCGCTCCCGGCGCCGAGGACATGCAGGACCCGTCCGACGCCCGGGGCGTCCGGCTCCGGGGGCCGGATCCCGAGCTCTCCGGCCCGTGCCCGCAGTCCGGCGGGCAGTGCGGCGACCGTGCTGACGGGGGTGCCGCCCAGTTCCAGGGCCCGGGCCAGTACGTCGGCCACCAGCAGCACCCGCAGGGCCGAGGGGCCGGAGCCGGTCACATGGGCGTGGACCCGGATCAGACCCGGGCGGACATCGAGGGGCTCGCCGCTGCGGGCGTCGACGATACGGAGCACGGGGCGAGCGTAGGCGGCCGGGGGCGCCGACGCCGGGAGGCGGGTCCCGTTCCGGACACGCGGACCGCGCACGGGTGGTGCTCACCGGCGCGCCGGCCGGTGGGCCCGGACGACGCGCGCGCCGATGGCCCGGACGGGCGTCGTCGGCCGGCGTCCGTCCGGGACCGTGGGCGGCCGGGCTCAGGTGCCGTGCTTGACCTCGATGTGCTTGGCCTCTTCCTTCCCCCGTCCGAGGCCCACGCTGACGGTGAGCATGCCGTTGGTGCAGTCGGCCCGGACATCGTCCTCGTTGGCTCCGGGCGGCAGGGTCACGCTGCGGCTCAGGGAGCCGTAGCGGATCTCGCTCCGGTTCTTCTCCACGTCGCGTTCGGTGCGCTCGGCCCTGATGGTCAGCATGCCTTCGCTGATGACGACGTCGATGTCCTCGGGCGAGACACCGGAGAGCTCCGCCCGCATGACGTACCGGTCACCCTCGGTGTAGTCCTCGATCCGCACCGCGGACAGGTCGCCCATCGTGGGCATCGTGAAGCGTGCGGGGAAGGACTCGAACCACTCGGGAATCTCCGGGAACGGAAACCTCTGCCTGCGTGTGAGTGTGGCCATGACCGTATCTCCAGGACTGCGGTTCTGTGGACACCTCCAGTGCACCGCGCGCACCGGGCCGCCGCTGAGGCCGAACAGCCCCTACCCGGGTCCCCTTCGGCCCCTTCGTCACCTTTTCTCTGCACATCGGACCATGCGTCCGGTGACGACCCGGGGGGAATGACAAGGGCAGGACCGCACCGGCAGGGCCGGTCGGCCCCTGTCCTCACGCGAGGGTTCGCCGGGACCGGAGGCGAGGACGCGCCTCGGCGCCGGCTCCCACCCAGCCCACCAGCGGCGGTCGCCATGTCCGATGTCACCACCACGGATCTGTATGAAGTGACCATGGCCCTGACGTATCTGCGGGAGGGCATGCGGGCCCCGGCCACCTTCAGTCTCTTCGTCCGTGATCTGCCGCCCGGCCGGGGTTTCCTGGTCGCCGCGGGACTGGAACCGGCCCTGGACCTGCTGGCCGGCTACCGGGTGACGGACGAGGACGTCCGGGACTTCGCGGCGGCTCTGCACCGGCCCCCCGAGGACCTGGAGCCATTGCGGGGGCTGACCTTCGACGGCGAGGTGCGCGCCGTCCCGGAGGGCCATGTGGTCCTCGCCGGTGAGCCGCTGCTGGAGGTGACCGCTCCGCTGCCGCAGGCCCAGCTCGTGGAGACCTGTCTGCTCAACCAGCTGTGCCACCAGACGGCGGTGGCGTCCAAGGCGGCCCGCTGTGTCCTGGCGGCGGCCGGACATCCCGTGGTGGACTTCGCGCTGCGCCGCAGCCACGGCCCCTGGGCGGGGTGGCAGGCGGCGCGGGTCGGGGCGCTGGTGGGCTTCGCGGCCACCAGCAATGTGGCCGCGGCGGGGCTGCTGGGCATCCCGGCCTCGGGCACCATGGCCCACTCCTATGTGGAGGCGTTCCCCGGTGAGGAGGAGGCGTTCCGTGCCTTCGCGCGCGCCCATCCCGGGCCGGTCACCTTCCTCGTCGACACCTACGACACCGAGCGAGGGGTCCTGACCGCCGCGCGTGTGCTGCGCGAGATCGGGCGGGGGCCGGGCTGTGCCATCCGTCTGGACAGCGGCGATCTGGGGAAGCTGGCGCGGCGGGCGCGGTCCCTGCTGGACGCGGCCGGCCTGCCCGACGTACGCATCGTCGCGAGCGGCGGGCTCGACGAGTACGCCGTGTCGGGGCTGGTCCGCGGCGGGGCCCCGATCGATGTGTACGCCGTGGGGACGAAGGTGGGCGTCGCCGCGGACGCGCCCGCTCTGGACGCGGCGTACAAACTCGTGGAGTACGACGGCCGCCCGGTCATGAAGCTGTCGTCGGCGAAGATGACGACCCCGGGCCGCAAACAGGTCTTCCGCCGGCCGGGCCGGCCCGATGTCATCGCCCTGCGCGGGGAGGACCCGCCGGGATCGGCGCAGCGGCTGCTGCGCACGGTCATGCGGGACGGCCGGCGCACCGGTCCGCACGACCGCTGGGAGTACGCGCGGGCACGCTGCGCCCATGACGTCGCCGCTCTTCCCGCGGGCGCCCGCAGAATCGACCGCCCGGAGCCCTGGCTCCCGGTGCTGTCGCGGGCGCTGGACGATCTGACGTCGCGGGTGCGCGGGGAACTCGAATGGCAGTTCCGTCCGGAGCACCTCGGGGTGACGGGTCCCGGCGGGCCCGACGACCTCTTCTGACCCCAGGCGGACCGTTCGGCTTCTGACCCCGGGCGGACCGTTCGGCCCCCAAGGAGGTCCGGGCGGCCCTTCCCCCGCCCGGCCGCACGCCTCCAGCCTGGTAGTGATCAACCGTCTCGTCCCGACGAGGCGGCCGAGGCAGACCGTGGGCCGTCCCGAAGGGAGCTTCCCGTGATCGCACCGCCCCTGGACACCACCGCCGTCACCGCCCTGGTCGGGGACGCCACCGCGGCTCCGTCGCAGCACAACGTCCAGCCCTGGAGATTCCGCTTCCTGCGCGAGAGCGGCGTGCTGCAGCTCCGCGCCGACCTCGACCGGGCGCTCCCGCAGACCGATCCGGACCGACGGAATCTGTATCTGGGCTGCGGTGCCGCACTGTTCAATCTGCGGGTGGCCGCCGCCGCGGCGGGCCGGGAGGCCGCCGTCCGGCTGCTGCCCGACCCCGCCGACCCCGCGCTGCTGGCCGAGGTGGATCTCACCGGGACCGTGGAAGCCGACGACGACCTCGCCCTTCTCCACCCGGCGATCGGCCGGCGCCACACCAGCCGTCTCCCCTTCTCGGAGGAGGAGATCCCGGACGCGCTCCGGGACGGCCTGTGCGGTGCGGCCCGCCGGGAAGACGCGCATCTGGCCTTCCCCGACGCCTGGCATGTGCGCTCTGTGCTGGATCTTGTGCAGGACGCGGAGGGCCGCGAGGCACGGGACCCGGGCGTGCGTGGCGAGACGGCGCGCTGGGCCCGTACCGAGCCCGCCGGCGGGACCCCGGCCTCCGACGGGATCCCCGCGGAGGCGTTCGGCCCCGGCCGGTGGGGGGCCGACTCCCCCGTGCGGGACTTCGCCGCCGGCCGCTCGGTGCCCGGACGCGGCTGGGCCCCGTTCGAGAAGAACCCCCATATCGCTCTGCTCGGCACGGCCGAGGACCGGCGGGTGGACTGGCTCCGGGCGGGCCAGGCGCTGGAGCGGGTGCTCCTCCAGGCCACCGCGGACGGCCTCGTCACCTCCCTGACCTCACAGGCCCTCGAATGGCCCGAACTCCGCTGGGCGGTACGTGACCCGACGTCGGCCATGGGCCATGTGCAGATGGTCATCCGCCTGGGCTACGGACCCGAGGGCCACCCGACGCCGCGTCGACCCGTGTCCGAGGTCCTCGAGATCGCCTAGTCGTCCCCGGTGCCGCGGCAGCCACCGAAGCGCACTCGGCCCGGGCGCGGCTCGGTGGAGAACTGGCCGCCGTACCCGAGCATGTGGGCCGAACGGCGGATGCCGAGGGGCGTGAACTCCGGCAGGACGCCGAGCCGCCGGCACCTGACGGTGCCTCGGCTGACACTGAAATCGATCACCAGTGCGCAACTGATCAGAGGGCCCGGAAGCCGCCTGAATCAAGGAGGCTCTCCGATCGCGCTCGGCGCCCCACCCCAATGCAGTAAGTCGCGCCGGAGGCCGATGATCTTGGCCACTGTGCTCGCGAGGCAGGCACCCGGCCGCACGGGGATCGCCGGACACCCTGCTGCGACGCTCAGGTGACATCGATCCGTCCACTCTGCTGACGAGGCATCAGATCACTTGTCTCTCATGCCGGTTGACTCCTCCTCAGGCTCAGCGAAGTGAAGAGGGCGAGCCGGGCGGCGGGTCTCGGCGACCGTCCGGCGGGCGGTGTCGCCCTCACCGGGGGCGGGGCCCCGTCGTCCGTATCGGGGCGGGTTCGCCGAGCGGCAGCCCGGGGTCCGCGCAGAAGTCCGACGCGCCCCCGCCGGAGATGTATGTGTACTTTCGGAACAGATGAAGCGATCCGCACGGATTGCCCATATCTACCCGGATTGCAGACGCAGGTCGTGATCCTGTCCACCCTGCATGAAGGGGTCCCTGTGCCGGTGCGGAGGTGTCCTACGGGAACCTCGCCCGCTCGGCACTCCGAGTCACAGAAGGAAGAGGAAAAAACATCATGAGCGCTATCGCAGGCTCCGGCAACGGACTTGGCACCACCGACCGCTCCAACGAGGGCTACTCCCGTGGTGGCGGTGGCCACTACCGCCGCTTCTACCACTTCGTGAGCTTCGGCTTCGGCGGCTTCGGCGGCCGTGGTCGTGGCGGCTTCGGCGGCGGTCGTGGCGGCTTCGGCGGCGGCGGCTTCGGCGGCGGCAGCGGCTTCGGCGGCGGCGGCTACTGATCGGCTGACCTCCTAAGGATCCTCATCGCGGGGGCCGGCATCTGCCGGCCCCCGTTGATCGAATCGTGACCCGGCCCCCGCATGCAAAGGTGACTGTCAGGTGTACGCATCGGACCGCTTGTCCGTAGAGACCTCGTCCGTGGCGCTGGCGCCTGTCGTGACGCCTGCCGCGGCCATCCGCCGTTTCTGGCCCTGGGTGCGCCCCGACGCGCGCTGGCTGCTGTTCGCCGGTTTTCTGCTGATCATCGGCACGGCCGGCGAAGTCGCATCGGTGTGGCTCTTCAAGAACCTGATCGACGAAGTGCTGGCGCCGCGGCACTTCGCGGCGTTCTGGCCGCTGGCCGGGCTCATCGTGGGGATGGCCCTGGTCGCCGCGCTGATCGCCTTCGCGGGCGGATACACGGCGACCTGGGTCGCGGAGCGCTTTCTGCAGCGCCTGCGCACCTCTGTCGTCGCGCATCTGCACACCATCCCGCCCGACGCGCTGCGCGCCCGCAGACACGGCGATGTGATGGCCCGTCTGACATCCGACATCGCGGCGATCGAGCATCTGGTCGCCTCCGGCGTCATCGAGGCGGCCTCGGCCACCATCTCGCTGGTGTTCTTCACCGCGGCGGCCTTCTATCTGAGCTGGCCGCTCGCGCTGATGGCGTTCGCCGCGGCGCCGGTCTTCGCCGTCGCCGCCCGCCTGTTCAGCAATCGGATCCAGACGCTGTCCCGGGAGGTGCGCCGCCGGGAGGGCAGTCTCACCGCCGTGGTCGAGGAGAGTCTGGCCAACTCCTCCCTGACCCACGCCTACAACCAGCAGGCCCGGGAGGTCGCCCGGGTCCGCCGCGAGGGCGAGGAGCTGGTGCGCGCCGAACTCCACACGGCCCGGGTCGCGTATCTGTACCCAGCCCTGCTGAACGTCGTCGAGGTCATGGGCGGCCTCGCGGTCATCGGGCTGGGCGCCTACGAACTCACCCGGAACGCACTGACGTTGGGCGGCCTTCTCGCCTTCGCCGCCTTCATGGCACAGCTCTTCGGCCCGATTCACCAGCTCTCCGGTCTGGTGACCGAGCTCGGCGCCGCGAGCGCCGGTGCGGAGCGTGTCATCGAGCTGCTCGGGATGCGGTCCCCGGTCCGTGACCGGCCGGGCGCGAGGGACCTCACCGAGGTGCGGGGCCTCGTCGAATGCGAGGACCTCGGCGCGGCCTATCCCAACCGGCCCGGCCGGACGGTGCTGAGCGGGGTGACGTTCGCGGTGGCACCCGGTGAGGTCCTCGCGGTGATGGGCCCGAGCGGCTCGGGCAAGTCGACGCTGGCCAAGCTGATGGTGCGGTTCATGGACCCGACCGCCGGGACGCTCCGTCTCGACGGCACCGACATCCGTGACGTCACCGCGGCCTCGGTCCGGCAGTCCGTGACCCTTCTGTCCCAGCAGACGCAGCTCTTCCACGCGACGGTCCGCGACAACATCGCCTACGGCCGCCCGAAGGCCACCATGGCGGAGATCGTCCAGGCGGCCGAGCAGGCCGACGCCCACCAGTTCATCACCGCGCTCCCGGACGGGTACGAGACCGTCATCGGTGAGAACGGGCTTCAGCTCTCCGGAGGACAGAGCCGTCGGATCGCCATCGCCCGGGCCTTCCTGCGGGCGACCCCGGTCCTCATACTCGACGAACCGACCGCCGGACTCGATGCCCGGGCGGCACGGAACGTCTTCGACCCGCTGCGCCGGCTGATGGCCGGACGCACCACGATCCTGATCACCCATGACCAGGCCCTCGCCCAGCACGCCGATGCCGTCCATGTGCTGCCCGGCCGCGACACCGCGACCGACGCCGAGGACGCCTCGCCGGAGAGCACCCGGTCGCCGGTGATGAGCAAGGCCGGCGCGCCGCCGGCCGGCTCCCGGACCTGAGGTACGGGGTCGGCATACCCGGCATTCAGTGGGCGCGTGCGGCAGACGCGCCAGGGGCCGTACGGGCGCCCGGTCGGTTACGGTTGGTGAAGCACCTGGTCAGAGGGTGGTAACAAGCCGTAGCCCACCGGGAACGCTCCATGACCGGCCTGATCGTCATACTGCTGCTTGTGGTCCTGGCCACGGCCGTGGCCACGGGTGCCCGGCGCTGGAGTCTGCCCGCTCCCTCGCTGCTGGTGGTGGCCGGTCTGATCGTCGGGCTGATGCCCTGGGTTCCCGAGGTCCGTCTGCCGCCTCATGTGATCAGCGTGCTGGTGCTGCCACCGTTGCTCTTCGCCTCGGCCGGGGAGATCTCCGTCCGCGATCTGCGTACCGTGTGGCGGCCCGTGACCGCGCTGGTCTTCGGTCTGGTTCTCGCCTCGGCGGTCGCCGTCGGCTTCGTCGCCCGGGCGATCACCCCGCTCACCGCCGCGGGCGCGTTCATCCTCGGTTCCGTGCTGGCCAGCACCGACCCGGTGGCCGTGACCGCGCTCGGCCGGCGTCTTTCCCTCCCGGCGCGGGTGCAGGCCATGGTGCAGGCGGAGAGCCTGTTCAACGACGCCACGTCCCTGGTCCTCTACAAGGTCGCCGTGGCCACCGCGGTCACCGGCAGCGTCGTCACCGTGTCAGGGACCGTCGAGCAGTTCCTGGTTCTCGCCGGCGGCGGGGTCCTCATCGGCGCGGTGGTCGCCGCGCTGGTGGCCCTGATCCGCAGGCGGACCGAGGACCCCACGCTGGAGACGGTCATCGCACTGGTCACCCCGTACGCCTCCTATGTCATCGCGGAGCAGTCGCACACCTCGGGGGTGACCGCCGTCATCGTGTCCGGGGTCGTCCTCGGAAGCGCCGGTCACCGGCTCGGCAACGCCCCCGTCCGGCTCCAGGTCCACGCCGTCTACAACACCCTGACCTTCCTCCTGGAGAGCGTCGTCTTCGCCCTCATCGGCCTGGAGATCCCCTCCGCCGTCCGTCATCTCGCGCACGACGAGCGCGGCTGGCCGCTCTGGGTGCCGGTGATCACCTTCACCGTGCTGGCGATCCGGCTGCTGTGGATCTTCCCGTTGTCCGCCCTGATCCAGTTCCGGCGCAAGGAAGGCGACGGCCGTCTGTCCTGGCGTGTGCCGGCCGTCCTGTCCTGGGCCGGCACCCGGGGCGTGATGCCGCTGGCCGCCGCCCTCTCCATCCCGCTGACCACCCAGGCAGGGGCGCCACTGCCGCACCGGTCGCTGATCCTCACGCTCACCACCGGGACCATCGCGCTCACCCTGGTCTTCCAGGGCTTCACCCTCGCCCCCGTGGTCCGCCGCTCCGGGATCGCTCTGGAGCCGGAGCACACCGCCCGCGAGGAGGCCCGGACCCGTCGGCACATCGCCAAGGCGGCCCTCGCGGAGCTCAGACAGCTCGGCGACCTCGATCAGCTCGCCGGTCTGGGCACAGCCGCCGAGACCGCCCTCAAGCAGGTCCGTCGCCATCTGGAGGCCCGTATCCACCAGACGGAGGACGCCCGGTACAACGACCCGGACGCCCGTCCCGCCGACGCCTACCGCGAGATACGCCGCACCCTCATCGCCATCGAGGCGGCCGAACTGCAGAGCCTCTACCGGGCGAACAGGATCAGCAATGCCACTCGGCGCCGGATCCAGCGCGAGCTCGACCTGGAGGAGGCCAGCCTGCGCGCCCGCGGCTGACCACCGGCGGGTACGGCCGCCCGCGGGGGAATGGCGGAGCGCCGGCGGTCGTTGCCGTGGTGAACCATCCACCGCAGCGGAGGCCGGTATGCACAGCGACACGGAGACAGTCCGCAGGATCCTCACCGAACTCGGCGACACCTGGGCGATCGTCGGCCTCTCCGCCGACGAGCGCCGCGCCGCCCATGGAGTCGCCGGTGTCCTCCAGCGCCACGGCAAGCGGATCGTCCCCGTTCATCCGAGGGCCGAGACGGTGCACGGGGAACAGGGCTACCCCTCCCTCGACGCCATCCCCTTCGACGTGGACGTCGTCGATGTCTTCGTCCGGAGCGAGCTCGCCGGCGCGGTGGCCGACGAAGCCGTGGCCAAGGGCGCCAGGGCCGTCTGGTTCCAACTCGGCGTGACGGACGAGGCCGCGTACGAGCGCACCCGCGCCGCCGGCCTCGAGATGGTCATGGACCGGTGCCCGGCGATCGAACTCCGCGCACTGCGCTGACGAGCCACTCGTCCGACCGCGGCCGACGGCGTCACACAGAGGGGCGCGGGTGGAGCGGGGTGGGACCGACCTGGTGCGCCCTTGTGCATCCGAGCGCCCTCTCGCCTCGGGACCTTGGTGTGGAACGGGTCAAGGTCTCCGCACCGGTCGGCGGAACCCGCCGGTGTGCAGAGCGAGGATCCCCACGCCCACCAGTGCCCAGATCACGCCCACGACCTTGGCCGGGGTGTCCAGACTGACCCACAGGGCCACGTTCACGACGAACCCGAGCGCGGGCAGCAGCAGTTGCAGCACCAGGGCCAGGGGCCCACGGGCCTGCTGCCGGCCGGCGCGCCGATCGCGCACCCAGAACCCGATCACCGCCAGGTTCACCGCGGCGAAGGCGACATAGGCACCGAAGTTGATCAGTGATGCGGCGCTGCCGAGGTCCAGGAAGACGGCGGAGGCCGCGATGACGCCCACCACGAGCACATTGAGGGCGGGGACGCCGGTGCGTGGATCGACTCGCCCGAAGACCGCCCGCGGCAGCATGCCGTCACGGCCCATGGCGAACAGCAACCGTGCCGCACTCATCTGCTGGGTGAGGCCGCAGCCGAGGACGGCGGTGAGATAGCCGCCCACGAACACCGCCTGGAACGCCGCACCACCGATGTACTTGGCGATCTCCGGCGAGGCGCCCACGATGTTGCCCACGACCGAGACGTCCGGGAAGAGCGTCTGCATGGCGTAGGTGATGGCCAGGAAGAACACCCCGGCGGCGGCCACGATGAGCAGGATGGCCCGCGGTATGTCCCGCCGCGGGTGCTCGGCCTCCTCGGAGAGGGTGGAGACGGCGTCGAAACCCAGGAAGGACAGGGCGAGCAACGAGGCGCCGCTCAGCAGGTCGGGCAGCGACACCGAGGCCGGGTCCCAGCCGGTGGTCCCGAAGGACTCGCCGTGGGTGGCGATGGCACGCACGGCGAACACCAGGAAGGCGATGGCCACGCCGGCCTGGACGACCACCAGCGCCACGTTCACCTTGGCGGCCAGTTGTATGCCCACCAGGTTGAGCGCCGTGCAGACCACCACGGTGGAGAGCACCCACACCCACGCCGGGACGCCGGGCAGTACGGCACCCATGTAGATCGCGGCCAGCAGGGCGTTGAGCATGGGCAGCAGCACATAGTCCAGCGTGGCGGACCAGCCCACCAGGAAGCCGACGGGCGCCCCGAGGGACTTGCCGGCGTAGGTGTACACCGATCCGGCGGACGTGATGCGGCGGGCCATCCGCGCATAGCTGAGCGCCGTGAGCCCCACCGCGACCAGCACGGCCAGATAGGCCAGCGGCACATGGCCGTCGGTCGCCTCGGAGACCAGACCGAAGGTGTCGAACACCGCCAGCGGCGCCATGAAGGCCAGGCCGAGGAAGACGATGTGCCGCAGCTTCAGGCTGCGGCGCAGCCGTGCGCCGTCCGCGAAGTCCTCGGGCCGGTCCGTGGCGGGGCCGGCGACGGTCACGGTGTCCTGCCCGAGGCCCGGTGTGGCGGGCACGCCGCCCGCCGGGCCCTGCGACGGGGCGGTGCGCTCGGCGGCGCGGGAGGCGGAAGATCTCTCAGACATGGGCGTGACCGCCTTCGGCGTGGGCTGAACAGGAGGTGAGCGCGCCGTAGTGGCCGGCGGTGGCGCGCGCCGTGGCGGCCTCATGGACCACCTCGCCACCCACCCAGGTCACCTCGGCCCGCTGCTGCAGCAGCGCCGCCGGGTCGGGCTCGAGCGCGTAGAGGTCCTCGGACCAGGCGACGAGGTCAGCCTCGGCACCCTCACGGATGATGCCGTACTCGCCCTCCCGGTGCCAGGCCCAGGCGCCCTCGGCGGTGTAGCCGCGCAACGCGTCGTCGAGCCCCAGGCGCTCCGCCGGCGTCCAGGCGTTCCCCCCGTCGAGTCCGGCTCGGGTCAGGGCGGAGTAGAGGCCGATCAGGGGGTCCATCTCCCCCACCTGCCAGTCGCTGGAGAGGGCCACATGCGCTCCGGAGGCCATCAGCGAGCGCAGTCGCCAGGCCCGGTCCCAGCGGGCCTCGCCGATGTTCTCCATCCAGGTGCCGGCCACCAGGTCCGGGGAGCAGTGCCGCGGCTGCATGGCGGCGGTGACGCCCAGCTCGGCGAAGCGCGGCAGATCCGTGGGGGCGAGGCACTCGACATGCACGATCCCGTGGCGGCGGTCGCGGGTGCCGTTGGTGCGCGCGGCGTGTTCGATCGCGTCCAGGGCCAGGCGGATGCCGCCGTCGCCCGTCGCATGGGTGTGGGTCTGGAAGCCGAGGCGGTCCAGTTCGGTGACGACCCGGGTGAGTTCACCCAGCGGCGCGGAGGGGTGGCCGCGGTGCCCGGGCCGGTTGGCGTAGTCCTCGAGCATCCAGGCGTTGTGGGGCTCGATCACATCGTCGGCGTAGAGCTTGACGGGACCGAACGACAAACGGTCACCGCTCGGGGCGGCGTCGGCCGCCGCACGCAGCTGCTTCCGGAACGCGCCGTCGGACCCCATGGGGTGGAAGAGCGCGGCGATGACACGGGAGCTGAGCCGCCCCTCGTCCCGGGCGCGCCGGAACAGATCGATCTCGGCGAGCGGGACCTGCGGTTCCACCACGGTGGTGATGCCGGCGGCGGTAGCCATCTCCAGGCTGCCCAGCAGCTTGCGGTAGCGCCGCTCCGGTGAGTACATCGGGATGTCGCGCTGCAGGCCGGCCAGGCCCGCCGTGGTCATGGCGCTGGTGTAGAAGTCGGTGACCCAGCCGGTGGCGCGGCCGTCTGCGTCCCGCTCCGGGCGGCCCCAGGGGATGTCTCCGCCGTCGTCCAGGCGCAGCGCGCGGATCGCGGCGTCGTTGAGCCACACCGAGTGCTGGTCGTAGGTGGTGACGAAGACCGGGCGAGAGGTGATGCCGGCCAGGTCGCGGGCGGCGGGGCGGCGGCCGTGGACCACCGAGTACACGGCGTTCTCGGCGCAGATCCAGGTCAGGTCCGGGCGCGCGTCGGCGAGTTCCGCGATGCGGCGGCGGACCTCCTCGAGGGTCTCGGCGCCCTCGAGGCTGACGGCGTCGGGGTCGAAGCCGAGCAGCAGATGGTTGTGGCTGTCGATGATGCCCGGAGTGAGAAGGCCGCCGTCCAGGCGGCGGTGCTCCCGGGCCGCGGGGGCTTCGGCCTCCTCGCCGACGAAGGCGATGCGCCCGCCGGTGATGCCGACGGCGCCGGCCCAGGGGCGGGCGTCGTCGAAGGTGCGCACACGTGCGCCGGTGATCAGGGTGTCCAGCATGGTTGTCCTCGGTTCTGGGCCGTGCCGGGAACGGACGGCCGGGAGACGCCGAGACGGTGCGCGCATTCTTTGCCATCGGCGTCAAAGAATGGTTCGAGTGTCATGAGCGTCTCGGCTACTGTCAAGGCATGGCCCGCCCAAAAAACCAGGACGAACGCCGCGCCCACCTCATCCAGGCGGTCATCGACACGACCGCCGAGACCGGGTTGCGCTCCCTCTCGCTCGCGGATGTGGCACGCAAGGCGGGGCTGACCCGAGGAGCCGTCCTGTACTACTACGACGACCTCGACGCGCTGCTGAGGGAGGCCTATCGCGCCGGCATGGAACGCTTCTGTGACCGTCGGGACGCACTGCGGGACACGATAGAGAACCCGGCGCTACTCCTGCGGGAGACCATCCGCGCCGGGCTCCCCACGGGGCCCGACGACGCACTGATGCGCCTGCTGTACGAGTTCGACGTGCTGGCGGAGAACTCCCCGCTGCACAGCACGCTGGTCGAGTCGATGTACGAGCGGCAGCTGGCCGCCTACCGGGCCGTACTGGAACGCGGCGCCGGCACCGGAGTCTTCCACCTCGCCCTGGACACCTCGACGGCGGCCCTGAACCTGGTGGCGCTGGAGGACGCCTACGGACTGCACATCGTGGCCGGCAACAGTCAGATCAGCGTGGAGCGGGCCCTCGAAGCGATGTTCGACGCCGCACGGGCTTTCGGCGCGCCCGTGGCGTGACCGGGACCGTGCCGGACCCCGGCGCCGGGGTCCGGCTGGGCGACGTCGGAAAAGGCAACGTCGACCGCGACATTCGGTGATGCTGGCTCGTGACGACCCTACGATGCGCGACAACGTTGTCGTATTGGTCTGTACATGACTGTACCGCGTGAACCGACAACGATGTCAATGGGCATGCACCGAGGTCGCGCCGGGTGATGACCCGGGCGCGCCCCGCATCGGTACGCACTCTTCCGTGGTACCACCGGCGCACGCTACTGTCCCTGCGGCTTGTGCGACCTGTGGTGCGCGACCCGTCCGAAGGAGGAGGGGCCGCGTCATGCGTTTCCGTCCCGTGTCCCTGCTGTCGGCCGCCCTGCTCGCGGTCGGCGCCACCCCCGCCCTCGCGGCGACCGCCGCACCACCCAGCCCCCCGCCCGTCCTGGTCAAGGACCCGGCCGCGTACGTCGACCCGCTGATCGGCACCAAGAACGGCGGCAATGTCTTCCCGGGCGCCGTCGTCCCGTCCGGCATGCTCTCCTTCAGCCCGGAGAACACCACCGGCGACGCCACGAGGACGGCCGCGCCCGGCGGCTATCAGTACGACGCCACCCGCATCCGCGGCTTCAGCCTCACCCATATGTCCGGCACCGGCTGCGCGGGCGGCAGCGGCGACATCCCGTTCTTCCCGTACGCCGGTGAGGTCACCTCCTCACCGGCCGCCGACACCAAGAACGCCGTCTACGCCGCCGACTTCAAGCACTCCGACGAGACCGCCGAGCCCGGCCACTACCGGGTGGGCCTCGCCTCCGGAGTCACCGCCGACCTCACGGCGACGGCGCGCACCGGCTCGGCCCGCTTCACCTACCCGGGCGGCACACCCGCCTCCCTGCTGATCCGCACCGCCGACTCCGAGGTGGGCTCCACCGATTCGTCGATCACCATCGACCCGGCCGCGCGGACCGTCTCCGGCTCCGTCACCTCCGGAAACTTCTGCGGCTACCTCGACCCCGAGGGCCGGCGCGCCTACTACACCCTGTACTTCACCGCCCGCTTCGACCGGCCCTTCAAGGCGACCGGCACCTGGCAGGACGACAAGCTGAGCCCGGGCTCGACCTCGGCGACCGGCGGCGCCGGAGGCTTCTCCGACGGCGGCCGGCCCGTGAAGGGCAAGGGAGCCGGCGGATATGTGGAGTTCGCGCCCGGCACCGGACCGGTCGGCGTCAAGGTCGGCATCTCCTACGTCAGCCGGGCCGGCGCCGAGGCGAACCTGGCCGCGGAGAACCCGCCCAAGCGCTCCTTCGACTCGGTCAAGGAAGCGGCCCGCCGCGCCTGGCGGGACCGACTGGGCGCGATCCGGGTCGGCGGCGGCACCGACGAGGAGCGCACCACCTTCTACACCGCGCTCTACCACGCCCTGCTGCACCCCAATGTCATCAGTGACGCCGACCGCAGATACCGCGGAAGCGACGACAAGGTGCACACCGTGGGCCGCGGCCACCAGGCGCAGTACGGCACCTTCTCCGGCTGGGACCAGTACCGCGACCAGGTGCAGCTGCTGACCCTGCTCGACCCGGGCACCGGCTCGGACGTCGCCCAGTCGCTGTACGAGCTGGCCCGGCAGAACGGCGGCGTCTGGGACCGCTGGCTGCACGGCGCGAGCGGCACCCATGTCATGAACGGCGACCCCTCACCGACCGCCCTGGCCGGCATCCACGCCTTCGGCGGCACCGACTTCGATCTGAAGGGAGCGCTCGCCTCCCTGGTGAAGGCGGCGACCGTACCGACCGAGCAGGACCTGTCCCCGGCGGGCAAGCCGGTGCTCTCGGCCGGCCAGCGGCCGTCCCTCGACCAGTACCTCGAGCGGCACTACATGCCGTCCGTCTCCAACGCCTGGGGCGGTGCCGCCGAGACGCTGGAGATGTCCACGGCCGACTTCGCCCTCGCCCAGCTCGCCGAGGCCGCCGGGCAGAAGAGCACCGCCGCCGCCTTCGCCGGGCGCGCCCAGTGGTGGCAGAACAACTTCAACATCGCGGCCCACCCCACCGGCGGCTACATCGCCAACCGCAAGGCCGACGGCAGTTGGGTCCCCGGCTTCACCCCGGACACCGGCAACGGCTTCGTCGAGGGCACGGCGGCCCAGTACACCTGGATGGTCCAGCACAACCCGGCCGGTCTGTTCGCGGCGATGGGCGGCCGGGAGGCGGCGCTGGCCCGACTGGACGACTTCTTCCACGACGCCGACGGCGACTGGGCGTTCACCGGCAACGGCGGCACCAAGTCCGAACTCGACAACGAGCCCTCCATCAACGTCCCCTACCTGTACGCCTACGCGGGCGCGCCGTACAAGACCCAGGAGACCGTCCGCGCGGCCATGCGGCAGCTGTGGACCACTCAGCCGGGCGGCATCCCCGGCAACGACGACCTGGGCGCGATGTCCTCGTGGTACGTCTTCTCGGCGCTCGGCATGTATCCGCAGGTGCCTTCCCGTGCCGAACTCGTCCTCGCCTCACCGCTGTTCGAGCGGATCGAGATCAGCCGTCCACACGGCCGCGACATCTCCGTCCGCGCGGCGGGCGCTGCGGCCGGATCCCCCTACGTCCGGTCCCTGAAGGTCGACGGACGGACGAGCGACCGCCCCTGGCTGCCGGCGAGCTTCGTCCGGGACGGCGGCAGGCTCGACTACACCCTCTCCGCCACCCCCGACCGCACCTGGGGCAGCGCCCCGTCCGCGGCACCGCCCTCCTTCCGGCAGGGCGAGCAGCCGTACCAGATCGGTGTGGGCCCGACGACGGCGATCCTCGCGCCCGGCGAGAGCACCGAGATCGACGTCCGTGCCCTGTCGCTGAACGGCGGCCAGGGCCCCGAGGTGCACTTCCGTGTGCGGACCCCGGCCGGCATCACGGCGACGCCCGCCGAGGGCACGGTGCTCGACGGTGCCCGGCAGATCACGCTCACCGCTGACAAGGGCACCGAGCAGGGCTTCTACGACGCGAAGGTCACGGTCACCTCGGGCGAGGAGTCCTACGAGCAGTCGGTCTCCCTGACCGTGGCGGCCCCGGGAACCCTGCTGGCCGCCTACAACAACACCGGTGTCTCGGACGACGACGGCGACCATGCCGAGGCCGACTACGACGGCGGTGGCTGGAGCTACTCCCGCCAGGCCCTCGCGGCGGCCGGCGTCACCCCCGGCGGCCGGGGCACGGTGGACGGCCTGGCCTTCATCTGGCCGAACTCGCCCGGCGGACGCCCGGACAACGCCTCGGCGGCCGGTCAGCGCATCGACCTGGCCGAGCCGGCGGCCCGGCTGTCCTTCGTCGGCAGTGCGGTCAACGGCAACCAGCAGACCAAGGCCACGGTCACCTACACCGACGGCAGCACCGCGACCGTCGACCTCTCCTTCACCGACTGGACCGTCGGCGGAGGCGGCGGCACCGTTCAGTACGGCAACACGGTGGTCGCCAAGAGCGCGTACCGCAATGTGGCGGGCGCCGACAAGGACGCGGTGACGACCTATGTCTTCGCCACCAAGCCGTACGAGGCCCCGGCAGGCAAGCGGATCGCGAGCGTCCAGCTCCCCGACGACACCGATCTGCATGTGTTCACGGTGGCGACGGGCTGAGCGGACCCGAGTCGCCGAGCGATACCCGAACAGCCCGGAGGGGCGGGCCTTCAGGCCCGCCCCTCCGGCATCCGCGGTGGTCTCCGTCAGACCTGCCGCGGGGCCTCGGACTCCCCCTGTCGAGCGGAGCCGGGAGACCTAACGAGTGAACGGATGTGCGGGTCGAACATCACCGAGTTGCCCTCCCGGTTAGGTTGTTCCCCCGAAGCAACCGGTCAGGCGGCGACGAGGAGTCTGCCCCGCCACCGCCCGCGTCGACGAGCCGGAGCCGCACAGGGCGCCGGGCTCGCCGGACTTGATGACGCCGTCCCCGCCGATGCGCGGAACAGGACAACGAGGCAGTGGCGTCGAGCCGCTCAACGCACGGTGCCACCGACCGTGCCGACGGGGTGGAGGCTTCGTCGGCGGGGTTCCGCCTTCCTTCCTGGGCCCGCACGGCCGCCTTCCGCAGTCGGCTGGCGCGGCGTGGTGACAGGCGTCCGTCTGCCTCCGTCGAGGTCTTCCCGTCGCGGAATCTCTCGGAAGCAGCGGCTGGGACCGTCCGGGAGGCGAAATGTGGACCGTGCTGGAACTCATGGCGACGTCTGCTCCGCAGCTGTTCCTCTATGTCGTCGGCCTCTTCGTCGTCATGATCCTGCTGTCGCTGCTGATCAGCCTGCGCCGGGCGGAGGCATCGGAACGACCCGAGATCATCAGGGCCCTGGCGGATCTGATGGCGTTCTGGAAGAAGAGGTGACCTCGCTGCCGGGTCCCACCGGCCGGCCCGCCGCCGTCAGCGGGCCAGCCGCCCCAGCAGCGAGGACGCAGAGATGATGCCCAGCGCGGCGGCCACCGCCAGGACACCGAAATCGAGCAGCACATGGGAAGGCGTGCCGAGCAGAAGTCCGCGCAGGGCGTCCACCTGGTAGCTCAGCGGGTTGACCGTGCTGACGGCCTGGAGCCAGCCGGGCATGACGGCCACCGGGTAGAGCGCGTTGGACCCGAAGAACAGCGGCATGGTGATCGCCTGACCGATGCCCATCAGCCGGTCACGGGTGAGGACGATGCCCGCGATGGTCATGGACAGACAGGAGAAGAAGGCCGAGCCGAGGACGACCGCCGCCGCCACCCCCAGCAGCCGCAGCGGGTTCCAGGTCAGTGCGACGCCGAGCAGCGCCGCGATGACGACGACCACGATGGCCTGGATCAGTGCCTTGACCCCGGCGGCGAAGGCCTTGCCGGTGATCAGGGCCGCCCGCGGGGTCGGTGTGACCAGCAGCTTGGTCAGGATCCCGGCGTCCCGCTCCCAGATGATCTGGATGCCGTAGAAGATCGCGATGAACATCGCGGACTGGGCGATGATGCCGGGCGCCAGGTAGTCGATGTAGGGGATGCCGCCGGTGGGGATCGCCCTGATCCTGGTGAAGGTCTCGCCGAAGATCAGCAGCCAGAGCGCCGGCTGGATCGCGCGGGTGTACAACTCGGTACGGTCGTGGCGCAGCTTCTGCAGCTCGACCGCGCACATCGCGGCGACCCGTGCGGGCAGCACCCGCCAGCCGGTGCGGGCCCGGGGCGGGGTCACCAGCAGGTCGAGGTCCGCCGGGCGGACGGGTTCAGCCGACACGGGACGCGGTGCGGCGGGTGCTTCGGACATCGCGGAAGTCTCCTGCCTGGTCGTCGAGTCCGCTGCCGGCGACATCACGGAAGACGTCCTCCAGGGTCGGCAGCGGGCCTTCGGTGCCGAGCCGTTCCCTCAGTCCGTGCCTCAGCTCCTCGGGTGTGCCGAGGGCACGGATACGGCCGTGGTGCATCAGGGCGACCCGGTCGCAGTACTGGTCGGCCTCGTCCATGTAGTGGGTGGTGACGAGCACGGTCATGCCGGTGGCGGCGCGCACGGCGTTGATGTGCTCCCACACGTTGGTCCGGGCGATCGGGTCCAGGCCGATGGTCGGCTCGTCGAGGATCAGCAGCCGGGGTGCGCTCACCAGGGCCTGGGCGAGCTCGAGCCGGCGGACCATGCCGCCGGAGTAGGTGCGGGCGAGCCGGTCGGCCGACGAGGTGAGGTCCACGGCCGCGAGCGCCTGTTCCACGCGCCGGGCCCGTTCGCGCCGGGAGACGTCGAAGACACGGGCGAACAGGGCGACGTTCTCGCGGCCGCTGAGTCCCGCGTCGGCGGACAGCTGCTGCGGCACATAACCCAGCAGGCGCCGTACGGACATGCGTTCGCGGGCCGCGTCGTGGCCGAAGATCCGGACCATGCCGGCCGGGACTGGAAGCAGCGTGGTGATGCAGCGGATCGCGGTGGTCTTCCCGGCGCCGTTGGGGCCGAGCAGTCCGAACACTTCGCCGTCGAGGACGGACAGGTCGAGCCCGTCGACCGCGTGTGTCTCCCCGAAGGAGTAGCGCAGTCCGGCACAGGTGACGGCGTCGTCCACCGGGGTCTCGCCGTGCGTCGCGTGCGGTGTCATCTTTCCCCGCCTTCCTCGTGCAGGTTCTCGGCCAGTTTCCGCAGAGCCGGAAGAGCCGCCTCCAGAGCCTTGCGGTCCACCTCGTCCAGACGGGCCACCTGGCCGCGTACCAGCGCGGTGCGCCGCTCGCGCCAGTCACGCAGTCGTGCCTCGGCCGCCACCGTGGGCAGCAGCCGCGCGGCCCGCCGGTCGGCCGGGTCCGTCTCACGGAGCAGATAGCCGTCCTTCGCCAACCGGTTGACCAGCGTGGAGACCGAGTTCCCCGCCAGATACAGCTCCTTGGCGGCGTCCGACACACCGATCCCCGGGCGCTCCGCGACCAGACGCAGCAGTTCGACCTCGGCGCCGCGCAGTCGCGGCCCGGTCGTCCCACGGCGCAGCCTCCGCCTGATCAGCCTCTGCACTCCGACGAGCGTGTCTGCCAGATCGTCGGCGAAGTTCCCGGGTTCCCGTTCCACAGCTCCGAGATTAGCTCTGTGTCAGAGGTATTCGGGGAAAGGGAGGGTCAAGAACCGGAACGATCAAGGACAGGAACCGACAGGAACCGACGAGCACGGTCGGGAACGGCGTGGCGCGAGACCGAACGGTCCGGGTGCGGGCGCCGTCAGTGGTGGTGCGGCTCCTCACGGTGCACCGGCCCGTGCGGGGCCTCGCAGTGCGCGGAGTCGTCCGCCGCGCCCCGCTCACCGTGCAGGGCCACCTGGAGGACCTGCTCGGCGATGTGGTCGACCTGGAGGGTGGTGTGGGTGATGCCGTAGTCGTGGCGCAGGACGTCCTCCAGATCGCGGCGTACGGCATGGCAGTCGCCGCCCGGCTCGACCAGGACATGGGCGGAGAGCGCGGCCTGGCCGGAGGTGATCTGCCAGACGTGCAGGTCGTGCACCTCGACGACGTCCGACCGGGCGACGAGCCGGTCGCCGAGGGCGTCCGGGTCGACATCGGAGGGCGCCGCCTCCAGGAAGATACGGCCGGAGTCGCGCAGCAGCCCGTACCCGGCCTTCACCATCAGCGCCACGACCACCAGGGTGGCCAGCGGGTCGGCGCGCTCGAAGCCCGTCAGCACCACGACGAGGGCGGCGACGGCGGTGCCGACGAAGGCGAACAGGTCGTTGAGGATGTGCTGATAGGCGCCCTCGACATTGAGGGAGGTGCGGTTGGCCCTGGAGATGCACCAGGTGGCGAGCATATTCACCGCGATACCGGCCAGCGCGGTGATCAGCATGGCCCCGCCCGCGACGGCCGGCGGGGCGATCAGGCGCCGTACGGCCTCGTACGCCAGCCAGGCGCTGAGCAGGAGCAGGGTGAGGCCGTTGGCCTGGGCGGAGAGGATCTCGGCGCGTTTGAGCCCGTAGGTGAAGCCGCCGCGGGCCGGCCGGGCGGCGAGCCGCATCGCGATCAGGGCGAGCACGATGGCCGCGGCGTCGGTCAGCATATGGGCCGCGTCGGAGATCAGCGCCAGGGAGTCGGCGAGGATTCCGACAGTCACCTCGGCCGCCATGAACACGGTGATCAGGGCGAGCGCGATGCCCAGCCAGCGGCGGTCGGCGTCCGCCGAGACGCCGTGGGAGTGGCCGGCATGCCCCGCCGGGCCGTGCCCGTGGTGCCGATGACCGTGGTCGCTCATCTGGTCCGCCTTCCCCCTCGCATCGGGTGCCTCGACCGAAGTGAAACGCATGGCGACGCCCCAGGGCAAAGGCTGCACCGGTGACCGTTGTCATGTCCGATAATACGCCTCTGACCTGGGCAAACATCGGGCATGGGAACGGGTGACCGGCGTGTCAGCCCGGACATCGTCCGGTGAACCGGTCGACCAGGTCGCACCAGCCGGCCGCCACCCGCTCCAGGGCCATCCCCCGGTGGGCGAGAAGGTGGTCGACGAACGCCGCCTCCAGGAATCCGAGCAGCAGATGCGCGACGAGTTCGATGTCGGCCTCGACGCGCGCCTCGCGCAGCAGCATGCGGACATGGGCCAGCCGGAACTGGTACGGCGCGGTCATGCGGAGCCGGCCCGGCTCCGCGTGGGCGGCCAGATACAGGTCCCGGTGCGCGTGTTCGTGCCGCAGGACGGCAGCGCCGAAGGCGTGCAGCCGCTCGGTCGCGGGCGCTCCCGGGCCGACCGGCGGCGGCCCGGAGAGGAAGGCCGCCTGGAGTTGCTCCTCCTGATGACTGAGCAGCTCCACCAGCAGCCCCGTCCGGTCGCCGAACCGCCGGAAGACCGTGCCCTTGCCGACCCCCGCGCCGCAGGCGATGTCGTCCATGGTCACATTCGCGATGCCGCGCTCCGCGGCCAGCCGGGCGGCCACCGACAGAAGCCGGATGCGGTTGCGCGCGGCGTCGGCACGCAGCGGTGCGGTGTCGTCGGCCGGCAGAAGGGTCAGGTCCGTTCGGCCGTTGCGGTCGTCCTGCGGACGGGGGAAGGGCGGAAGCGGCTCGGTCATACGGGTCAGAGTAGCCGCCGGGAAGAGAATCGGACCTTGGTCCGGTTAATATCTCCGAGAAGTGGACCGCGGTCCGGTTGGAATGGTACAACTTTCAACGGACTCACCCGGTCCGCTTGTATCGGTCACACATCCTGGGAGTTATCACCATGTCCGTACGCATCCTCGCCCTGGTCGGCAGCCTTCGTTCCGGTTCCCACAACCGCCAGCTCGCCGAGGCCGCCGTGAAGCACGCGCCCCAGGGCGTCGAGGTGGTGCTCTACGAGGGCCTGGCCGACGTGCCCTTCTACAACGAGGACATCGACGTCGAGGGCGCCGTCCCGCAGGCCGCCGCCGCGCTGCGCGAGGCCGCCGGTTCGGCCGACTCGTTCCTGCTCTTCTCGCCCGAGTACAACGGCACCATCCCGGCCGTCCTGAAGAACGCCATCGACTGGCTGTCCCGTCCGTACGGCGCCGGCGCCCTCACCGGCAAGCCGGTCGCCGTCGTCGGCACCGCGTTCGGCCAGTACGGCGGCGTCTGGGCGCAGGACGAGGCCCGCAAGGCCGCGGGCATCGCCGGCGGTGCGGTCGTCGCGGAGGCCAAGCTCTCCATCCCCGGCTCCGTCACCCGCTTCGCCGAGACCCACCCCGCCGACGACACCGAGGTCGTCGAGGGCCTGACCAAGGTCATCGAGCAGCTCACCCAGGCCGCGCCCGCCGCCGCCTGATCTCCCGGGACCCGGCCCCACGCCGGACCGATCCATGACACGGCTGTGGGCCGGGACCTCGAGGTCCCGGCCCACAGCCGTGTCCGCACCGCCCGTCCGGCACCGCGGCCTCTCAGTCGTGCACCGGACGGCCGGTGAGTCGGTGGTCGGCCAGTCCGAGCGCCTCGTCCACCACCCGGCGCAGATGGCCGTCGCGCAGCGAGTAGACCACCCGACGCCCCTCCCTTCGCGTGTCGACCAGGCCCGCGAGGCGCAGCCGCGCCAGATGCTGGCTGACCGCGGGCCGGGCCGCGCCGCACACCTCCGTGAGCGTGGAGACATCGGCCTCACCCCCGTGGGCCAGGGCGTGCAGCAGGGTGAGGCGGGTACGGTCCCCGAGCAGGGCGAGCAGCTCGGCGGCGAGCGTGAACCGCTCCTCTTCCGGCGTCAAGGGGCGGCCGGGGGACGCGCCTCCGGTGCGCGGCTGCACACCGTGCGCAGCTGACAGGTGCATGCGTGCGCTCATACGCACATAATGGCTCCATGGATGCGCCCGCGTCCACCGTCCCGCGCGCGGACGCGGTGAAGGGGGCTGTGCGATGAGCCATGAACACCAGGGACACGAACACATCGGGACCGATGGGCACACCCCCGCCCGGCCGCATCCCCATGGCGGCCACGGCCTCCACCGTCCCCTCGGGCGTCTCCGGCACCTCCTCACGCCCCACTCCCATGAGACCGCCGGCAGGGTGGACCCCACGCTGGAGTCCTCCGCGCGGGGGCTGCGGGCGCTGTGGGTCTCGCTGGCCGTGCTCGGGGTGACGGCACTGGCGCAGGCGGCCGTGGTCGTCGTCTCCGGGTCGGTCGCACTGCTCGGCGACACCGTGCACAACACCGCCGACGCCCTGACCGCCGTACCGCTCGGCATCGCCTTCGTCCTGGGCCGGCGCGCGGCCACCCGCCGTTTCACCTACGGATACGGGCGCGCGGAGGACCTCGCCGGAATCGTGATCGTGCTGACCATCGCCGCGTCCGCCGCCTTCACCGCGTGGACCGCGGTCGAACGGCTGCTGGATCCCCGTCCGTTGCACGACATCCCGGCCGTCGCCGCCGCGGCCGTCATCGGTTTCGCGGGCAACGAGTGGGTCGCCCGCCACCGGATCCGGGTGGGCCGCGCGATCGGCTCGGCCGCGCTGGTCGCCGACGGACTGCACGCGCGTACGGACGGATTCACCTCGCTCGCGGTGCTGCTGGGCGCGGGCGGCGCGGCACTCGGCTGGCAACTCGCGGACCCGCTCGTGGGGTTGGCGATCACTGCGGCGATCGTGCTGGTGCTGCGGGACGCGGCGCGCGAGGTGTTCCGGCGGTTGCTGGACGCCGTCGACCCGGCACTGGTGGACCGGGCCGAGCGGGCGCTGTGCGGGGTGCCGGGCGTGCACGGGGTCGGTGAACTGCGGCTGCGCTGGATCGGGCATCGCCTGCGCGCCGAGGTGGCGGTCGTGGTCGACGGCGAGGTGAGCGTACGCCGGGCCCATGACATCGCGGTCGAGGCCGAACATGCCCTGTTGCACGCGGTGCCGGGACTCACCGCCGCCCTGGTCCACGCCGACCCGGCCCCGGCACCGGGGGCCACGGACCCGCATCTGGCCCTGGCCCACCACGCCCGGGCCCGTCCCTGAGGGATCAGCTCCCGGCACGCCCCGCAGGACCGCCGTCGGACCGGACATAGGTCACTCCGGTGCGCCCTGCACGGCTCTCAGACACCCAGCCCCTCCAGCACCACCGCGTTCGCCACCTCCGCGAACGCCTTGCCCGGCACCAGCAGCTTGCCCCGCCGCCGGCCGCTGCCGACCAGTACATACGGGAGGTCGACGACCGCCGAGTCCACCAACACCGGCCAGTCGCCGGGGAGTCCGATCGGGGTGATGCCGCCGTACTCCATCCCGGTCTCCCCCGTCGCGACCTCCATCGGCGCGAACGACGCCTTGCGGGCACCCAGTTCACGACGGACCGCGCCGTTCACATCGACCCGGGCGGTGGACAGCACCACACAGGCGGCCAGTGTGGTCACACCGCCCCGCCTGCCCGCGGCCACGACGCAGTTGGCGGACCAGTCGAGCAGCTCCCGGCCGTAGTGCTCCACGAAGACCGCGGTGTCGGCCCACTCGGGCTCGGTGTCGACATAGACGATCTGGTCGGCGGGCACGCTGCCGCTCCAGTGACGCACCGCGTCCGCGACCGGAGGGGTCAGCTCGTCGAGGCAGTCCGGAGCGGGGGTGGCGTGGTCGAAGTCTCCGAGGGGTGCGCGCATGTCCGCACGCTAACAGCCACGGGCCGGCCGCCGGGCCGGCGTCTCAGAGCTCCGAACAAAAGTGGGGTCCGATCAGCGGGCGGTGTCCGGTGCGTGCGATCGCAAGGCGCCGGAAGGTCCTGGTAGCTCCGCTACAAGGACCTTCCGGCAACGCAGCGAGCGTGCGTGCCGGGCGCCGCCCGCCGGGCCCCACTTTTGTTCGGAGCTCTCAGCGCACGGGCGGCACCGAGACCGCCATCACCATCCGCATCGGCTCCTCGCCCTCGTTGCCGTAGGTGTGCGGGGTGTCGGCTTCGAAGGAGGCGCTCGCACCGGCGGGGATCCGATGGGCGACGCCGTCGACGGTGAGCGTCAGCTCGCCGGCGGTGACATGGACGAGTTCGACCGTGCCGGCCGGATGGGGGTCCGAGGGGCTCCCGTCCCCCGGCATCAGCAGCCAGTCCCACATCTCCAGCGGGCCGGGAGCCTCGGCGCCCGCGAGGAGGCGGTTGTAGCTGCCCGCCTCGGTGTCCCACAGACGTACCGCCCCTTCGGCGGGGACGATACGGACCCTGGGGCCCTGCTCGTAGTCGAGCAGGGTGGTGATGCTGACGCCGAGCGCGTCACCGATCTTGACGACGGTGCCGATGCTCGGGTTGGTCCGGGCCTGCTCGATCTGGATGAGCATGCCACGGCTGACTCCGGCCCGGGCGGCGAGCGCGTCCAGTGTGAAGCCGCGCTCGGTACGCCAGCGCTTGACGTTGCGCGCCAGGGACTGGGTCAGCAGGTCGAGATCCGACACATTCCGTCCAATATTCTGGATGACAGCGTTTAGTGAACTGAACTATGGTGTGGTGCACCTGATCGTTCACTGAACTGTACTGCGAGGCGGCCCATGACAGCACTGTTCGCCCTGGCCACCAGCCTGCTGTGGGGCCTGGCCGACTTCGGGGGCGGACTGCTGACCCGCCGGATGCCCGCACTGACGGTGGTCGCGGTCTCGCAGACCATCGCCGCGGTAGCGCTCGGCGCGCTGGTGGTCGCCACCGGCGGCTGGAGCGAGGCCGGGCCGCGGCTCTGGTTCGCTTTCGCCGCGGGTCTGATCGGGCCGCTCGCCCTGCTCTGCTTCTACCAGGCGCTCGCCCTGGGCCCGATGGGCGTCGTCTCCCCGCTCGCCACCCTGAGCGTGGGGATCCCCATCGGCGTCGGGCTGTTCCTCGGGGAGCGCCCCGGACCGCTGCAGGCGGCGGGCATCGTGGTCGCCGTCGCGGGGGTGGTCCTCGCGGGCGGGCCCGAGCTGCGGGGCGCACCGGTGCAGCGCCGGGCGCTGCTGCTCACGCTGTGCGCGGCGCTCGGTTTCGGCACGGTGTTCGCGCTGATCGCGGAGGCGTCCACCACGGTCGAGGGGCTCTTCCTGGCCCTCTTCGTCCAGCGGGTCACCAGTGCCGTCCTGGGCGGCGCCACCCTCTACGCCGCCGGGAGGCGGGGCACCGCGCCGCTTCCGCGGCAGGGGCTTCCCTGGCAGACGCTGCCCGCGCTCACCCTCGTCGGACTCGCCGATGTCGCCGCCAACGGCACCTATGCGACCGCCGCCCGGCTCGGGCCGGTGACGGTGGCCGCCGTGCTCGCCTCGCTCTACCCGGTGGTCACCGCGCTGGCCGCGCGCGGGGTGCTGCGGGAGCGGTTGCGCGCGGTGCAGGCGGCGGGCGCAGGGCTGGCCCTGGTGGGCACGGTGCTGCTCGCCACCGGCTGACTCAGGACTCCGCGTCCAGCTCCGTGAGCCGGGCGGCGGACTCCTCGTCCAGCGTGGCCAGCGCCAGCAGCTGGTCCGGGGTGATCCCGTCGGGGATCGGCACCGGGGCGGGTGTCCTGAGCGGCGGCTGCCAGCCGTTGTCGGGGGTCCAGCGCCGCACGACCCGCGCCGGGGCCCCGGCCACCACCGCATGGTCCGGCACCTGTCCCCGTACGACCGCGCCGGCCGCCACCACGACGTTCCGCCCGATCCGCGCGCCCGGCAGGATCACCGCGCCCGTCCCGATCCAGCACCCCGGGCCGATCGACACCGGCTCCATCCGCGGCCACTGCTTGCCGATGGGCTCATGCGGATCGTCGTACGAGTGATTGGTCGAGGTCACATAGACATACGGACCGACGTAGCAGTCCCTGCCGATGGTGACCGTGGTGTCGGCGATGACATGACTGCCGCGGCCGAGGACGACACCGTCACCGATGCAGAGGATCGGGTCGGGGCCGAGATCGAGGTCGGGCATCAGCCCGGCGGTCAGGGTGACCCGTTCGCCGATGACGCAGTGCGCGCCGATCCGGATCCAGGGCTCGCCGAAGACCGTGCCGAGCGGGAAGGCGAGTCTGGTGCCCGTTCCCAACGCACCGAAGCGGAAGCGACCGGGGTGCTCCGCGGTCACGGCCCCCGTGCGCTGCGCCCAGGCCCAGCCCGCGTGGACCGCGCGCTGGGCGAGTGCGCGGCGCCATGACGAGAAGCTGGAGGAGAACGTGTTCTTGCTCCGGGGCACCCGCACACCGTACTCAGGGCCGGGTACGCCCATGGGCACATCCGGCTGTGATCTTCACCCCACCGGTGGCGTACCGTGCCGGTGGGACGGCCGGACCACAAGGAGACCGCGATGACGCACCAGGCCCTGATCAGGGGATTCGGCGGCAAGGATCCCCAGGTGGACCGGGAGGCGTTCACGGCGCCCACCTCGGTGGTGATCGGGGAGGTGACGCTGCACGCGGGCGCCGGCGTCTGGTACGGCGCGGTGCTGCGGGCCGACTGCGGACCGATCGTCATCGGCGCCGACAGCAATGTGCAGGACAACTGCACCCTCCATGTCGACCCGGGCTTCCCGGTCTCCGTGGGCGAGCGGGTGTCCATCGGGCACAACGCGGTGGTCCATGGCGCCACCGTGGAGGACGACTGTCTGATCGGCATGGGCGCCACGGTGCTCAACGGCGCGGTGATCGGCGCGGGTTCCCTGGTCGCCGCTCAGGCACTGGTGCCGCAGGGCATGCGAGTGCCCCCGGGATCACTGGTGGCGGGCGTGCCCGCGAAGGTCAGAAGGGAACTGACCCCCGAGGAGCGCAAGGACATCACCCGCAACGGCACGATGTACGCGGAGCTGGCGCGGGCGCACCGGCAGGTGCACCAGAAGCCCTGAGGCGACCCTGAGGCGGGGCCTCACTCGGCGGCCGGGACGGCCTCCGCCTCGGCCGCCTCCCGCTCCGCCTTCTCCTTCTCCTCCGTGGCCTTCTTCGCCCGGTGCTTCACCATCAGCATCGAGGCGAGGCCCACGAGCACCGCCGCCACCAGTCCCAGCCACGAGAACTTCTTCAGCCAGGCCTCGGCGACGACCCCGACGTAGTAGATGACCGCGGTGGTGCCGCCCGCCCAGATCACCCCGCCCAGGAGGTTGGCGATCAGGAACTTCCAGTACGGCATCCGCAGCACACCGGCGAGCGGGCCGGCGAAGATCCTCAGCAGGGCGACGAAGCGGCCGAAGAAGACCGCCCACATGCCCCACTTCTCGAAGGAGCGCTCCGCGGTCGCGACATGGCCCTCGCTGAAGTGCCTGGGGAACTTCCTGCCGAGCCAGGCCAGCAGCGGGCGTCCGCCCCTGCGTCCGATGGCGTAGCCGATGGAGTCTCCGACCACGGCGCCCAGGCTGGCGCAGGCGCCGAGCACCACCGGGTTGATGCCGCCGTGCTGGGAGGACAGCAGCGCCGCCGAGACCAGGACGATCTCACCGGGCAGCGGGATGCCCAGCGACTCCAGGCCGATGACGAGGGCCACCACGGCGTAGACGGCGGCCGCGGGTACCGTGTCGAGCCATTCCTGGACGTGCACCGCCGGTTCCTCCCCGTTTCATGTGCCTCTGCATGGGTGTCCGGCCTGACCGGCAGACCCCCGGGGAAGCCTACCTGTTCGGCCCTGCACCCGCGGAGCCCCGCGGAGCACGCCGGGGAGCCACGGCGCGGCGGGGTTCGGCCGCCGCACTCGCGAAACTCGTCCCCAGGTCCCCTTCCATCGCCCGGACGGCACTCGGGCCTCATCGACGGTGCGAGGCATCATGAGCCCCACGACCAGGAAGAACCCCCGCGACCGCACGGAGAAGGCGGTCGCCCAGGCGCTGCTGGACCGGCAGGAGGCCACCTATCTCGCCCAGGCGGGCGTCCGGCTCCGGAACACGCCCGGTCCGCTCTACCAGGCACTCGTCCTGGCCATGCTGTTCAGCGCCCGGATCAAGGCGGACATCGCGGTGGCCGCCGCACGAGCGCTCTTCGAGGCGGGCCTGCGCACCGCGCAGTCGATGGCGAAGGCGTCATGGCAGCAGCGGGTGGACGCGCTCGGCGAGGGCGGTTATCGACGGTACGACGAGCGCACCGCCACCATGCTGGGCGAGGGCGCGGAACTCCTGCTGGAGCGGTACGGCGGCGATCTGCGGAAGCTGCGCGAGGAGGACGACCCCAAGAAGGCGCTCCGGGAGATCCCCGGGCTCGGGCCCACGGGCGTCGACATCTTTCTGCGTGCCGTGCAGACGATCTGGCCGGAGTTCGCGCCCTATGTCGACCGCAAGGCGCAGGACGGCGCCAGGCGGCTGGGCCTGCCCACCTCGCCCGATCGGCTGGCGACCCTGGTGAGCAGGAGAGAGCTGGCCCGGTTCACCGACGGGCTGGTGCACGCCGCGCTGGACAAGCCGCTCGCCGACGACGTCCTCGCCGAGGCGAAGCCGGCCTAGGCCGTACCGACGGCCCAGGGCGGGAGGCCGCCCGGCCGCCGCTCGCCGCCCGGCGCACGATGAGGTAATGTTGATCTTGAGCCGGTCACCGGAACTCCCGGTAGCCGACGGTGCGTTGGTGGTCCAAGGAAAGACGCCCCGCTTCCTGCGGGGAAATGCAGGTGCAAGGCCTGCCCGGCGCTCGGATGAGAATCCCACCCCCGTGGAACGGGGGTGGGATTTTCGCGTTCCCCCTGCCCGTCAGCCGTTGGGCCGCAAGGTCCACACCACCGTCATCTCCCCCGTCACCGCGCCGTCCTCGCGCCGGACGGCGACGGCGACCGGGAACTCCGGCCGTCCGCCCGCGTCCAGCTCGGCGACGATCTCGGCCGCCGGGCGGCGCAGGGTCGCCGTGGCCGTCACGGGCCCCCTGGCCAGCTTCTTGTAGTCGATCTCGGCCCGCACCGCGAGCGGCACGGCACGGGAGAGCTGATCGCCGAAGGCCTTGAGCACGATGGCGCCACTGGCGGACTCGGCCAGGGTGAACATCGCGCCGGCGTGGGGGCCGCCGAGATGATTGTGGAAGTCCGGCTGGTCCGGCAGCCGGAGCACGGCGCGCTCCGGGGTGACCTCGATGAACTCCAGGTTCAAGGTCCGCACCATCGGGACCGCCGCGGCCAGCATGTCGCCCGTCGAGGCGCTGTCAACTGTCATGAACGTGAGGTTACCCGCCAGTAGGAAGCTCTGGCCAGAGCCGGGTCCGGTTCGTCGTATCGTTACGGCCCATGTGGCCAGGAGAGCAGCCGTCGGGGGACGGGCACAGTCCGCAACAGCCCCCGGCCCCCTCGCAGTCGAACCCGTACCAACAACCCGGGTATCACCAGCCGAACCCCTATCAGCCGTCCGGGCCGTGGCACCCGGCGGCGCCCTCGCCGGGCGCGCCGACGCCCCCGCCGACGGGCGGCGGCCGGGACCGGACGAAACTCGTCGCGATCGTCGCGGCGGCGGCCGTCGTGGTCGCCGCGGGCGTCACCGGTTTCCTGCTGCTCGGCGGGGGCACAAAGGACGATGCGGGTCCGGAACCGGTCCGCTCCGGCTCGCCCCGGACGGACCAGGACAACCCCCGGGACGCGGATCCCGACCGGCCCACGGTCGAGGGCTGGAAGGTCGTGGTCAGTCCGGACACCGGGATCGCGTTCGACGTTCCGCCGGAGTGGGCGCCGATGGGCACCGGTTGGGTCACCTATGTGTCGGAGGACGACGACCCCGACGACAAGCCGCTGATCGGTATGCGGGCCACCGCGTATCTGAAGCAGAAGTGGTGCGCCGTCGACGAGAACAAAGACGGCACCCCCGAGTACACGGCGCTCGCCGCGGCCGGTTCCAAGGGGAACAACGGCGCCAAGGACACCGAGGAGATAGCCGTCCTGGACCCGAAGGCCTGGGTCTACGGGATGTACACCCAGCCCGACCGGACCAAGGTGAAGCTGGGTTCCGTGGAGTCGTTCACCACCCGCTCCGGCATCACGGGCAGCCTGGGCTCGGCCTGGTCCGCGGGTGTGGAGAAGACGGACAAATGCGCGACGGACGGCAAGGCGTGGACGTTCGCCTTCAAGGACGCCGAAGGGGACCTGGTCTCCTGGTCGTTCTTCGGAGCCAAGGGGGTCTCCGACGAGGTGCCGGACGCGACGGTGCGGAGGATCGCGGCCACCGTACGACTCCACAAGGATGCGTCGGGTTCCTGAACCCCCTTCTCCGGTACGGGTCTGACGACCGGCGGTGACCAAAATGTGTCACAGTCGGCACTAGGGTTGCTGGCCATGTGGCCAGGAGAGCAGCCGCCCGGGGGCGAGCAGAACCCGCAGCACCAGAACCCCTACCAGCAGCCGGGGTACCAGCAGCCGAACCCGTACCAGCAGCCGGGCTATCAGCAGCCGAATCCCTATCAGCAGCCGGGGCAGCCGCAGTGGGGCCCGCCCACAGCCGTGCAAGGACCGAAGCCGCCCGGCCCCCCGGGCGGCTTCCGCACCAGGTTCATCGCGATCGGGGCTGCCCTCGCCGTGGTGGTGGCCGGCGGTGTCACCGGATTTCTGGTCCTCGGCGGCGACAAGAAGGACGACGCCGAGGACGCCAAGCCGTCGGCCGCCGCCTCCCCGGCCGTCTCCGCCCCCGCCTCCCCCTCCGAGAACCCCCGTGACGGCGAGGACGAGAAGCCGACCGTTCCCGGCTGGAAGGTCGTCGTCAACCCCAAGTGGGGCACGGCCTTCGATGTCCCGCCGGACTGGCAGGTCAAGGCGCCGGACCTGCTGATCGGCTTCGAGCCCACCGATCCCAAGGACGGCGACAAGCCCCTGATCACCATGTCCGCGCCCGCGATACTCAAGGAGAGCTGGTGCACGTCCGACGACAGCAAGGACGGGCAGACGCACGACACCGCGCTGGCCGCGGCCGGGACCAAGGGTGCGGACGGGGCCAAGGACACCGATGAGGTCGCCCGCAACCAGGTGGCCTGGTGGGTGTACGGCGGCTACACCCAGCCCGACAAGAAGAGCGTGAACCTCGACAAGAAGGCGCAGCCGTACACGACCGCCTCCGGCATCGAGGGCAGCATCGCCTGGGCCCGCTCCAAGAACACACCCCAGAAGGGGAAGTGCGCCTCCGACGGCAAGGCCGTCACCTTCGGCTTCAAGAACTCCAAGGACGACTTCGTCGCATGGAGCTTCTACGGCGCCACCGGGGTGAAGGACGAGGTGCCCGATGCGACGATCATGAAGATCCTGAGCACGGTACGACTGCACGGCGCGCCGACGCGGACCTGACCCGGCGCGCACCGTTCGGGCCGGGGGTGCCTCCGTATCCGGGCTGCCCCCGGCACCTCAGCTCCGGTCAGCCGATGGTGAACGCCCCGTCGGGCGGTTCGGGCGAGGGGACCGCGTTCTCGTCGTCCACGGGCCGGGCGTCGCCCAGGAAGTCCCGGAGTGCCGGGCCGTGTTCGACCCGGGCCGGGAACACGTCCGCTGCGGTGCGGCGGGCGAGGGCGGCGATGTCGAAGGGCCGGTGTGAGGCGATCAGCAGGGCGTTGCCGAACCGGCGGCCGCGCAGCACACCCGGCTCGGCGACCAGCACCAGCTCCTCGAACGCGGTGGCGAACGTGGCGAGTTGGGAGCGCAGAAAGGCGAAGGGCGCGGCGTCGGCGAGGTTCGCCAGATAGACGCCGTCCGCACGCAGCACCCGCTCGGCCGCCCGGGCGTAGGTCACCGTCGTGAGATGGGCGGGGACCCGTGAGCCGCCGAAGACGTCCGCGATCACGACATCGGCGGAGTCCGGCGGAGCGGCCTCCAGCCAGGCCCGCGCGTCCGCCGGGTGCAGGGTGATATCGGCGTCGGCGGGCAGCGGCAGCTGGTCCACGACCAGGTCCAGCAGGCCCCGGTCGGCCTCGACCACGTCCTGCCGTGAGCCGGGCCGGGTCGCGGCGGCGTAGCGCGGCAGGGTGAGTGCGCCCCCGCCGAGGTGCAGCACGTCCAGGGGGCGTCCCGGCTCCGCCGCGGTGTCCAGGACATGGCCCAGCCGGCGCGCGTACTCGAACTCCAGATGCGTCGGCGCGTCCAGATCGACATACGACTGCGGCGCCCCGTCGACCGTCAGCAGCCAGGCCCGCTCCCGGTCCACATCGGGCATCAACTTGGCGGTGCCGTGATCGACGGTCCGGCTGACGGGTATGGGCTCACTCACCCTCCCATTGTGCCGGTACACCGCCCCGCCGCCCGCCGCCCGCCGCCCGCCGCCCCCGCGGGAACGCAGGGGCGGCGGGCGGATCGGGTCCGCACGCGCCCCTGCGCCCTCAGCGGCGCCGGCCGGGGCCCGTCAGCCCACGGAGGTCACCGTGCCCGCGCCGACCGTCCGGCCGCCCTCGCGGATCGCGAAGCCGAGGCCGGGCTCCAGCGGGACCTCCCGGCCCAGTTCCACGGTCATCCCGACCGTGTCGCCGGGCCGGGCCACGGCGGTCTCGCCCAGGTCGACGTCGCCGACCACATCCGCGGTCCTGATGTAGAACTGGGGCCGGTAGCCGGTGGCCACCGGCGTCGTACGGCCGCCCTCGCCCGCCGACAGGACATAGACCCGCGCCGAGAACCGGCGGCTGGGCGTGACACTGCCGGGTGCCGCGACGACATGCCCGCGGCGCACCGCGTCACGCGCCACCCCGCGCAGCAGCAGCGCCACATTGTCGCCGGCCTGCGCCTCCGTCATGGGCTTGCCGAAGGTCTCCAGACCGGTGACCACGCTCTCCAGTCCGGCGCCGAGCACCTCGACCCGGTCGCCCACCCGGACCGTGCCGCGCTCGACGGCGCCCGTGACGACCGTGCCGCGGCCGGTGATGGTGAGCACGTTCTCCACCGGGAGCAGGAACGGGGCGTCCAGATACCGCTCGGGCAGCGGCACATAGGTGTCCACCGCGTCCAGCAGCGCCTCGATCGAGGCCGTCCAACGGGGGTCGCCCTCCAGGGCCTTGAGCCCGGAGACGCGTACCACCGGTACGGAGTCCCCGGGATAGCCCTGGGCGGACAGCAGCTCGCGGACCTCCAGCTCGACCAGGTCGGTGAGTTCCTCGTCGCCCGCGTCGGCCTTGTTCAGCGCGACGACGATGTGGTCCACCCCCACCTGCCGGGCGAGCAGCACATGTTCGGCGGTCTGCGGCATGATCCCGTCGAGCGCGGAGACGACCAGGATCGCCCCGTCGAGTTGCGCGGCGCCGGTGACCATGTTCTTGACGTAGTCGGCGTGACCCGGCATGTCCACATGCGCGTAGTGCCGGGTGTCGGTCTCGTACTCGACGTGCGCGATGTTGATGGTGATACCGCGTGCGGCCTCCTCCGGGGCCCGGTCGATCCGGTCGAACGGGACGAAGGTGCCGGTGCCGCGCCCGGCGAGGACCTTGGTGATGGCGGCGGTCAGGGTGGTCTTGCCATGGTCGACGTGGCCCATGGTGCCGATGTTCAGGTGCGGTTTGGTGCGCACATATGCCGTCTTGGGCATGGCTGTACCTCGTAGCCTCTTCGGTGGTGCTGAGTGACGGCCCCGGGAGCGGGACTTCCGGCCGGGACAGGGACCCCGAGGAGTTCGCCGACCCTCCCCCTGCGGGGTCCGCCGGATGATCCGGGAAGGGTCAGCTTCGGGCGCCGTCGACTGCGGCCACGAGGACGGGCACGGCAGCCTTCGGCGCATCCGCGGCGGCGGATGCTACGAGAAGGAAGGCGTACCGGAACATGCCGTAGATCCTCGCCGAGGAACCGGCCGGCGTCGAACGGTTTTTCAGGCGCGGGCAGTCAGCGGGAACCCCGGCGGCGGCGCGCGTCGCACCCCGGCGCGCAGGTCGTGGCCCCGACGGCACGTACGATCCGGTACGGAGAAGGGGGCCATGGCGGGACCGCGCGTGCGGGCTCCACCCCCGAGGCACCGACTATCATGCTGCCGAATCGGTGTTGTCCAGGGGGTCCTGTGCTTGACGCCACCACCCGCTCCGGGGGCACCGCCACGGAACCGCCCCCGGTCGTCACGGAGTTCACCGCCCCGTCACCCACTGCCACGGCCGTACCGCTCGGCCTCCCCGCCCGCTGCACCAGGGTGCTGCTCTCGCCCTGGGCGCGGCTGGCCCTGCTGGTGGTGCTGCTCGCCGGGGCGGCGTCCTGTGTGCTGCTTTTCGAGCCGCAGCGGCTGCTGACCGAGGGCTGGCCGCCGCGGCTCGGGGGCGCCGCCGCGGCGGTCGTCTTCGGGCTGGCGTACGGGCTGTGCACGGTCGCGTTCGTGCCGCGCCCGCTGCTCAACCTGGCGGCGGGCGCGCTGTTCGGCTCTCAGCTGGGCACCGGCGCGGCGCTCGCCGGAACGGTGCTCGGCGCCGGGCTCGCCTTCGGACTCGGCCGGGTGCTCGGCCAGGACGCGCTGCGCCCGCTGCTGCGGGGCCGCTGGCTGAGGGCGGCGGACGGTCAGCTCAGCCGCCATGGTTTCCGCTCGATGATGGCGGCCCGGTTGTTCCCGGGAGTGCCGTTCTGGGCGGCCAACTACTGCGCGGCCGTCTCCCGGATGCGCTGGGCGCCCTACCTGATCGCGACGGCGCTCGGCTCGATCCCGAACACGGCCGCCTATGTCGTCGCCGGCGCCCGCGCCTCCCGGCCGACCTCGCCGGCCTTTCTGATCGCGATGGCCCTCATCACGGTGCCCGCGGTGGTCGGCTCGGTGATGGCCTGGCGCAAGCGCCACCACCTGAGCGCCCGTTGAGCGGTCAGACCGCCTCGAGGATCATCGCATTGGCGAGGCCGCCCGCCTCACACATCGTCTGCAGGCCGTACCGCGCTCCCCGGGCGCGCAGGGCGTGCACCAGGGTGGTGGTCAGACGGGTCCCGCTCGCACCCAGCGGATGGCCGATCGCGATGGCCCCGCCGTGGACGTTGACCTTCGCGGGGTCGGCACCCGTCTCCTGCTGCCAGGCCAGCACCACGGCGGCGAAGGCCTCGTTCACCTCGAAGAGGTCGATGTCGTCGAGGGTCAGCCCCGCCCTGCGCAGCACCTTTTCGGTGGCGGGCACGACACCGGTCAGCATCAGCAGCGGGTCGGAGCCGGTGACGGCGAAGCTGTGCAGCCGGGCGAGCGGACGCAGGCCGAGGCGGGCCGCCGTCTCGCCCGACATGATCAGCACGGCCGACGCACCGTCGTTGACCGGGCTCGCGTTGCCCGCGGTGACGTTCCACTCGATCCCCGGGAACCGCTCGGCGAATCCCGGGTCGTAGTAGGCGGGCTTGAGCCCGGCGAGGATCTCCACGGTGCTGCCCGGCCGGATGCACTCGTCGCGCCCCAGGTCCTGAAGGGGCGCGGTCTCCGCGTCGAACAGTCCGGCCTCCCAGGCGGCGGCCGCCTTGTGATGCGAGGACACCGCGAAGGCGTCCATCCGCTCACGGGTGAGGGACCACTTCGCGGCGATCAGCTCGGCGCTGATGCCCTGCGGCACCAGACCCTCCGGGTAGCGCTCGGCCACGCCGGGGCCGAAGGGGTCCTTACCCGGGGGCACGTTCGACCACATCGGCACCCGGCTCATGGACTCCACGCCACAGGCCACCACGATGTCGTACGCACCCGAGAGCACTCCCTGCGCGGCGAAGTGCACGGCCTGCTGGGAGGAACCGCACTGCCGGTCCACGGTGGTCGCGGGCACCGTCTCCGGGAAGCCCGCGGACAGGACGGCGTACCGGGTGGTGTTCATCGCCTGTTCGCCGACCTGGTCGACGGTGCCGCCGATGACGTCGTCGATGAGCGCCGGGTCGACGCCGGAGCGCTCGACGAGGGTGCGCAAGGTGTGCGCGAGGAGTTCCACGGGGTGGACCTGGGCGAGGGCGCCGTTCGGCTTGCCCTTGCCCACCGGGGTGCGTACGGCTTCGACGATCACGGCGTCACGCATGGCGGGGCCTCCTTGCCCGGCGGGTGCCGGTTCAGCGGTTCGCGATTCAGGGGTTCGGCGATTCAGCGATTTCGACGTTTCAGCGGATCGACGGTTCGACGATTACCAGTGAGTAGGAAATCCGGACCCACCATAACGCCGTGAGTTTGAAAAACAAACCCACTCCTAGACTGGGCCCATGGCCGCCCCCAAAGACCCGCGACCCTGTTCGATCGCCGACACCCTGGCCGTCGTCGGCGAGAAGTACTCCCTGCTGGTCCTGCGCGAGGTGTTCCTCGGCAACGGACGCTTCGACCGGCTGGTCCGCAATATCGGCGCCCCGCGCGACATCCTGGCCGCACGACTGAGGCGCCTGGTGGACGCGGGCGTCCTGACCAAGCGGATGTACAGCGAGCGCCCGCAGCGCTTCGAGTACCGGGCCACGGCGGCGGGCCTGGAGCTGGAGCCGGTTCTGATGACCCTCAAGGCATGGGGCGACCGCCATCTGCGACAGCAGGACGACCGCCCCATGGCGATCGAGCACAGCTGCGGCGAGGAGTTCGTCCCGGTCGTCACCTGCGCCGGCTGCGGCGAGGAGGCCCGGCACCAGGACCTGACGGCGCACCCCCGGACGCCGGGCTGGACGGTCTCCGGCCCGGAGTGAACGGATCCCCCTGAACGCCCCAAGGAACGGTAAATCCCCGGCAACCATCCCGACACCTTGGGACGCTACGCTGCGCCCCGAAACACCCTGATCGTCGGCTGTGTCACGGCAGCCGACGCCCCGGTGTGCCCGTCGCCGTTCCCACGATCAGCGCTTGGATCTCTCACTCCATGTCTTGGCTTGAATCCCTCATCCTCGGACTCGTCCAGGGGCTGACCGAATTCCTCCCCGTCTCCTCCAGCGCCCATCTGCGGCTGACCGCGGCATTCGCGAGCTGGCAGGACCCGGGGGCGGCCTTCACCGCGATCACCCAGATCGGCACGGAGGCCGCGGTCCTGATCTACTTCCGCAAGGACATCGCGAACATCATCTCGGCCTGGTTCCGCTCCCTGTTCGACAAGAACATGCGGCACGACCACGACGCCCGGATGGGCTGGCTGGTGATCGTGGGCTCCATACCCATCGGCGTCCTCGGTGTGACCCTGAAGGACCAGATCGAGGGACCCTTCCGCGATCTGCGGGTCACGGCGACGATGCTGATCGTGATGGGCGTGATCCTCGGCGTGGCGGACCGGCTCGCGGCACGGGACGAGTCGGGCGGCCGGCATCGGGTGGCCAAGCAGCGCAAGGACCTCCAGGACCTGAACATCAAGGACGGCCTGGTCTTCGGCATCTGCCAGGCGATGGCCCTGATACCTGGCGTGTCCCGCTCCGGGGCCACCATCAGCGGCGGTCTCTTCCTCGGCTACCGGCGCGAGTCGGCCGCCCGTTACTCCTTCCTGCTCGCCATCCCCGCGGTGCTCGCCTCGGGCGTGTTCGAACTCAAGGACGCCGCGGAGTCGGGGCATGTGTACTGGGGACCCACCCTGTTCGCGACGGTGATCGCGTTCGTGTCGGGTTACGTGGTCATCGCATGGTTCATGAAGTTCATCTCCAGCAAGAGTTTCATGCCGTTCGTCTGGTACCGGATCGCGCTCGGCATCGTCATCATCGCGCTGGTCGCGGCCGGCGTACTCAGCCCGCATGCGGCCGAGTCGGCGGGCTGACGGCGGACTTGGCGAGGGCCCCTGTACACGGCCCCGGCATTGCCCCCAACTCCCTTGCACAGAAACGATCGTGACCAACCACATACGGCACGCGTAGCCGCTCGGTAGCGCACCGTCAGACCTTGCCCCTAGGCTGGTGGGCATGTCCCCCGATCCCTCGCGCCCTGGTTCCGCACGGTCCGCCGACGATGTGAACGAACAAATTCGCGCACTGTGGCTGCGCACGGGCGGCTACCTGACAGCCCAGGAGCGTACGGAGTACGAGCTGTTGGTCGTGGAGTGGGCGGCCGCCGTCTCCTCGGCCCGGCCGGCGCGCCCCGAGGGGATCGCGGCCGCCGCCCGCTGAGGCCGCCCGGGGCCGCACGGCTGTCGCTCGCCCGGCCCCCTGGAGGGGCACCGCTCCTCGCTTCCGTCCGGGCGATCCTGACGCGCCGCCAGGACCGCCCCCCGTTATGCCGCGCGAAGCACCTTTGCACCCGTCCAGCCCTTCGACGTCACACCGTGGACATATCCGGCATGACAGCAATAGGGGCGCTCATTACGTTCAACGCAGGTCGGCTGTCCGGTCGGCGTCCCCGAGACGGAAAGAACTGACATGCGCACGCGAACTTTCGCCATGACCGCCGCCGCAGTGGGCGCGGCAGTCCTGACCACCACCGGCATCACCTATGCGACACCCGGGAGAGTCACCCCGGCCGCCCCGCTCGCCAAGCGGGTGGTCCCGCCCGTCCAGACGCCGGCCGCCCCGTCCCTGGCTCCCCTTGCCGGCGCCACCGCGAACGCGAACGGGAACGAGAAGACGAACGGCAACGGGAACGCGAACGGAAACACGAACGGCACGGCGAACGGGAACGGCAACGGCAACGGCAACGAAAGGAGTGACGAGGACCGGAACCAAGGGGGACGCGGCCAGGGTGAGGACCGTGGCTACGGAGGCGGCGGCGGGGGCTACGGGGGTGGCGGCTCCTTCGGCTACGGAGGCGGAGGCTACCGCGGCTTCGACCGCAGGGACGACGGCGGGTCGATCCAGTTCAACGACCGGACCTACTCCGGCTTCATCCGGGGCTGCGTCAGCGTGGCCAGCGGGCTGGGCTCCACCAGCTTCAGCATCTACAACGACACCAAGCAATGGGTGGAGGTGTACCGCGGGTTCACCTGCGACAACGGCGCTCCGATCGCCACGGTCGGCCCGTACGGCGCCACCTACGGGGTCGCGCCCAGCACCAGCGACAACGGTGACGGCGGTTCCGACCTGCTCAGTCGCCTCCGGTCAGGCGGTCTGTTCCTGAACGACGGCGTCGTGGGCAGCTTCCGGGTGATCGGGCATCACGACTGGTGACGGGCCCTCCCGGAACACACGGAACACACGGAACACCGGCCCGCCGGAATCGGGCCGGCGCTTCCGCCCTCGTGGACGGGAAGCCGGGCACGGCCTGAGCCGCCCCCTTCTCCCACCCGTCTCCCAAACCGCCCTGTCCAAGATCCTCGACGGCGCGCACACTGGAGGCATGCACCGGTGAGGGAGGCGTCGCATGAGGTTGTCGGGAGACTGGCTCACCTCCCGCTGGAAGCGCGGCGCCGCCGCCGTGCTCGCGGGCGCCCTGCCCGTGCTCGCCTTCCCCGCGCCGTCGTGGTGGTGGTTCGCCTATGTCTGTCTGGTGCCCTGGATCCTGCTCGCCCGGTCCGCGCCGACCGGAAGGCGGGCCGCGTACGACGGCTGGCTCGGCGGTTTCGGCTTCATGGTGGCCGTCCACCACTGGCTGATCCCGAACCTGCATGTGTTCACCTTCGTCATAGGGGCACTGCTGGGAGCGCTGTGGGCGCCCTGGGGCCTGCTCGTACGCCGTTTTCTGGCCGGGAGACCCACGGTGGGACGGGTCTGCGCCGCTCTCCTCGTACTGCCGTCCGGCTGGCTGATGGTGGAACTGGTGCGCTCCTGGCAGGGGCTCGGCGGCCCCTGGGGGCTGCTCGGATCGAGCCAGTGGCAGGTGGCTCCCGCGCTGCGGCTCGCCTCGGTCGGCGGGGTATGGCTGCTGAGCTTCCTGGTGGTGGCGGTCAATGTCGCCCTCGCCGTACTGGTGGCGGTCCGCGAGTCCCGGATCCCGGCGCTGGCCGGGCTCCTCGCCACGGCCGCCGTGACCTCGGCGGCCTGGGCCTGGTCACCGCGCCCGGTTCCGGACGGGCGGGTGCGGATCGCGGTCGTCCAGCCAGGGGTGATCGGCGGCCCCGACAGCGGTGCCCGGCGCTTCGACCGTGAGGAACAGCTGACCCGCGCACTCGCCGGGCAGCACATGGATCTGGTCGTCTGGGGCGAGAGCAGCATCGGCTTCGACCTGGCGCGACGGCCCGATCTGGCCGACCGGATCGCGGCGCTGTCCCGCCTGGTGAAGGCCGACATCCTGGTCAATGTCGACGCCCGTCGCGCCGACCGTCCCGGCATATACAAGAGCTCCGTGCTGGTCGGCCCGAACGGCCCCACCGGCGACCGCTACGACAAGATGCGGCTCGTCCCGTTCGGCGAGTACATACCGGCGCGGTCCGTACTCGGCTGGGCCACCTCGGTCGGCAGGGCGGCCGGGGAGGACCGCAGGCGCGGCACCGAACAGGTGGTCATGGACGTCGGCCACGGACTGCGGGTCGGCCCGATGATCTGCTTCGAGTCCGCGTTCCCGGACATGAGCCGCCATCTGGCCCGGGACGGCGCCGAGGTGCTGCTCGCCCAGTCGTCGACCGCGACGTTCCAGCAGAGCTGGGCGCCGGAACAGCACGCCTCACTGGCCGCGCTGCGCGCCGCGGAGACCGGCCGCCCGATGGTGCACGCCACGCTGACCGGGGTCTCCGCGGTCTACGGCCCCGACGGAGAGCGCGTCGGCTCCTGGCTCGGCACCGGCAGGAGCGCCTCCGTGGTGTACGAGGTCCCGCTCGCCCGCGGCAGCACGCCGTACGTCCGGCACGGCGACTGGCCGGTGCACGGCGCCCTGCTGATCCTGGCCGGGATGTGCGCGGCCGAGGGGTTCGGCGCCCTCAGAGCGCGACGGGGCGGCTCTGCACCTCAGCCACCACCCGCTCACACAGCTCATGAGTCGCCAGCGCGTCACGGGCGCTGAGCACCGTGCCCGCACGGACCGCGTCGAGAAAGGCCGTCGCGGCCTGCTCGATACCCCGCTGCCGGGCCACCGGCACCCAGTCCCCGCGCCGCCGCACGGTCGGCTGACCCTTGTGGTCGATCACCTCGGCGAGGTTGAGCACCTGCCGCTTGGTGTCCTGCCCGGACACCTCGAGGATCTCCTCCGTCGAACCGCTCAGCCGGTTCATCACGCCGAGCGCGGTGAACCCGTCACCGGCCAGCTGAAGCACCACATGGTGCAGCAGCCCGTCCCGCACCCGGCCGTGCACCGTCACCTCGTCGACCGGCCCGGGGACCAGGAACCGCAGGGTGTCGACGACATGGATGAAGTCGTCGAGGATCATCGTGCGCGGTTCCTCGGGCAGTCCGACGCGGTTCTTCTGCATCAGGATCAGCGCGCGGGGGTGGTCGGCGCACTGCGCGTAGCCGGGTGCGAAACGCCGGTTGAAGCCGACCGCCAGCGAGACCTCACGCTCCTCGGCGAGCCGCACCAGCCGTTCGGAGTCGGCCAGTTCGTAGGCGAGAGGCTTGTCGACATACGTCGGTACGCCCGCCTCCAGCAAACGCGCCACGATCTCGGGGTGCGCGGCGGTGGGCGCATGCACGAACGCCGCGTCCAGGTCCTGGGCGAGCAGCGCGTCCAGGTCCAGGTGCCGCTGCTCCCGCGGAAGGTGCAGGCCGTTGGCGACCCGGTGGAGCGTCGCGGGGGTGCGCGTCTGGAGGTGCAGTTCGAGCCCCGGCTGCAGCCCGAGCACCGGCAGATAGGCCTTCTGCGCGATGTCGCCGAGTCCGATGCAACCGACCTTCACGGGGCGTCTCCTGGAAATCACGGGCGGGTGTGTCGTCGGAAGCATACGGCTCCACCCGTCGGCGGCTTCCGCCGACCGGGGGCTCCACCGGTGGTCACCTGTGGAGCCGCTGGAGCCGCCGGCCGCGGAAAAGGTGTGGTGACGGTCCACGCACGTGGGTCACGATGGCGCCCATGACTGTGGAGCGCCTTGAACCCGCCCAGACCGCCGGCGAACGAGCCATGCTGGAGGGCTGGCTCGACTATCACCGCCGCACCCTCGCCTGGAAGTGCGAGGGTCTCACCGACGCACAACTGCGGACGGCCGCCGTCGAACCGTCCGGACTCTCCCTGATGGGGCTCGTCCGCCATATGGCGGAGGTGGAGCGGGGCTGGTTCCGTGCGGTCCTCGTCGGCGAGGACCCGGGACCGATCTACTCCAGCGACAAGGACCGCGACGGTGATTTCCATGTCACCGACGCCGACACCTGGGAGGAGGCGTACGCCACCTGGCAGGCCGAGATCGAGACCGCCCGGCGGCAGGCCGCCGGCTTCGGTCTTGACGACCTCTCCAAGGGTTCGAGCAGGTCCACCGAGGAACCCTTCAATCTGCGCTGGATCTACACCCATATGATCGAGGAGTACGCCCGCCACAACGGGCACGCCGATCTGCTGCGTGAGCGGCTCGACGGGGCCACCGGGGACTGACGACTCCCGGGCGCCGGCCCGGGCCCCTGACGAGCCGGACATCACCCGTGCGGGGCATCCTGCGCCTGTCCGCTCCCTGCGGCGGGCCGTCTCCCGGCAGTGTTGCAGGGGTGCACCGAAAGACGACCGCAACGCTCCTGGTCACCATGGCCGCCTCGGCCCTCACCGGCTGTGTGACCGTCCATCGACCGCCGGCTCCCGCCCCGCCGCCCACGGCGCCCTCGGCCCCCTGGGCGGGGCGCCCCGACGGCAGTGTGGATCCGCGCCCCGTGCAGGCGCCGGCACGGGAGGCGCTGGGGAGGGTTCCGTCCGCTCCGGGTCTCTCGCCGTCCGGCACCGCCCCGGACCGTGCGCCCCGGCCGGAGCACAGAGTGATCCCGCCCGTCGCACCGCCCGCGCCCGCGTCCCCTCGCTCGCCTCAGCACCGGCACTCGCACCCACATCGGCACCCGCATCGGCCCCGCTCCGGTCAGCAGGCCCAGGTGCCGCCGGCCGTCTCCGGTCCGCTCCCCAGGAATGCGGACGTGTGCGCGCTCGGCCGCAGATACGGAAAATGGCGGCCGGACAGCCCCGAGTCCGCCATCTGCGACGGAACCTACGGGCGTTGAGCCCGAGGCCCGTACGGGAAGTCCCCCCCGCCGGGTCCTCCCGGGGTCGCGGTCCGGGCGGCCCGGCCCCCAGGGTCCTTCTGACCGATCTCCGTGGCGTCAGGGAGATCCGTCAGAAGGGCCCTGGAGCCGCTGTCTCGGCGGGCCCAGGGTGTCCCCGCCCGGGCCGTCCCGGGGAGCGGGCTCGGCGGAGCCGTCCGTGGACCGCTCCTGCGCCAGCCGCCGTTCCAGGCGGCCGATCGCCGCCCGGATACCGTCCCCGTAACGGTCGTCGGCGAGGACACCGGCCGCGCCACGGGCCCTGCTCAGATGGGTGCGGGCGGCCTCGGAGCGGCCGAGCTTCATGTAGTCGGCGGCCAGGTTCAGATGCAGTGAGGGGTAGAAGGCGCGCACCGCGACCTTTCCCGCCTGGCCGGCGGGGCGCCCGTCGGTGAGTTCCTCGGCGGCCGACAGCGCTCTCAGGTCCCAGGCGAGCTCGTCCGCCGGATCGTCATGGGTGTCCGCCAGGTAGTGGGCCAGGGTGCAGCGGTGCAGCGGGTCGCCGTCCTCACCGATCTCCGACCACAGCCGCAGAAAGCGGTCCCTGGCCTCCTCGCGGTCGCCGCCGTGGTGCAGCATGACGACCTGTCCGATCCGGGTCATGACGGCGTCCGGCGCCGCCTGCTCCTGTCGCTCCGCCACCGCGTCCTCCCGTGCCTCGGCCGTCGTCACGACGCTAGCCGCCCGCGCCGACAATCACGATCAGGCGGCTCCGTACGGGCGCTGGGCCAAGCCGGTGACGCGGCCGGGGCGGGGGCCCGAACGCGCCCCCGCCCCCTGATCCCGTCCCGGATGTCCCTCCCGGGCCCCGGTCTCAGCCCAGGTTCGGGACGGTCCAGTCGATCGGGGCATGGCCCTGCCGCGCCACCGCCTCGTTGATCTGGGTGAACGGGCGCGAGCCGAAGAACTTCTTCGCGGACAGCGGCGAGGGGTGCGCGCCCTTGACGACTACATGCCGTGTCTCGTCGATCAGCGGGAGCTTCTTCTGCGCGTAGTTGCCCCACAGCACGAACACCGCAGGGTCCGGACGGCCGGCGACCGCGCGGATCACCGCGTCGGTGAACTTCTCCCAGCCCTTGCCCTTGTGCGAGTTCGCCTCGCCGGCCCGCACCGTCAGCACCGCGTTGAGCAGCAGCACGCCCTGCTGCGCCCAGGGCATCAGATAGCCGTTGTCCGGGACGGGCGTGCCCAGCTCCTCCTTCATCTCCTTGTAGATGTTCCGCAGCGAGGGCGGGGTCTTCACCCCGGGCCGCACGGAGAAGCACAGACCGTGTCCCTGGCCCTCGCCGTGGTAGGGGTCCTGGCCGAGGACAAGGACCTTCACCTGGTCGTACGGCGTGGCGTCGAGGGCGGCGAAGACCTCCTCACGCGGAGGGTAGACAGGACCCTTGGCACGCTCCTCCTCGACGAACTCCGTCAGCTCCTTGAAGTAGGGCTGCTGCAGTTCGTCGCCCAGAACGCCCCGCCAGGACTCCGGCAGCATGGCGATGTCGGTCACGTCAACTTCCTCCGTCGTACGATCACTTCCAGGCCTCAGAACCTACAGGCGGCCACTGACAACGGGCTCCTGGCACCGGACCGGCCCCCGGCCGGGCCCGCTACCAGCTCGTCTTGCGGGACAGCTCCCACAGCAACATGATCGTCGACGGGTCCAGCGCCCGCTCCCCGCCGGAGATGTCCTCGCTCGCCGCGACGTACTGCTTGCCCTGCCACAGGGGCAGCAGCCTGGCCTCGTCCACCAGGATCCGCTGGGCGTCCTCGAACTCCTTCATCACGTCGGCGCGGTTGCTCGCCCGCCGGGACCGCGGCAGCAGCACATCGGTGATCTCCGGCGCCTCATAGGGCGTGCCGAGGGCGTTCTGCCGGCCCACGAAGGGCGCGATGTAGTTGTCGGGGTCCGGGAAGTCGGGGAACCAGCCGCGGCCGAACACCGGGTACTCGCCCTTCTGGTAGCCCCCCACATACTGCTTCCAGGGGCGGCTCTTGAGGGTCACCCGGAAGAGGCCGGACTCGTCGAGCTGCCGCTTGAGCTCCCGGAACTCCGGCGCGGTCTCGGAACCGTACCGGTCGGTGGTGTACCAGAGGGTCAGGGGCACCGGCTCGGTGATCCCTGCGCCGGTGAGCATCTCGTGGGCCTTGGTGACACTGGGGTCCCCGTAGTCGTCGAAGAACCCGGTGGTGTGCCCGGTCAGCCCCGCCGGGATCATGGAGTAGAGCGGTTGGACGGTGTCCTTGTAGACGGTGTGGGCGATCGCGGCCCGGTCCACCACCTGGGCCACGGCCTTGCGGACGACGGTCTTCCGGGCCCAGGGGTCCTTCGGGTTGAACACCAGATAGCTGATCTCGATCCCCGGGTTCTCCACGAGCTGGAGGCCCTCGCGGGAGGCGCGGTCCTGGAGCGAGACGATGTCGGAGGCGCCGAGGCCGCGATAGGTGACATCGATCTTCCCGCTCCTGAGCGCCTCCACCATGGAGGAGGAGTCCTGGAAGTAGCGGATGGTGACCGCCTCGTTCTTCCGCTGGGCGTAGCCCCGGTAGGTGTCGTTGCCGGTGAGCCGGGCCTCGTCGCCCTCCTCGTACGACGCCAGCGTGTAGGGCCCGGACCCGGTGACCTCGCCGTCCTCGCGCAGCCGGTCGGCCGGGTACTCGGCCGGATCGACGATGGACATCGCGGGGGTGGCGAGGACGAACGGGAAGGTGGCGTCCGGTTCTTTGAGGTGGAAGACGACCTCGCGGGTGCCCCTCGTCTCGACCCGGTCCAGGCTGCCCAGCAGACCGGCCGGGCCGCCGGGCACATCGATCCGTTTGATCCGGTCGAAGGAGTGCTTCACCGCACGGGCGTCCAGTGCGTCCCCGTCGGAGAAGGTGAGGTGCCTGCGCAGCACACAGCGGTACGCCAGGTTCTTCTCATCCGTGAAGTCACAGCTCTCCGCGGCGTCGGGGCCCGGCTCGGCCGCGCCGTCGGGGTAGTTGAGCAGGGTCTGGTAGACGTTACGGAACAGCTCCCAGGAGTTGTCCCAGGAGGCGGCCGGGTCCAGCGTGCTCGGAGCACTGGTGGTGCCCACGAGGATCGGCTCCTCGTCCGAGGGCCCCGAGGAGAGTGCGCTGCAGCCTGCCACCAGGGATATCGATGTGATCGCCGCCAGCCGACGCAGGAAACGGTTCCGATTGAACACGCGCACACTCCTCGATCCGCCGTATCTGGGGTCGGCGCGGACGCTACCGCAGCAACCGGCGAGCGGAAGGGGTTCGAGGAGTCCTTGATCAGCACGTGATGAACAACGTTGTCAACGCCTTCACGCCGTGATGTTCGTGTCACCTTCGTATGTGTCGTGGTGTGCGTGGTGTGCGTGTGGCGCGGGTACGCCGGCACGGGCGCCGTCGGATCCGGGCGCGGCGCCCGTGCCGGGACTCAGCTCATCCGACCCCGGCGTTCAGGAAGATCCCACCGTCGACGACAAGGGTCTGGCCGGTGATCCAGTCGGACTGGTCCGAGGTGAGGAACGCGGCGGCGCCGCCGATGTCGGAGGGAACCCCGAGCCGGCCGAGGGGATAGGCCGCGGCGGCCTCCGCCTCCCGTCCCTCGTACAGGGCCTGGGCGAACCTGGTCTTCACGACGGCCGGAGCGATCGCGTTGACCCGCACCCCGGGCGCGAACTCGTGCGCGAGCTGCAGGGTCAGATTGATCATGGCGGCCTTGCTGATGCCGTAGGCGCCGATGAACGGCGAGGCGGAAACGCCCGCCACCGAGGCGATGTTGACGATCGCGCCGCCGTGGTCGCCCTGCCATGCCTTCCAGGTCTGCTGGGCGAAGCCGAGGGCCGAGACGACATTGGTCTCGAACACCTTGCGCGCCACATTCAGATCGAGGTCGGCGATCGGGCCGAACACCGGGTTGGTGCCCGCGTTGTTGACCAGGAAGTCGACGCGGCCGAAGGCCTCCATGGTGCGTTCCACGGCGACGGCCTGGTGGGTCTCGTCATGGGCCTTGCCGGCGACGCCGATGACCCGGTCGCCGCCCAGTCTCTCGACGGCCTCCTTGAGGGCCTCCTCGTTGCGTCCGGTGATGCAGACCCGGTCGCCGCGGGCGACGAACGCCTCGGCTATGCCGTAGCCGATGCCGCGGCTGGCGCCCGTGACGAGGGCGACCCTGCCGGAGAGTTCGGTCGGTGCAGTCATCTGTTCCAGGTCCCCCTGCCTAGTCGAGCGGTCCGCCGGCGACGTACAGCACCTGGCCGGAGACGAATCCGGCCGCGTCGCCCGTGAAGAAGGCGATCGCGTTGGCGATGTCGTCGGGCTCGCCGACGCGCTGCACGGGGATCTGGGTGGCGGCCGCGGCCTTGAAGTCCTCGAAGCCCATGCCTACCCGTTCCGCGGTGGCCTTGGTCATCTCGGTGGCGATGAAGCCCGGGGCGACGGCGTTGGCGGTGACGCCGAACTTGCCGAGCTCCTTGGCCAGGGTCTTGGTGAAGCCCTGGAGGCCGGCCTTGGCCGCGGAGTAGTTCACCTGGCCGCGGTTGCCGAGCGCGGAGGACGACGAGAGGTTGACGATCCTGCCGAAGCCCGCGTCCACCATGTGGTTCTGCACCGCGCGGGACATCAGGAAGGCGCCGCGCAGATGCACGTTCATGACGGTGTCCCAGTCCGAGACGCTCATCTTGAACAGCAGGTTGTCACGGAGCACACCCGCGTTGTTGACGAGGATCGTCGGGGCGCCCAGCTCCTCGGCGACCCGGGCGACGGCTGCCTCGACCTGTGCCTCGTCCGAGACGTCGCAGCCGACGGCGATGGCCCTGCCACCGGCCTCAGTGATCTTCCCGACGGTGTCCTTGCAGGCGGCCTCGTCGAGGTCGATCACCGCGACGGCACGGCCCTCGGCGGCCAGTCGTACGGCGGTCGCGGCGCCGATGCCGCGCGCACCGCCGGTGACGACGGCGACCCGCTGCTCAGTGGTGGACATTGCTGGTTCTCCTCGCCTGTGAAAAGCCTGGAACACCTGGAACACACAGACCGACCGGACCGCCGGAACCCCTGCACCGCCCGGGACTCCTGGAACTCCCGGGAGAGGCCCTGGAGGTCTGCGGCTCCCACGGTACGCCACCAGTGAGCGACCGCTTAGTACCTTCTTGCGGTTGTGACGCTAGAAGTCCTGGCACCCGGTGTCAACGGCCCACCCGGTGCAGGTGGTCCCCTATCTCACCAGGAGGTCGAGCAACCGCTCCGCCTCGGCCGCCGGGTCCGCGGTCAGCCCGGTGTGCACCGGTCCGGGCTGTACCACCGTCGAGCGGGGTGCGATCAGCCAGCGGAAGCGCCGCCCGGCGTCGTCGCCCGAGGCCTGCCCGGCCGCCGCGCCGCCCGCGCACACGCCCTCGACGGCACCGAGCGCGGCCCGCACCCCGGCCACGTCCGCCTCCGGGTCCAGCGCCAGCAGTCGCCCCTCGTCCAGATGGGTGAGGGCGGTGACGAAGGACTTGGCGCGGCAGTACACCAACACGCCGGCGTTGATGCACTCGCCGCGTTCGACTCTGGGTACGACTCGCAGCAGCGCGTACTCGAAGACGTCCCGCCCGTTCACCGGTCCTCCTGGTGGGCCGCGATGCCCCGGATGCGTTCATGGATGTCGGCGGCGCGGGCCAGCAGCGGCCGCGCATACGCCCGGCGCAGTGCGTCCGGTGAGTCAAAACCGGGTTCGCCGGCCAGCCATTCGTCCGGGATCCCGGCAGTCACCTCGGCCAGCAGGTCCTCGGTGACCAGCGGCGCCAGCGCGGCGGCAGCGCCCGCCACATCCGGGGCGAAGGGGGCCAGGGCATGGTCGGAGGCGTCGTAGGGCCGGGCGGCCGAGGCCTCCACGCCGGGCCAGTTGTGGTGCCAGATCATGGTGGCGCCGTGGTCGATGAGCCACAGCTCGCCGTGCCACATCAGCAGATTGGGGTTGCGCCAGGAGCGGTCGACGTTGTTCACCAGCGCGTCGAACCAGACGACGCGTCCGGCCTCCTCGGGGCCGACCGCGAAGGCGAGCGGGTCGAAGCCGATCGCACGGTCGAGGAAGCCCATGCCGAGGTTGCGTCCGCCGCTCGACTTCAGCAGTTCCTGCACCTCCGGGTCGGGCTCGCCGAGGCCCAGCACCGGGTCGAGGCCGATCGTCACCAGGCCCGGCACCCGCAGACCGAGCCGCCGGGCGAGCTCACCGCAGACCACCTCGGCGACGAGCGTCTTGCGGCCCTGCCCGGCGCCGGTGAACTTCATGACATACGTCCCGAGATCGTCGGCCTCGACGAGCCCCGGCAGCGAACCGCCCTCACGCAGGGGGGTGATGTAGCGGGTCGCGGTGACCTCTTTCAGCAATTTCCCAGGCCACCCATCTCTTCAACCTTGCAATCCATGACCGACCACCGCTTGCTGCCGGCCTCCGGCGTGAAGTGAGCATAGTAACCGAGGGTGATCGCGGGCGAGGAGTGTCCGAGCCGCCGCGCCAAGGTCACAACACCCTCTCCAGCCCCCAGTTGGACCGAGGCACAGGCATGCCACTGCCCGGATCCCGCCCACGGGGTTGAGGTCGAGCGCATAGAGCGGCAGATGGTAAATGGTCGGCCGGTCCCGGAACGCGGCGAACTCCCGCAGCCCGGCGGCCTTGTGCACATCCCACCGGGTCGTGTCCTGGGAGACTTCCGCTCACACGGACGCCGACCTGCTCCTCGCCTTCCTCCAGTATGCCCTCGCCCCGCGAGGTCGAACCCGGAATGCTCGTCCACCATGCCCGCCACGCCTGCCACTGCACAGCGACCAGGCAGCGGTGGACCAGTGCACCTGAAACCACGTCAACCCGCCCTGACCGAGGCAACGCGCGTCATCGCCGTCGCTTCGACACTCCCGCTGAGCTGCGATGGGGTGTGGACGGTGGTAGTACAAAAGGGTGACTTCCAGGAGGCTTTCCGCACGGCGCTGCCGATCGTGGTGCGAGGCGCGCGGCCTGCTGGCGGTCCCTCTCACATTGATCGTCGTGACTGTCGCGGTCCATCTGGCTACTCCAGGGCATCCGCACGTCGGGCCACTGCTGGTCATTGCGCCGGCCCTGGCCGCGGTCCGGCTGGGGCCGAGGCTGATCGTGCTCACCGGGGTGCTGGCGTTGATGTGCCAGGTGGCCATCGCGATGCTGCAACGGGATCTGTCCTCCGCCGACCGCGTGGCGCAGTTGCTGGCGTTGATCGGAGTCTCGGGGTTCGCCGCGGTGATGTCCGCCGGGCGGGAGCGCAGTGCACGGGAGCTCAGGCGCGTGAGCCAGGTCTGTGAGACCGCCCAGGAACTGGTGTTGCAGCCGTTGCCGCCGCGGATCGGGCCGCTGCACCTGGCCGCGGTGTACCTGTCGGCGGAGAACGAGATGCATATCGGTGGCGACCTGTACGCGGCGGCCCGGATCAAGCGCGGCACGCGCCTGATCGTGGGAGACGTCCGCGGCAAGGGCCTGGCGGCAGTGGGCGATGCGGCGCTGCTGATGGGCGCCTTCCGTGCGGTCGCGCATCTGCCGATGACCTTGGCACAACTGACCGCCCACTTGGACACCAGCGTGTGTGGGAGGCAGGCGGAGCTTGCCGCCCCCGATCATCATGCGCACGAGTGCTTCATCACTGCGGTGCTCCTCGAGATCCCCGACCACCCCGCCGCCGCCCGTATCGCCTATTGCGGTCATCCACCGCCGCTGTTGCTGCGACCTGGGCACACCGCCGCGGCGCTGTCTCCCCGTCTGCCGGGCCCCCCGCTGGGCCTGGACATCGGCACGCCCTGTTATGACGTGGACACGTTCGACTTCGGGGCCGGTGACCTCCTCCTGCTGTACACCGACGGTGTGATCGAAGCCCGCAACACCCGGGGCGAGTTCTACCCGCTCCTCGAACGCGCGGCGTGGAAGGGGGAACGTCCGGAGGACTTCCTGGAGCGGCTGCGCACCGATCTGCTTGCCCACGCGGGAGGCCGACTGGATGACGACGCCGCGATGATCGCGATCGAGCGGCCTGCCGGGGTGATCCAGCAGGGGCACGGAAACCTCCGCCGCGACAGGCCGGCGAACCTGTTCAGTCCTGCAGCAGGGCGAGTTGGTGCTCGACGGCTTCGGTGAGCCGCCGCTCGTCGTTCGTGGCGAGGAGGTCGAGCAGTGCGCCTCGTAGCACGGCCAGGGCCAGGGTGCGGCGGGCGGCGCCGTCCCTGCTGTCACGCTCGGACGGTGGCTGGCAGTCGGCCAGGACACCGAGCCAGTCCTCCACCGTCGCTCGGGCGAACCCGGCCCAGGCCCCGTCGGACTGGACGAGGGAGCGCGTGTACGCCTCGGCCCACAGACGCAGCAGCGGCCGGTGTTCTTTCGCGGCGAGCCACGTCCAGACGTGCTCGACGGCCGGGGCCAGCCCGGTGGGGCGACCGGGGCGCCCGGCCCGGTCCAGGAGTGCCAGTTCCTCGCTGCGGGCGCGCTCCAGCAGTGCCTGCAGCAGGCCGTCCTTGCTTCCGAAGAGGTAGAGCAGGACCCGCGGGCTGGAGCCGATCGCCTCGGCCAGCGGGCGCAGTGACAGGTCGGCCAGGCCGTGGGCGAGGGCGTACCGGTAGGCGGCCTCCAGCAGTTCGGTCTGCCGGGCGGAGGGGGTCGGCGCTTCCTGGGGCATACGGTTAGCCTAACTGAAACACCTGTTTCAGTGATGTGGGCGGAACGATCGCGGGACCAGGAGAGCAGCTCATGCCGCAGCAGGATCAGAAGCACATCGTCGTACGTCGCGCCGACCGTCCCGGCGACCTGGGATGGGTGGTGATGGCCCACGGCGAGGCATACGACCGGCAGTTCGGCTGGAACACCGACTTCGAGGCCCTGGTCGCCAGGATCGTCGCCGACTACGGCACCGGGCACGACCCGGCACGCGAGGCGGCTTGGATCGCCGAAGTCGACGGCCGGCGCGTGGGCTGCGTCTTCCTCGTCGCGGGCGACCAGCCGAAGGTGGCCAAGCTGCGGATCCTGCTCGTCACTCCGGAAGGAAGGGGCCTGCGCCTCGGGACCCGCCTGGTCGAGGAGTGCCTGACCTTCGCCCGCGAGGTGGGCTACGAACAGGTGACGCTGTGGACCAACGACGTCCTGACGGCAGCGCGCAAGATCTACCAGAGCTTCGGCTTCACCCTCGCCGACGAGGAACGCCACCACAGCTTCGGCCACGATCTCGTCGGCCAGAACTGGACCCTCGATCTGCGCACCACCGCGGTGAACAGCGACAGCTGACCGGCACACAGCTCGAACCGCCGCCTCTGTCAACAGGCCGTCGTCGCCCGCCAGGCGTGCGGCACCGCCGCGTTCCCCCTCGGCACGGAGACCTTCCAGTGTGCGTCACCGGGGGCTGCCCCGGAGCATCGCCCCAGGCTGCTGGGGCGTTCGGGGCCCATTGGGGGCGGTCCGTGCGCGCCTTCCGGGCAGCTCATCCCGAACCGGTCAGGATGTCGAGGCCGTCTGAACGGCCATCGGCCCCGGGCCGTACCTCCGTACAGACCAACGAGGCAGCCAGACCTACGAAAGAACCGTGGAAGGGAACGTCAGCATGACCAGCGAACCGCTTCAGCCCGTCCCCGCGCCGGCCCGTCGCACCGTCGTGGCGGCGGTGGGCGCGACGGGGCTCGCCGTCGCGCTGACCGCGTGTGCGGGCTCGGACTCCAACAGCTCGTCGTCGAACTCGTCCGCCCCGCAGGAGGACAGCAGCGCCCCGGCGAGCGCCGGAGCGGGCGAGAACGCCGCCGCCGGCTCCGACGGCACGGTCCTGGCCAAGACCTCCGAGATCCCGCAGGGCGGCGGCAAGGTCTTCGCCGACCAGGGCGTGGTGGTGACCCAGCCGACCGCCGGTCATTTCAAGGCGTTCTCGTCCAAGTGCACCCACCAGGGCTGTGCGGTGAAGGACGTTGCGAACGGCCTCATCACCTGCCCGTGCCACGATAGCCAGTTCTCCGCGACCGACGGCAGCGTGCAGAAGGGCCCGGCGACCCAGCCGCTGGCCGCCGCGAAGATCTCCGTCGACGGGGACTCGATCAAGCTCACCTGACCCGGCGCCGCGTCCGGACCGCGCCGTCCGGCGCGCCGGACGGGGCAGCCCGGCGTCTCGCCGCACGGTCTCGGCCGTTACGGCCGAAGCCGGGCACGAGGGGGGTGTGGACAAGAGAGATGAGGGGGACCGCATGACCGGCACTCAGCGCCGTGGCCGGAAGATCATGATGACGACCGGGGAGCTGGACGACTTCCTGACCGCCCGGCGCACCTGCCGGGTGGCCACCGTGTCGGCCGAGGGCGCCCCGCATGTGAGCGCCCTGTGGTTCGTCTGGGACGGGGTCTCGCTGTGGCTGTACTCGGTGGTGCGCAGCAAGCGCTGGGCCGAGCTGCGCCGTGAACCACGGGTCGCGGTCATCGTCGACGCCGGGGAGGAGTACGAGGAACTGCGCGGGGCCGAACTGTCGGGCACCGTGGAGTTCGTGGGTGAGATCCCCCGCACCGGGGACCTGTGCGCCGAACTGGACGTCCCCGAGACCCTGTTCGCACGCAAGTACTCCGGCCTGGAGGAGCTGACGCACGACGGCCGGCACGCCTGGCTGCGGCTGACCCCCACGAAGGTCGTCTCCTGGGACTTCCGCAAACTGGGCACGTCCTAGGTGGACCTAGGGCGTGTTTCGAAAGTGCCGTCTGCTCCGCGACGCTCCCCCAGCTACCGCTGGGGGTGCCCCCAGGCACGCACGCTCGCTGCGTTGTCGGGATCGCCCACGTACACCCAGCACGAGGACGACCCTCCGCCTTGCGATCGCACGCACCAGACGCCGCAGGGCCCGCCCTCCGGGCGAACGACGCCACTTTCGAAACACGCCCTAGGGCCTCACGGTCCGCCCCGCCGTCTGCAGCGCCTTGACCGCCGCCCTGATCGACGGGCGGCGGTCGGCGTCGGCCCGCCACACCACGAAGACATGCCGTCGCACCCCCTGCCGCAGGGGCACGGTCACCACACCGTCCGGCACCGGGTCGCGCCCGAGCAGCGGCGCGATGCACACCCCGAGCCCGGCGGCGACCAGCGCGAGCTGGGTGTGGGTCTCTCCGGCACGATGGCCGACGCACGGTTCGACGCCCAGGGAGCGCAGGGTGAACATCAGCCACTCATGACAGAACTCGCCCTCGCCCCAGGTGATCCACTCGTCGTCGGTGAACTCCCCGAGGTCCACCTCCGCACGGTCCGCGAGCCGGTGCCCGACGGGCATCGCCACATCCGCCGGATCGTCGAGCACCGCCGCCTTCACCAGTCCCTCGGGCAACGGCATCGGCTTGTTGTACCAGTCGAGGACGACCGCGAGATCGAGGTCCCCCCGCACCACCCCGGCGACCCCGGCCTCGGGCTCCAGCTCGCACGAGCGCAGCCGCAACGCGGGATGTTCGGTCCGCAGCGCGGCCAGCGCGGTCGGGAACAGTCCGCGCGCGGCCGTCGGGAAGGCCGACAGACGAAGCTCGCCGGCCACCTGCCCGCGCTGCGCCTCCAGATCGGCCTGGGCGAGCTCGACCTGGGACAGGATGCGTGCCGCGTGATCGGCGAGCAGCCGGCCCGCGTCGGTGAGCCGCACCCCTCGTCCGTTCCGGGCCAGGAGCTGCTGGCCCACCTCCCGTTCCAGCTTCGCCATCTGCTGGGAGACCGCCGAGGTCGTGACGTGCAGCCCCTCGGCCGCGCCGCTGACCGAGCCGTGCCGGGCGAGGGCGTCCAGGGTGCGCAGGCGCTCCAGATTCAACATGTAAGCGATACTACGAGATACCCCGGTTGAATTCTCGATTGTGCTACGAGATTGTGGTACGTCATCGTTTACCCCATGACCACCGTCACCGGCCGACAAGGCACCACCGACAGCACCAGCACCAGCACCACCGACGCTGACACCCCCGGCACACCGCGCCGTCCGGCCGCCCTCGACTGGCGGATCCGCTTCGGCGCCCTCTCGCTGATCTGGGGTTTCAGCTTTCTGTTCATCAAGGTCGGCACCGACGCGTACGCCCCGTTCCAGGTCACGCTCGGCCGGCTGGTGTTCGGTACGGCGGTACTCGCGGCCGCCATGGCGGTCAAGCGCGAGCGGCTGCCGCGCGGGGCCCGCACCTGGGGCCACCTCGCGGTCGCGGCCTTTCTGCTCAACGCGCTGCCGTTCTCGCTCTTCGCCTACTCGGAGCTGACCATCCCGTCCACGCTCGCGGGCATCTGCAACGCCACCTCGCCCCTGTGGGGCATGGTGCTGTCGCTGGTCGCGCTCTCCGAGGACCGGCCGACGCGCCGCCGGTTCGCGGGGCTCGGCATCGGCTTCCTGGGGGTGCTGACGGTGCTCGGAGCCTGGCAGGGCTTCGACGGACTGGATCTGACGGGCACCGCGATGGCACTGCTCGCCTCGCTCAGCTATCCGGTCGGCTGGATCTATGTCCGCCGCACCCTGGCCGGCTCCAGCCACTCCCATCTGTCGCTGACCGGCGCGCAGCTGCTGCTGGCGACCGTCCAACTGGCTCTGATCACGCCGCTGTTCACCAGCATGCCGAGCCGCTTCCCGCTGGTCCCGCTGCTGGCGGTCGTGGCCCTGGGCGCACTGGGCACCGGGTTCGCGGTGCTGGTCCAGTACGGCCTGGTCGCGGAGGTCGGCCCGACCACGGCGCAGATGGTCACCTACTTCATCCCGGTCATCGCCACCGCGGCGGGCGTGGCGATCCTCGACGAGTCGCTGAGCTGGTCGACCCCGGTCGGCGCGGTGATCGTACTGGCGGGCGCGGCGCTGACACAGTCCAGGCCGAAGCCCGCTTCCGGGGCCCGGGCGACCGGACCGGGGGCCGGATCCGGGGAGCAGGCCGCGCCCGACACCACCTGATGGGTCACAGCACTAGACGTAACTGCGGGCCGGGCCCGGGCGCAGAGCGGCTGCGACGGCGGCGGCCAGGGCTTCGGTGTCCTCCGCGGTCAGCGCCGAGACGGTGATCCTGATGCCGGGCTGCGCACTCAACCGGAAGCGGGCGCCCGGCGCCACCGCCCACCCGGCGTGCAGCAGGCGCGCCACCGCGCCCGTCTCGTCCGGCACCGGGACCCATACGTTCATCCCGCTGCGCCCCTGGGCCGGGACCCCGCGGCGCGCAAGGGCGTCGATCAGCGCGGCACGGCGTTCCCCGTACGCCGCCGCCACCGCCCGGGTGTCCACCGCGCCGTCCGCCCACAACCGCGCCACGGTCCGCTGGAGCAGCAGGCTGGTCCAGCCGGGTCCCAGCCGCTGGCGTCCGCGGAACCGGTCGAGGGTGACGGGATCCCCGGTGAGCACGGCGATCCGCAGATCGGGCCCGTACGCCTTGGCGACCGAGCGCACGAAGGCCCAGTGCCGGGTGATCCCGGCGAGGGGGTGGAGGGGAAGGTCGACGATCCCGTGGCCGTGGTCGTCCTCGATCAGCAGGGTCTCCGGGTACGCCTTCAGCACGGACCGCAGGGCACGCGCGCGCGGGGCGCTCACCGCTGCGCCGGTCGGGTTCTGCGCCCGGTCCGTGACGATCAGGGCGCGCGCGCCCGCCTCCAGAGCGGTGCGCAGGTCTTCGGTGAGCGGCCCCTCGTCGTCGACGCCGACCGGAGCCGTGCGCAGCCCGAGCGCCGGGACGAGGTCGAGGGTGCGGCTCCAGCCGGGGTCCTCGACCGCGACGGTGTCCCCGGGTTTGAGACGGGCGGTGAGCACGCGTTCGATCGCGTCGAGGGACCCTGAGGCCACCGCGAGCGGACCGTCGGGCACCCCGTCGGCGTCCAGGGCGGCCCGCGCGCGGCGCTCCAGTTCGGGGTCCACGGGAATCGCCCCGTACAGCACCGGCTCACCGTTCCCCTGCGCGGCGGCCGCCGCGAGCGCCGGTGCGAGCGGGGGCAGCAGCGCCCGGTCCGGGTTGCCGCTCGACACGTCCCGCACCCCTTCCGGGACCTCCACCCGGATGCTGTCCCGCTCCGTCGTGGCCGGCGCGGACCGCACCCGGCTGCCCCGGCGCCCGGCGGTCTCGATCACCCCGCGGTCACGCAGCACGCGGTACGCGGCGGCGACCGTATTGGGGTTCACCCCCAACTCGGCGGCCAACACCCGCATGGGAGGGAGCAGTCGGCCCGGCTCCAGCCGTCCGTCGCCCACCGCGCGCTCGACGCTCGCCGCGATCTCCGCTGCGCCACGCCCTTCGATCCGATATTCTCCTAGCACAAATCACATTATGCACTAGTGCAATCAGGAGCGCAGATGCAGGGCAGCCCGCCGGGGTCACCGGCCACCACCTCCTACACCCCCACCGACCGCACCACTCCCACGCGCTCCGCCACGCAGGCCTCGTACGACAGGGAGGTGGTCCACGCGATACTCGACGAGGGTTCCGTCTGCCATCTCGGCTTCGTCCGCGACGGTGCGCCGGTCGTGCTGCCCACGCTGTACGCACGGGTCGGCGAGCGGCTCTACGTACACGGCTCCACGGGCTCGCGTCCGCTGCTGATGACCGGCAGGGCGGACCCGGGGCTCGCGGTCTGTCTGACGGTGACCCATGTGGACGGTCTGGTGCTGGCCCGGTCGGCCTTCCACCATTCGATGAACTACCGTTCCGTGGTGGTGCACGGCATCGCCCGGCAGGTCACCGACCCCGAGGAACGACGGACGGCGCTCGACGCCCTGGTGGACCAGGTGGTGCCGGGCCGCTCCCGTGACTGCCGGCCCGCCAACGCCAAGGAGCTGGCCGCCACCTCCGTGATCCGCCTCGATCTGGAGGAGGTCTCCGCCAAGATGCGCGCCGGCGGGGTGAACGACGAGCCCGAGGACCTCTCCCTCCCCCACTGGGCCGGAGTGATCCCGGTCCGCACCGCTCACGGCACCCCCCTGACCGACCCCCGACTGCCCCCCGCCACCCCACTACCGGACTACCTGACGACCCGGTGACGCCGAAGGCGCCGGAGTGTGACGCGGGGCCCGGCGGCGGGGCCCTTCGGCGGGTCCCGCGTCACACGGTCAGGCGGGCAGGGGTTCCTCCCCCGGCAGCCGCGCCCCGCGCGCCTCCGCCAGGGCGAGCCCCGCGACCGAGCCGAGCATCAGCGCGGTACCGAGGAGGGTCGCCGCCGTGAGCCGCTCACCGAGCAGGGCCACCGCGAGCACCGCCGCGCTGACCGGTTCGAGGAGCATGATCACGGAGACGGTGGCGGACCGTACGACGGCCGCGCCCGCGAAGTAGAGGGCATAGGCCAGGGCCGTGGGAACCGCCGCGACATACACCAGCAGCCAGGCGAGCCTGACCGGCTCCGCGGAGTGCGGCACCAGCCCCTCGGCCAGGGCGAAGGGCAGCAGGCACAGGCTGGTGACCGCGAAGGCCGACACGGTCGTACCGGACATGTCGACGCCGCCGTCCCGACCCCACCACCGGGTGAGCAGCGTCATGGCCGAGTAGCCGGACGCCGACAGCACCGCGAGCAGCACACCCCAGGGACGCACGGTCGCACCGCCGCTGCCCAGGACGAGCACCGCGAGCCCGGCGAGCGCCCCGACGACGGCGCACACCCCGCCGCGGCCGAGCCGCTCCCCCAGGGTGAGGCGGGCGCCCAGCGCGATGAGCACGGGACCGGCACCGAGGGTGACCACGGTGGCCACCGCAAGTCCGGTGGCGGAGACGGCCGCGAAGTAGGCGGTCTGGAAGACGGCGAGCGCAGCACCGGTGGCACCGGCCCGCAGCGCCCTCGGCCGGAGCGGCAGGGACACCGCGGCCCTGGCACGCGGGCGCAGCAGACGGACGGCGACCAGCAGGACGAGTCCGGTGGCGCAGCGCCAGAAGGAGAGGGCGACCGGGCCCATGTCGCTGGTCCGGTAGACCAGGGAGGCGGCGGCTCCCGCAGTGCCCCAGGCGACACCGGCGACGATCAGATAGACAAGGCCCCGCCCGACGGGCAGGCCCAAGGGGGCAGCATTCGACACGAGTTGACTCCGCAGATGCACAGATGTTCGGGAAGACCCCATGGCGACGGGATCCAGGGACTGCGTCTGCGGGCAGCACCGTCCACCCGGCGGACAGCCGGGTGTTTCCGGAGGGCCCGCCTCAGGCGGCCGGGGGCGGAAGGACGAGCGCGTGCGTATGCATGATCGGAACTCTAGGCCGACGCGCTGCGGGAGGACAACTCCCTGCCGGTGCCGTCGCCCGCCGCCACCGGCTCCGCGGAGGTCTTCGCCGGCGCCGAGGACTGGGCCGTGAACGCGCCCAGCAGGACGACCGCGCCACCGATGAGCTGCGGCATCGAGAGGTGCTCGCCGAGCAGCACCCAGGCAAGGACGGTCGCGATGACCGCTTCGAGACAGGCCACCACGCCCGCCACCTGCGGCGAGAGCCGGCGCACCGACAGCACCCCGGTGACATAGGCGAGCACCGTGGCGATCAGCACCACCCAGGCCAGCAGGGCGACGGCCGGCACGGAGGTGCCGTTCATCGCCGCGCTGCCCCCGAGGACGGACCAGTCCAGGGTCCAGGGGCGGGCCACCACGGTCAGCAGCGCGGCCCCGACGAGCAGGCCGTAGGCGATGACACCGAGCGGGTCAGGGGCCCGGTCGCCCGCCTCGCTGCCCTGGTCGGCCAGGACGAAGTAGCCCACCTGGCAGCAGGCGGCGCCGAGCGCGAGCAGCAGCCCCAGGACGTCGAAGCTCAGCCCCGACCAGACCTCCACCACACAGGCGAGTCCGCCGACCGCGAGCACCACCCCGACCGCCGCGGCGCGCGTCACGGGGCGCCGCTGTACAAACCGCACCCAGCCGAGCACCAGTGCGGGCGCGAGGTATTCGATCAGCAGGGCGACGCCGACGGGTATGCGGGAGAGCGCGGCGAAGTAGCAGGCCTGGACGCCGGCCACCCCGAGCAGTCCGAACCCGGCGAGCAGTGCCGGTCGGCTGCGCACCAGCCCGCGGTGCCGCACGGCGAGCGGAAGCATCACCAGTGCGGCGCCGGTGGCCCGCAGCCACACCACATGGAGGGGGTCAAGACCCGCCTGGATCAGCGGTTTGGCCGCGACCCCCGATCCACCGAAGGCGACCGCCGACACAAGGGCGAGCCCGAGGCCGACGCCTCTGCCCCGCTCACCCTGACTGCCCTGAGACATATGCACCGGCACATGATGACAGGCGGCAACATGAGCGTCACCCCTGAATGCACCTGTCTCAGCAGCTGGACCCGGCCACCCACGGCAGAATCCGGATCCCGGACGCCCGTAGGCCGGCTGTCGACGTACCGCCGGAATCAGGCAGATCCGGTGGCCGGCTCCGCGGCCGGTGTCCCCCCACCCGCGCACCCGTCGGCGTACTCCCGCGCCGTAGCCCCCGTCTCGATCCGCGCTCCCAGCGCCCCCGCGTCGACACCCGCCCGGCCCAGAACCTCGACGGCCCGCGACTCGGGGTCCTCGACGATCGCGGTGAGCAGGTCGAGACCGCGGGCACGGGGCTCGCCGCGCCGCAGCGCACGCCCGCACGCCGCGTCCAGAGCGCTCGCCGCCGCGGGCGACCAGCCCTCGGGCTCGTTCAGCACGGGTACGGCACCGGAGTCCTCGACGGTGCCCTGCCAGCGCAGGCCGTAGCCGATGGCGCGCTGGACGAGATAGCCGAGCAGCCGTGCGACCTGGGGGCCCTCGAAGAGGGCGCGGACCTCGGGGTCGGACTCCAGCAGGGAGTGCAGCAGATGGGCCGTGTCGATCTGGCGGTCCCCGTCCCGCATCGCCCTTCTGCGCGCACCCGAGACCACCGCGGCCAGCTCGGCGGTGAGCCTGGCGTCGGGGTCCGTGCGGTGCGTGCCGCGCTCGGCGGCCGGCTGCGGTGACTGACGGGGTGACACGCCCTCCACCTCATCAGTCCCGGACGCCATGGTCATCCCCGGCGGGGGGCATCTTCACATCCGTCACAGGGTGGGCATCTTCAAGAGGTTCTCCTCCTCAGGGATGAGGTCACGCCGATTTTTCCCGGAGATCACCTGTCCCGACGCCCTTTATTCGGCACCCGGCCTCGCCCAGGCGGTGGGGGCGCACGGACACGTCGGCGCCCCGCGGCGATTCCGCGGGGCGCCGTCCGGCGGCGGATACCGCCACACCGCCGTCAGTCCTCGTCGGCGAGGATCAGATACAGCTTCTTGCGGGCCTCGTTGATGACCGCCAGGGCCTTGTCACGCTGGTCCTTGTCACCGGTCTTCCAGACCTGCCCGAACGCCTCCATCAGACCGAAACCGGCCTGCCGGATCTCATGCAGGGCTTCCCAGTCGACGCCCTGCGAGGCCGCCTCCCAGGGCGCGTCGGGACCTTCGTCGGCCGCGGTGCGGCCCGCCTCGGTGAGCGCGAAGAGCTTCTTGCCTCCCTCGCTCTCACTGACGATCAGCCCCTCGTCCTCCAGCAGCTGGAGGGTCGGGTACACCGAGCCCGGGCTGGGCTTCCAGGCCCCGCCGCTGCGCTCGGCGATCTCCTGGATCATCTCGTAGCCGTGCATCGGCCGGTCCTTGAGGAGAGCCAGGATCGACGCGCGTACGTCGCCGCGCCGCGCCCTTCCCCTCGGTCCGCCCCGGCCACGCCCGCCCCACGGGCCACCCGGACCGAAGAAGCCCGGCCCACCCGGCCCGCCGCCCGGCCCGAAGGGCCCGAAGGCCGCACGCCGACTCTCGAAGCCACCCCGGACATGCCGACCGGCGTCACCGTGCCGGCCATGCCGTCGCTCGAATCCGTAGTCCTGTCCGTAGTCCTCTCCATGGGACCGCATCTGGATCACTCCATTCCATCGTTGATCTGTCGCGATACCTCAACGATATATCGGCATCCTCGGCATGGCAACCCTCTGCTCTGGGTCCGTTGACCTGTGTCAGTGGGTGTTGATCGATTGCCGGCGAAGGCCGATCGATTGGCTTCTGTGCCAGTCAGGGATGACTGCCTGCGGGTTCTGTGACAGTGGAGGATGACCGCAGACGGTGGGGATCACTCTGCTCGACGGGTCTGTACTGTGCGGCAATGACAAGAAGCGAGCGGCTCGCGGAGCAGTTGGACTGGTACTGGCGCAAGAACCTGCGGCCACGGCTGGACGGTCTTACCGACGAGGAGTACTTCTGGGAGCCGGTGCGCGGCTGCTGGAGCATCCGCCCACGTGGCACGTCGGCAGCACCGACGCTGGAAGGCTCGGGGGAATGGACGATGGACTCCGCGTCCCCTGCCCCGGTGCCGGCACCGGTGACCACGATCGCCTGGCGGCTGGCGCACATCATCGTCTCGTGCCTGGGCTATCGGGTCGGATGGTACTTCGGCGGCCAGGACGGCGACTCCCAGACATTCGCCTACGCGGGGACCGCTGACGAGGCGCTGAAACAGCTCGATGAGATGTATGGGAGATGGAACGCGGGGGTCCGCAAGCTCTCGGACGCTGACCTGGACAATCCGCCCACGGTGGGTCCCGAGCGGTATCCCATGGAGAACAGGGTCCTGCACGTCAACAGGGAGCTGATCCATCACGGCGCCGAGATTTCCCTGCTGCGCGACCTCTACCGCTGGCAGGACGGAGCCGTACCGCGCCGAATCTGACTTTCGGTAACCGTCGATCGAGCTTCGGAAACTGGCCGGCCATCGGGGGGCCTGAAGGCCAGGGCCGGCTCGACGAACCACGTGTCCGTCGCTTGTGACTCCGAACGCCTGGTCGGGCGCCGCGTCTCGGGTGCCCGACCAGGCTCCGCCCCCTACAGGTACGGGCGGGTGATCAACTCGATCGCATGGCCGGCGGGGTCCTTGAAGTACACGCCTCGACCGCCGTGCTCGTTGTTGGTCTCACCCGGGCGTCGCATCTGGGGGTCGGCCCAGTGCTCGATGCCCTGGTCGCAGAGCCGCCGGTACGCCCGGTCGAACAGCTCGTCGTCGATCAGGAACGCGTAGTGCTGCATCTGGATCTCCACCGGCGGCTCGGCGAACTGCAGCAGCACACCGTCGGGGAGCTGAATGTTGGTGAACGGCCCCCAGGAAGGCGCTTCCGGCACTTCCAACAGCTCTCGGAAGAAGCGGGCCGACTCATGGCGGTCCTTGGAAGCGATGATGGTGTGGTTGAACGTGACTGTCATTCGGCTGACCTCAGTATTGTTCGGCACGAAAAGCGGACTCGCGGTGCACGAGCAGCGGGAGGTCCGCGTGCCGAACTGAGGGGGTGCCTTCTCCGCACCCGCTGCGCGATCAGCCCACCACCGGGTGGCCAATCCGTGTGTGGCGTAGTGCCGGTCCGGTGTTCACGTCGGGTGACCTTAGTTGATCCGACTGACCACGACAACGTGCGGCTCGTGGGCTGAGCTTGGAAGCTGCCACGTCTCGTGAGACGGAACAATCGCCAGGGACTTGTGGAGCATGCCGCGTACCCTCGGCTCCGTGCCCCGCCATCCGAAGAAGCCCCGTCGGCTCACTGCCGACGGGCGCGTGTACCTGTGGACGCTCCGTCACAGCCACAGCGTGGCGAACGGCGGCCAGTCATGCTGCGAGACCCTCACCCTGTACCCGCAGCCGGCCGGCGCTGTCGGACCTCTGCGCATCGCCTTCACCGAGGGCCCGGGCCGGTACGTCCCGGGCGGGGCTCCCCTGGGCTCCGGAGACGTGGGGTACAGCCGGGGTGCCTCCCTGAACCTGCATGAACCCGGCGCCGTCCGCGCCCTGCTCGACGCGGCGTCGACCCGCGGGTGGCAGCCGGAGGGGAGTCGGGCGGTGGAGATCGACGGCTGGTCCCTGCTGGAGGCGGCAGCCGCCGCGCGGGCCGGGGCCACCGACCCCGCGGGCCCGAAAGAGTGACTCCGCAGCGGCTCGGCGGCCTGTCCCGGGCCGCTGAGCACGGGCCTTCCGGGAGGCGCTCGGTGGGAGGACCGGCTACGGCCGGCTCGCCCACGGGTGGTTCTCGATGGTCAGGTCCAGGAAGTGGGCCGCGCAGGAGATGCACGGGTCGTGGTTGCGGATCGCGCGCTCGCACAGGTGGATGAGGTCGGCGTCGGATGGCCGCCCCCGGTCCAGGGCGGCCTGGGTCAGGCGGCGCAGGTCCTCCTCGATCGCCCCCTGGTTCTGCGCGGTCGGCGGGACGAGGCAGGCCTCGGTGATGCGCCCCTCGTCGTCGAACGCATAGCGGTGGTAGAGCAGGCCCCGTGGCGCCTCGGTGGCCCCGTGCCCCACGGCCGCCCGGGGCGACACCTCCGTGTACGGGCGTTCCGGAGGCTCATAGGCGTCGATGATCCGGAGGGCCTCCTCCACCGCGTAGAGCACCTCGACCGCCCGTACGACGATGCTGCGGTAGGGGTTTCTGCAGACCTCGCCCCGCATCGTGCCGTCCGCGCCGGGGACCGGCGGGGCGCCCAGCCCGGCCTCGTGTGCGGCCTGCAAGGCGGTCGGGGAGAGCTGATGGCCGCTGACGGCGTAGCGGGCGAGGGAGCCGGTGAGGTGCCGGCGGCCGTCCAGCCGTGCACGGAGGGCGGTGGAGTGGGGGACCTGTTCCTCGGTGACATGGCCGGAGAAGTCCTGGACCGGGAAGGTGTACGGGGGCAGGGAGCCGGCCTCCGGGAGAACGGTGGGCACGCCCGACTCGATGGCATAGGTGCCGGGTTCGGCCAGCGCCAGCAGGTCGGCGGTGCACTCGGCGTCGGGGAAGTCGAAGCCGGCGACCCAGCGCACGGTCTCCCACGCGTCGTCCAGAGCGATCCGCAGCCGTTGCTCGAGGGGCCGGAGCTCGGCGGGGGCGGGCACCCGGTGGAAGCCGCCGAGGCGGACGTTGACGGGGTGGATGGCGCGTCCGCCGAGCAGTTCCATGATGGCGTTGCCGGCTTGTTTGAGCCGCAGCCCGCGCTCGACCTGGCTCCGGTGGGTGCGGGCCATGCTGATCGCGCCGTCATGACCGAGGAAGTCGGGGGCGTGCAGCAGATAGATGTGCAGGGTCTGGCTCTCGATCCACTCGCCGCAGTACAACAGGCGCCGCAGCGCCGCGAGTCGGCCGTCGACCACGGTTCCACAGGCGTCCTCGACGGCCCGGCAGGCGCTCAGCTGGTAGGCGACCGGGCAGATCCCGCAGACCCGCGAGGTGAGATCGGGCGCCTCGGTGTGGGCGCGGCCGCACAGAAAGGCCTCGAAGAACCGAGGAGGCTCATAGATCCTCAACCGGGCCTCGGTGACGGTGCCGTCGTGGACCCGCAGATACAGGGCCGCCTCGCCCTCGACGCGGGCGAGTGCGGGGATGCGCAGCACCCGGGATCCGGCGGCGGGCTCGGTCATGGCCCCTCTTCCTCCTCCAGCGCGGCGAAGGCGGTGACATTGAAGGTGTGCAGAAATCTGCCGATGGCGTCGTCGTGCATCCCGTCATGGCGCAGGACGGGGATCAGGGCGGGCAGATTGGTGGTGGCGGCGGGTCCGAAGCAGCCGTAGCAGCCGCGACCGTAGGTGGGGCACAGGGCTCCGCACCCGGCGTGGGTGACGGGTCCGAGGCAGGGCGTGCCATGGGCGACCAGGACGCACACATTGTCACGCTGTTTGCAGGAGAAGCAGACGCTGTGGTCGGGGATGCCGGGCTTGCGGCCGATGAGGAAGGCGGTGACGACCTCGAGGAGCTGGCCGCGGTCGATGGGGCAGCCGCGCAGCTCGAAATCGACCGGCACATGGGCGGAGATCGGGGTGGAGCAGGCGAGGGTCGCGATGTAGTCGGGGCGGGCGTAGACCTTCTCCAGATACTCCGTCGTTCCGGCGTGGTTCCGCAGGGCCTGGACGCCTCCGGCCGTGGCGCAGGCACCGATGGTGACGAGATGCCGGGACGCGTCACGGATACGCCGGACGCGCTCCAGATGCTCGGGGGTGGAGACCGACCCCTCGACGAGCGACAGATCGAAGGGACCGGAACCGATGTCGCCGGAGGCCTCCAGGAAGTGGGCGATCTCCAGTTCCTCGGCGATGCCCAGCAGTTCGTCCTCGCAGTCGAGCAGGGTGAGCTGACAGCCGTCGCACGACGCGAACTTGAACACGCCGAGTCGCGGACGGGCGTGCTCCGGCGGCGGGGTGGGATCGCTCATCTCACAACTCCCGTACGGCGAGCAGCGGACCGGCCAGGTCATGACCGACGACGGGGCCGTCCCGGCAGAGCAGCAGCGGGCCGAGCTGGCAGTGACCGCAGTGACCGGTGCCGCAGCGCATGGTGCGTTCCAGGGAGACCCGGATCCGATCGGCGCGCACCCCGCGGTGAATCAGCTCGCGGGCCGTGGCCCGGATCATGACCTCGGGGCCGCAGACGAAGGCGGTGGTCCGCTCCGGGGCGCAGTGGGCCTCGTCCAGCAGGGTGGTGACGACTCCGACCCGGCCGGTCCAGCCGCCGGTGGGCCGGTCGACCGTGACGGCGCCGAACGGCCTTCTCCAGGAGGGGAGTTCGTCCCGGTAGAGCAGATCGTCGGGGGTGCGGGCCCCGATGAGGACGTTCAGCCTCCCATAGGCGCCGGGCTCGGCGAGGACGGCATGGATCAGGGGGCGCAGCGGGGCGAGGCCGATGCCCCCGGCGATGACGAGCAGATCGTGTCCCCGGGCAGCGGTCAGGCCCCAGTCGGTGCCGAAGGGGCCGCGCAGTCCGACCGAGGCCCCCGTCGACAGCTCGCACAGCGCCCGGGACACGGCGCCGACCGCGCGGACCGTGTGCGCGAGCCGCCCGTCCGGGGCCGTGCGGGAGGCCGAGACCGGGATCTCACCGACGCCGAAGGCGTACATCATGGCGAACTGGCCCGGTGCGAAAGGGCTCAGGGGCTCCCCCACCGGCTCCAGACGGAGGGTCACCGTGTCGGCCGTCTCACGGTGACGGCCGACGAGGCGATGGGGGACGGGGACGGTCGTCATGGCCTCGGTGCGCTCCCCAGAGGACCGTAGAGGTCGAGCAGCCGGGTGCGGGTGGCACGCAGCCGGTGCCCGATCGTCTCGGCGACCAGGGTGACCAGCGCCAGACCGAACCCCGGGTCCGCGGCGCACGTCCGGCGCACCTCCTCGGCATCGAACTCCCAGGCCACCACGGGGCTCCTGGTCTCGGCCCCGAGATGCCACTGACGCGGCGGGCACAGCCAGGACCAGCCGAGGAGACCGCCCGCACCGATCGTCTCGACGACCGCACGTCCGCGGCCGGGGATCTGGATGTCGAGCGCCACCACGCCGGTACGGACGATCCAGAAGCGGTCGGCCGGCTCGCCCTCCTCGAACAGCCGGGTGTCCCCCGGGTGGGTGACCTCCCGTGCTAGGCCGAGGAGCCGGTCCCGGTGCTCCGGCGACAGCGCGGCGAGCAGGCCGGCCCCGGGATCCGCGCCCTGCTGCGACCTCATCGCGCGGTCCCCCTCTCCCCGGCGTCCCGCTGCGCCTTCTCCGTGGCCTCCCGGTGCAGGGCGTGAGCCTCCTCGGTGAGGTCGATGCCGGTGGGGCACCAGACGATGCAGCGACCACAGCCGACACACCCGGAACTGCCGAACTGGTCGTGCCAGGTGCCGATCTTGTGGGTGAGCCACTGCCGGTAGCGGCTGCGGGGGGTGGCACGGACCGGGCCGCCGTGCAGCAGGGTGAAGTCCAGGTCGTAGCAGGAGTCCCAGCGGCGCCAGCGCTCGGCGTGGTCGCCGGTCAGGTCGGTGATGTCCTCGGTGGTGGTGCAGAAGCAGGTGGGGCAGACCATGGTGCAGTTGCCGCAGCTCAGGCAGCGGGAGGTGACATCGTCCCAGCGGTCGGCCTCCAGGGTGTCCCGCATCAGGGCGCGCAGGTCGACCGGTGGCATGGACCGGCCCATCCGCTCGGCGGCCCGGCTCACGGCCCCGGCCGCCGCGGTGCGCGTGGCGTCGTCGGCGCCGCGGCGCGGCAGTTCCGCGAGCACGGCGGCGCCCTCCTCGCTGCCGCTGCGGCAGAGAAAGCGATGGCCGTCACGGTCCACCACCTCGGTGAGCGCGAGGTCGTATCCGGCGTCCACGGCCGGTCCCGAGCCCATGGAGACGCAGAAGCAGGTGGCTCCCGGCTCGGTGCACTCGGCGGCGATCAGAAAGGCCCCCGAGCGGCGTGCGTCATAGGCGGGGTCCCGGTACCGGCCGCCGGTCGTCACCCGGTCCAGGATCCGCACGGCCCGCAGGTCGCAGGGCCTCACCCCGAGGAACGCGTACGAGACACCGGCGGGCTCTTCCTCGCGCACGGTCATCCCGCCGTCGGCGTCACGGTCGGCGGTCCACTGGCGGACCCTTCGGGGGTGCAGGAACGACTTCCAGGACTGCGGGCCCGCACTGTGCGCGAAGGCGGCCTCGTCCTGCCTCCGGCGGACCCGGTACCGCCCCGCCTCCGCCTCGACCCCCCAGCCGTACGGCAGTTCGTCGGCGGAGTCCAACTCGGCCAGCACGATGGCACGGTCCCGTAGCGTGGGGCCGATCACGGTACGACCGCGCCGTTTCAGGACCCGCACCAGCGCGTCGAGACCGCCTCGGTCGAGGACGGCGTCCGGGTCGGTCATCCTCGTTCCCTCGCTCCTGGCCCTCCGGGCCGATGGCCCATCGCGGCCGTGGGTCCGGGAGCTGTCCGGGCGACGGGCAGGATCATGCCGGGATCGCGCCGCGCACGCACCACAGTCCCCGCATCGGCTCCTGACAGGGTGTCAGGTGTGGGCGCCGTGCCGTCCGACGCCGGTCCGGCGTGTCCCGCGCGCCCCCCGCCCGGGTCCGGCCACACAGGTACCTGCTCACCGGCACGTTCGGGTCACCCGGAGAGCAGGCCACTTGGAGAGTAGGACGCCGACGCACTGCTGCCGCCCCGATGCGGTCCGCCGACGGCCGTACCGCCTCGGCCACCACCGGGATCCGCCCGGCATCGTGCCCGCAGTCCGCCGGACCATGGCACCGGGCGGACGGAGGTGCCACCCGGTTCCAGGGCCCGGGTCAGTACATCGACACATCGACCCGGCGGCCGTCGGCGCCCGGAGGCGTACCCCACCGGTCGGCCGGGCCCGCACCCGAGCTCACCCGGACGGCCCGCACCCCCGGTGCACCCGACACGCCCGCGGTACGTCACCTCACCGGCGGGGCGCGGATCCGCCAGGAGCTCCGCGCAGCCCGGACGCCTCGTCTGCGGACTCCTCGGCGTCGTAGGTGTAGCCGATCGACTGATGAACGGCGACCACGCCGTCGACGGACCGGCACAGACGCTCGAGCACCGGGATGACCGTCCGCCCTTCGACCCGGCCGGTCAGCGTCACCACGCCCTCGCGCACCTCGACGCGTACGCTGCCCGACGGTATGCCCAGGGTCTCGCGCAGCACATCGTGGTAGATCTCGTCGGTGATGGCTCCGTCGCTGCGCAGGAAGGGCCGCAGCAGATCGCTCCGGCTGACGATGCCCACGAGCCTGCCGCCGTCGTCGACCACGGGGAGCCGCTTCACCTTGCTGCGGTACATGGTCCGAGCGGTCTCGGCGACGTTCCAGCCGGGCCGCGCGGTGACCACGGGTGCGGTCATCATCGCCGCCGCGGTCTCGGCCCCGGCACGTGCCAGATCGTCCCGACCGAGCCGGCGCCCCATCGGCCGTCCCTCGGGGTCGGGCAGGCTCGCCGCCTTGGCGAGCAGGTCCGCCTCGGACACGACACCGACGGGACGTCCCTCGCCGTCGACGACGGGGACCGCCGTGACGTCGTTGTCGCTGAGCAACTGGGCGATCTCCTTGAAGGTCGAGTCGGGGCGTGCCGTGACGACGGGATGCGTCATGACTTCGACGATGGTCCGGTGCTGCATGGTCCGCTCTCCTTCCGTGCGCGCTCCGCACCGGTACCGGCGCCCCGGAAGCGTGTCCGGTCCTCCGGGGCTCCGGGACTCCAGGGCTCCGGGACTCCAGGGCTCCGGGGGCGATCACCGGTACGGCCGCTGCCGTAGCCGCCGGACCGCGGCAGCGGTTGCCCACTCCCCCAGTGCACCGCGCCGGCTGCCGGCTTGCTGGAGCCGGTCAGTCCCGGGGACGGGGGCCGAAGGTCCCGGCCGTCGGCTCGCGGTCAGGCCGGACCGACGAGGAAGGGCCGCATCATTTCGTTGTCCTCGTGTTCCAGCATGTGGCAGTGCCACATGAACCGGCCCGCCCGCCCGAATCGCAGCTTGATACGGGTGATCGCGTGGGGCGGGGCGATCACCGTGTCCTTGAAGCCGCGCTCCCCCGCCTCCGGGGGCCGGCGGCTGCCCGCCGGGAGCGGCTGCCGGTCGACGACCTGGAACTGGAGCTCATGGACATGGATCGGATGGGCGTCGTTCGTCAAATTGTGGATCTCCCAGATCTCCGTCGCCCCGAGCGTCGGGTTCTCCGTGATGGGGTCGTCCCATCTCAGAGGCTTAGGTCTGTCCCGGGCGTCGAAGGTGCCGAGCAGCACCACCCGGGGGCCGACGCCCGGCAGACGATCCGAGGAGAGTTCGTTCAGCGAGAGCCGCCGGGTGAGTCCGGCCGCGCCCAGCGGTTCCAGCGGCGGGAGGGTGAGCCGGGCGGGTGCCGTGGAGGTGTCCGGCGCGGTGAGGGGGCCGACGGTGAACTTCATGACCTGCCCGGTGGTCCGCGCGTCCGCCGGGGTGAAGTCCTTCCCGGCCACCCCGCCGGGATAGGGCACATCCGGTCCCTCATTGATCAGATACAGCTCGGTGCCCACGGGGAGTGAGGTGAAGTCGACGACCACATCGGCGCGTTCGGCCGGTGCGAGCAGCAGTTCGTCGCGCTGCACGGGCGCGGGCAGAAAGCCTCCGTCGCTCCCCAGCTGCCACAGATCGAGCGCCGCCGGCGCGGGTCGGTGCGCGAGGGGATCCCTGACGATCTTCAGGATCAGAGTGCGCGCGTTGCAGCCGTTGAGGAAGCGGAACCGGTAGCGGCGCGGCTCCACCGTCAGTACCGGCCATGTCCTGCCGTTGGTGACCATGGTGGTGCCGAAGTACTCCGGATTCCAGATCGGCGCGATGTCGCTGCCGGGGATGTAAGGGCCCTCGAACTGGTCGAAGAGGGCCCGGCTGGGCGTATAGAACAGGCTTCCGTCGGTGCGGAACGAGCGGTCCTGGACGACCACCGGTATCTCGTGGTGGCGGGTGCCGGGTGGGTCGCCGAGCCTGGGCGCGGGTCCGGGCAGCACGCCCTCCTCGAGATCCACGGGTCCACCGCGCAGCAGATAGAAGCCCGCCAGTCCCGCGTACACGTTCAGCCGGGTGATGCCCAGGACATGGTCGTGGAACCACAGCGTGCCGGCCCTGCCGCGGTTGGCGTAGTGGAAGACGGCGTCCGCCGGTCCCCAGGGAACTCCGTGGAGCGCCCGGGACTTCTCCGCGTACACGTCGTAGAAGGATCCCTGGCGCGCGTAGCCCTGCGGGATGTCGCGCGCGTCGGGGAGGTACCAGGCCTCGGCGTAACCGTCGCTCTCCTCCTCGTTCTCTCCCCCGTGCAGATGGGTCACGATGGGCACCGGGCCCCGGTACGGTCCGGGAGTCGAGTCGAAGTCGGGGTGCGAGTCCCGCCCGCTCACTCCGCCCCCGGGGTTCGCCCAGTGGAGGGTGGGGTCGACGGGCAGCAGATGCGGGAGGTATCCGCCGTTCGGGTCGACCAGCTGATTGACCCATCGGACCCGGACGGTTCGTCCGTGCCGGGCCTCGATGGTGCGGGCCGGGAAATGGAAGGTCTCCGGGGCCCCGGTCGCGCCGTATCCCCAGACCGTGGTGGCCGGTCTGCCCGGCGGGAGTATCTGCTGCCGGAACTGCCGGACGCCGATGGTGTAGCGGTCCTCGCCGCCGGTCCGGCTGTCCGGGGGCATGACCGGCGGGATCACCAGCTCAGCCACGTACTTCTCCACCGTCGACGGATCGAGGGTGTCCGCCTCCACCGACGCGGGCCGCGCCGCCGCCTTGCCGGGGGCGAGCAGCAAGCACGTGCCGCCCGCGACACCCGCCTGAAGGACACGTCGCCTGCTGACCATGGGCTTCTCCACACCTCGAACGGGAGCAGTGGGGACATGCGCGGCACCGGTGGTGCACGCGGCGAGCTGCCGGCTTTCGGCAACGATCCCATCGGCCCGACGGTCGTGCAGGGCGCTCCCGAAACCCCGGCCGGGTCCTCCCGGTACGTTCCGGACCGGCCGTGACCCGCCGCGGACGGGGCGGCCCGCGGGCCGGGCCCCGCGAGGGAACGGAGCATCGAACGGCGCACCCGCGTTCCCGCGAAGGAGTGATGGCTGCGCCTCTGACGAGCCGAACCCGATGAGGTCCAGGTGAGGTCCAGCCGAGATCCCATGGAATCGCCGGAGATGTCCCCCTCTGGGAGAGTGGGAGGCGGGATACGGACGCCCCCGCGTCGCCGTGCCGAGGAGACGAGAGGGCGATGACCGCGCCGCGCCGGCGGGCTTCGGCGGATGTGCCGAACGCGGTGCGGACGCTCCCGGCGTGCCGACGCACGCGTCCGCACCGCGTTCGGCCCCGGCCGTGCGTGGACGCGTCGGAAGAGCTGGAGGTGACGATGACCCGGCCCCCGGATGATCAGCGGCCGATCGTGGTCGGGATCGATCCCGACCCTGCGAAGCGCACGGCGCTCGCCTGGGCGGCCGACGAGGCCGCCCGGCGCGGGGTGCCCCTGCGACTGGTGCACGCCGAGGGCGTGCCGACCCCGGGGTACGAGGTGCCCTCCTGGCAGGAGTGGAACCAGGCGCTGCACGAGGCCGGTGAGCGGGTGCTCAAGGATGCGGTGGCCTTCGCCGAGACGCGGCAGCCACGGGTCGAGGTGTCCGGGTTGCTGGCCGAGGGAAGCCCGGCGTGGGTCCTGGGCGAGCAGAGCCGTGGCGCCACGGCCGTCGTGCTGGGCTCACAGCATCTTGGCCGGCTGGAGGAGGCGTTCGGCTCCGCCTCGATCGCCGTCCCCGTGCTGGCGCACACCCGCTGCCCGGTGGTCGTCGTGCCGGAACCCGAGCGCATCGACCGGCGGTCGGCGTACTACGTCGTCGGCGTGGACGGCAGCCCGCAGGCGGCCGCCGCAGTCGATGTCGCCTTCGCCGAGGCCGCTCTGCGGGGCGCGGCGCTTCGGGCCCTGCACGTCTGGCAGCCCGGACCGCTCCGGATCATCGACGAGCAGGAGGCACAGCGGGAGTGGAGCCGGATCCTCTCCGAGGCCGTCGCCGGGCGCGGTACCGCGTATCGCGGTGTCGAGGTGCATCAGGAGGTCGTCGTCGGCCACCCCGTGCAGGCGCTGACCGAGGCGTCCGCCGACGCCCTGGGTCTGGTGGTGGGCACCCGGGGACACGGAGGATTCACCGGCATGCTGGTGGGCTCGGTGAGCCAGGGCGTGCTGCGCCATGCACGGTGTCCCGTCATCGCCGTCCCCCAGCCGCCCGAGCGGGGCCCTCGGGAGCGGCCCTGACACGCAGCGCCGAGGGCGCGCGGGAGAGGCGGCCGTCAAGCCCGGCCCCAAGCCCGGCCGCGGGGGCACCCACCGGTCCAGGAACCCCGAATTGGCCTTGGCCCGCCCGGCCCCGGCACCCCTAACGTCGGCCCATGCGCATCCGGATCGTCGACGCCTTCACCGACCGCCCCTTCACCGGCAACCCGGCCGGTGTTCTGCTCCTCGACGCCTTTCCCGACGACGCCCGGCTCCAGGACGTGGCCCGTGAGGTCAACCACGCCGAGACCGCGTTCGCACACCGGCTGCCCGAGGGCGGCGAGGCCGACTGGGCGCTGCGCTGGTTCACGCCCGCCACCGAGGTCGCCCTGTGCGGTCACGCCACCCTGGCCACCGCCCATGTGCTGCGCACCACGGGTGCCCACGAGGGCCCGGTCCGGTTCGCCACCCGCAGCGGGGTGCTCGGCGCCGCTCCGCACGAGGACGGCTCGATCACCCTGGACTTCCCCACCGCACCGCTCACCCGCCTCGAGATCCCGCAGGACGTGGCCGAGGCCCTCGGCGCGCAGCCTCTCGCCGGCTTCGACACCGGTCCGAACGTCGGTGATCTGCTTCTCGAACTCGCCGACGAGCGGACGGTTCTGGGCCTGGCCCCCGATCACCGGTCGCTGGGCCACCACGCGCGGCGTGGCGTCATCGCCACCGCCCGCGCCGAAGACCCCTCCCGCGGGTACGACTTCGTCTCGCGCTGCTTCTTCCCGAACGTCGGCATCGACGAGGATCCCGTCACCGGCAGTGCCCACACCGCCCTGGCCCCGTACTGGTCCGAGCGGCTCGGCCGTACCGACCTCACCGGTCTGCAGGCCTCGCCGCGCCCCGGCCGCGTGCAGACGGGACTGCGCGGCGACCGAACCCTGCTCACCGGCCGGGCGGTCACCGTCATCGAGGGTGCCCTGCTCGTGTGACGGGCCCGGCTAGTGCTGTGACCGGAAAGGTTTGCCGGAAAGCTCGCGGCGTCCGGTGCGGTGCATCGCAAGGCGGAGCATTACCCGCGTACTGGATGTACTCGGGTAGTGCGACAACGCGGCGAGGCGCCGTGCCGGGCGTCGCGAGCCGGTGAACCTTTCCGGTCACAGCACTAGGGCGTACGCCCGGACCGTCCGGGCCGGTCATGCCGTCGGCAGCCAGCCCACCTTCCCCGCCAGCAGCGCGTAGCCCACGAACGCCCCGATGTCGAGCAGCGAGTGGGCGACCACCAGCGGACCGACCCGCCCCCAGCGCCGGTACAACAGGACGAAGACCAGGCCCATCACCAGATTGCCCAGGAACCCGCCGATCCCCTGGTAGAGGTGGTACGAGCCGCGCAGCACCGAGCTGGCCGCCAGGGCCGTGCCGGGCGTCCAGCCCAGTTGGCCGAGCCGGCGCAGCAGATAGCCGACGACGACGACCTCCTCCAGGACCGCGTTCTGCAGTGCCGAGAGGATCAGCACGGGGAACTTCCACCACACGTCGGGCAGGGCCTCGGGCACCACGGTCAGATTGGCGCCGAAGCCACGGGCGGCGAGATAGAAGGCGATGCCCGCGGAGCCGATCCCCGCGGCGATCACCGCACCGCGTCCCAGGTCCGGCCAGGGCCGCGTCCGGTCGAAGCCCAGGGTGCGCAGCGACGCCCGCTCCCGCAGCAGGAAGTGAGCCACCAGCGCGACCGGCACCAGCGCCGACGCGATCCCGAACAACTGCCAGGCGAGGTCCAGCCAGGGACGCCCGGGCGCGGCGGAGGCGTTGAGCGTGGCCGCCTGCTCCTTGAGGGCGCCCGGCCTGGTGACCGATCCCACAAAGCTGATCAGCGCGGACACCCCGCTGGCACCGAGTGAGACACCCAGGACGAGCAGTGTCTCGTCCCGGAACATCCGCCGTCCCTGCCACTCCGCCGGCAAGGGACCGGCCACCGCACCTGTCTCCACCTGTACTCCCGCCTTCTGTCGAGCGATCCCGCTCGTGCCCATCTTCACCCGGTCGGGGCCCTCGGAAGAAGTGACGAAGATCGCGTGCGGCGGGTGCACCAGGGGGACGGCTCAGGGCCTGCCCCTGCGGTCCCGGATCTCGAGGCGGAGGCCGGGGGCGGCCGGGTGCACGGCCGCCCCCGGCCTCCGCTCATCCCAGCGGCACGGGTTCCGACACGCCGACAGGCCAGGTGTGCACCGGCTCACCGACATGCATCAGCCCGCGGTAGCGCCGGGTCGTCGCGGCCAGCGCGGCCTCCCGGTCGAGCCCCTGGTCCAGGGCCCGGTGGAAGGTGGCGGCCTGCCAGCTCGCGCCGTTGACCCTGAGCCGGCACCGCTCCTCGATCACCCCGAGGCAGAGGTCCCGGTCGGCGGGCTCCACGCCCCAGGCGTCCAGCCCCGCCGCGGCGAGCGGCAGCAGTTCGTCGCGGACCAGGTCCACGGCGTCGACCTCGGTGATCCCGCCGTGACGTCCGCGCCGCGGCCAGCGCAGGCGTGCCTCGATGCCGTACCGGCAGGCGGTGTCGAAGTTGGCCGCCGCGTCCTCGAACGGCAGCCTCGTCCACACCGGCCGCTGCTCCTCGGCGAGGGCGCGGACGACGCCGTAGTAGAAGGCGGCGTTGGCGATCACATCGATCACGGTGGGGCCCGCGGGCAGCACCCGGTTCTCCACCCTCAGATGGGGGACGCCGTCCGCCACCCCGTACACGGGCCGGTTCCAGCGGTACACCGTGCCGTTGTGGAGGACGAGTTCGGCGAGCTTCGGAATGCCGCCCGCGTCGAGCACGCGCAAGGGGTCCTCCTCGTCGCAGATCGGCAGCAGCGCCGGGAAGTAGCGCAGGTTCTCCTCGAACAGCTCCTGCGCGGAGGTGATCCAGCGTTCGCCGAACCAGGTGCGCGGCCGCACGCCCTGCGCCTGCAGTTCCGGCGGCCGGGTGTCGGTGGACTGCTGGAACAGCGGCGGCCGGGACTCGCGCCACAGCTCACGCCCGAACAGGAAGGGGGAGTTGGCGCCCAGGGCGACCTGCGCCGCCGCGACGGCCTGTGCGGCGTTCCAGACGTCCGCGAAGCGCTCCGGGGTGACCTGGAGATGCAACTGGACGGAGGTGCAGGCGGCTTCCGGGGTGATCGACCGGGAGGTGCACACCAGTCGCTCCACCCCGTCGATGTCGAGTTCGAAGTCCTCTCCGCGCGCGGCCACGATCTGATCGTTGAGCAGGGTGTAGCGGTCGACCGCGGAGAGGTTGGTGGAGACCAGGTCGTCGCGGCCGAGCGTCGGCAGAATACCGATCATCACGATTCCGGCGTCGACCTCGCCCGCTTTCCGGTCGGCATAGGCGAGCGAGGTGCGCAGTTCCTCGGCAAGCCGGTCGAATACCCGGCCGCCCAGCCGGTGTGGTGCGATGTTGACTTCCAGATTGAACATGGCGAGTTCTGTCTGGAAATCTCGGCTCGCGATTTTCTCCAGTACTTGCGCATTCATCATTCTCGGCATGCCGTCGAGGCCGGCGAGATTCAGCTCGATCTCCAGACCCATCAGGTTCTTGGGCCGATCGAACCGCTTCTCCTCCAGCAGCCGCGCCAGCCCCGCCAGGCACTGCCTGAGCTTGCCGCGGTAGCGCTGACGATCGGACAGGTCGAACTGCCCTGCCGCGACCTTCTCTCCCATCGAAGTGTCCTTCCTCAGATGGGCAGGCCGATGCTCCGGCCGCTGCCGTCCCGGGTCACGGTGGATGATGCCCCGGCAACGCGATCGATAACGCCCCCGCGCACACTCGTCGGGCGCTAGGCTGCTCGCAACGCCCGCGGCACATTCACGAGGCATGGAGCAATGCGCGGTTTCCCGGCGCAACCGTGTCGTGAAAAACGCCGATGAGAATCGGCCGACCGCTACGGGCAGGTATTCCGAGGTCGCAGCGACGACAGCCGTGCAGGAACGGGACGAATCCCGCTTATCGCCGACCGGATATCCCCTTGTTCACGCCATGCGGGACGACTAGGCGAAACTTTGCATGAACACAGGTCGTATAAACTTTCCGCACGAGGCAGAGAGCCGGCGATGGCGGTCTGATCCTGACATCGAAGTGGCCGCCGTTCGTCAGGGCACCATCCCCCGCCCACCGGCCTCTGACCCCGCGAGCTGACAGTGCTGTCCGCCCGTTCCGCCACGCCCCGCCCTCGCTCCACCGTGCCTGTCGAATGAGAGGCGACTCACCATGCTGCTGCATGTCCCCCCGGCTCCCGCGCCCGCACTTCGCTCCGTCCTCACCGCACTCGGTTCCCCGACCGCGGTCCGTGAGGCCCCCACCCCGTCCCTGCGTGCGGCGCAGGGACCCGTGACGCCCGAACTCCCGCTTCCGGTCCATGTGCTGGACCGGATCGCCCCGGCCGGCACACCTGTCACCCGGCTCGCCGGGTGGCGTTTCCTCATCCGCAGCGGCGATCGCGCCGTGGCCGCGGCCGACACCATGCTGACTCCGGACGGCTGGGCCTTCTCACGCTTCTTCGAGGGGCCCTACATCGCCGCCACCGAGCACGCCCTGCGCCAGGCGGAGGCGATGACACAGCCCTACCAGGTCCGGCTGCTGTCCGTGCCCGAGCTGTACATGCTCACGCTGTGGCTGCACGAGGACTGCGCCGCCGACGGCGCGACCGGCCGTCCGGCGGCCAGCGACCTGCTGGTGCCGCTCGCGCCCGCGCCGCCCGGCATCGCGGCCCACCGCCCGCACCGGGTCGCCGACCTCCTCCCGGTGCTCACCCTCCGGGTCACCCCGGCCCCGTTGCTCGGCTCCCCCGCGTAGGCCTCGCACCCCCGCCGTGCCCCGCCGCCGGACGCCGGCCGCGGGGCACGGCACTGTCGTCACATGCTCGTCCGTCCCGCGACGCCCGGAACGCGCGCTCGCCGCGTTGTCGGGATCGCCCGCGTACTACGCGCCGGACTGAACCGTACGCATGGACGACGCGTCATGAACGGGTGAGAAGCGGTGCGGTGAAATCCCTGCGGATCGACGCTCGCAGGACAACACTGGGTTCCGGACCGACGTCACGCCTACGGGGGCGGCCATGAGCGACCTCTCGACACGCCGCAGTACAGACGCGACAGCCATCACACCCGTCACGACAGAGCGAAAGATCCCCACCACCATGTGCCAGCACCAGCCACCCTGCCCGACAGCCGAATCCGCCGACCGGGAGTCCGCCCGTCGTGTGGCGCACCACCCGGAGCAGGGATGGAGCCTGCTGTGCAACGGCGTTCTGCTCTTCGAGGACACCGGCGAACTCCTCCCCGACGGCCGGGTCATCGCCCCGCACCGCCCGCTGGACACCGGCCAGGTGACCACCGCCGCCTGAGACCACACCGCCGGGGACTGCGCCGCCCCGGCATGCCGCACATACCAGGGGCCGGCCCGGAGACTCACGCTCCGCACCGGCCCCGACGCATGCCCGGACGCGACTACTCCTGGTAGGCGTCCATCGGCGGGCAGGAGCAGACCAGGTTACGGTCGCCGAAGGCCTGGTCGATACGGCGCACCGGCGGCCAGTACTTGTCCGCGGCCGGGACACCGGCCGGGAAGACGGCCTCCTCCCGCGTGTACGCGTGCTCCCAGGCACCGCCGAGCGCCGCGGCGGTGTGCGGGGCGTTCCGCAGCGGGTTGTCGTCGGCGGGCCACTCGCCCGAGCCGACCTTCTCGATCTCCGCACGGATGGCGATCATCGCGTCGCAGAAGCGGTCGATCTCGGTCAGGTCCTCGGACTCGGTCGGCTCGATCATCAGCGTGCCGGCCACCGGGAACGACATGGTCGGCGCGTGGAAGCCGTAGTCGATCAGCCGCTTGGCCACATCGTCCACGGTCACGCCGGTCTCCTTGGTCAGCGCCCGCAGGTCGACGATGCACTCGTGCGCGACCAGGCCGGCCGGACCGGTGTAGAGCACCGGGTAGTGCGGCTCCAGGCGCTTGGCGATGTAGTTGGCGGAGAGCACGGCCACCTGCGTGGCGCGCTTGAGGCCCTCGCCGCCCATGAGCCGGACGTACGCCCAGGAGATCGGCAGGATGCCCGCGGAGCCCCAGGGAGCCGCCGAGACCGGGCCGGGACCCGTCTCGGGGCCGGCCTCCGGCTGCAGCGGGTGGTTCGGCAGATACGGCGCCAGATGCGCGCGCACACCGACCGGGCCGACGCCCGGGCCGCCGCCGCCGTGCGGGATGCAGAACGTCTTGTGCAGGTTGAGGTGCGAGACGTCACCGCCGAAGCGGCCCGGCTTGGCGAGGCCGACCAGCGCGTTGAGGTTGGCGCCGTCGACATAGACCTGGCCGCCCGCGTCATGGACGGCGGCGCAGATGTCGGCGACATGCTCCTCGAACACACCGTGCGTGGACGGGTACGTGATCATCAGCACCGCGAGTTCGTCGCGGTACTGCTCGATCTTGGCCCGCAGGTCCTCGACGTCGATCTCGCCGTCCTCGGCGGTCTTCACCACGACCACCTTCATCCCGGCCATCACCGCGCTGGCCGCGTTGGTGCCGTGCGCGGAGGACGGGATGAGGCAGACGGTGCGCTGCTCGTCGCCGTTGGCCCGGTGGTAGCCGCGCACGGCGAGCAGACCGGCGAGTTCGCCCTGCGAGCCGGCGTTGGGCTGGAGGGAGACGTTGTCGTACCCGGTGACCTCGGCGAGGCGCTCCTCCAGCTCATGGATGAGGGTGAGGTAGCCCTCCGCCTGGCCGACCGGCGCGAAGGGGTGGATCTGCCCGAACTCGGGCCAGGTGATCGGCTCCATCTCCGTGGTCGCGTTGAGCTTCATGGTGCAGGAGCCCAGCGGGATCATTCCGCGGTCGAGGGCGTAGTCCCGGTCGGACAGCCGGCGCAGATAGCGCAGCATCGCGGTCTCGGAGCGGTGCTGGTGGAAGACGGGGTGCGTGAGGTAGTCACCGGTGCGCAGCAGCGACTGCGGGAGCGCGTCCTCGGTGCTCGCGTCCAGCGCCTCGACCTCGCCCTCGACGCCGAACGCGGCCCATACGGCATCCAGCTGGGCCCGCCCGGTCGTCTCGTCGCAGGCGATCGAGACCTGGTCGGCGTCGACCGGACGCAGATTGACGCCCCGCTCGAGGGCGGCGGCGACCACCTCGGCGGCCCGCCCGGGCACCCGCGCGGTGAGGGTGTCGAAGTAGGCGCCGTGGACGACCTCGACCCCGCCCGCGGTGAGACCGGCGGCGAGGACCGCGGCATAGCGGTGGGTGCGCCGCGCAATGGTCCGCAGCCCCTCCGGGCCGTGGTGGACGGCGTACATACCGGCCATCACGGCGAGCAGCACCTGGGCGGTGCAGATGTTGCTGGTGGCCTTCTCGCGGCGGATGTGCTGCTCCCGCGTCTGCAGGGCGAGCCGGTAGGCCTTGTGGCCGTCCGCGTCCACCGAGACGCCCACCAGCCGGCCGGGCAGGCTGCGGGCGAACTTCTCGTGCACCGCCATGTAGCCGGCATGCGGGCCGCCGAAGCCCATCGGCACGCCGAAGCGCTGCGTCGTACCGATCGCGATATCGGCGCCCAGCCCACCGGGCGAGGCCAGCAGGGTCAGCGCCAGCAGGTCGGCGGCGACGGTGACCACCGCGCCCAGCCCGTGCGCCTGCTCGATGACCGGCTTGATGTCCCGCACGGCACCGGAGGCGCCCGGGTACTGGATGAGCACACCGTTGATCTCGCGCTCGGCGATCCCGGCGGGGATGCCCTCGGCGAGGTCGGCGACGACCACCTCGACGCCCGTGGGTTCGGCACGGGTCCGGATCACGGCGACGGTCTGCGGCAGCGCGTCCGCATCGACCAGGAAGAGGCCCTTCTTGTTCTTGCCCATGCGCCGGGACAGCGCCATCGCCTCGGCGGCGGCCGTGCCCTCGTCGAGCAGGGACGCGCCGGAGGTCGGCAGGCCGGTGAGGTCGGCGACCATGGTCTGGAAGTTGAGCAGGGCCTCCAGACGACCCTGGGAGATCTCCGGCTGGTAGGGCGTGTACGCGGTGTACCAGGCCGGGTTCTCCAGCACGTTCCGCAGGATCACCGGCGGCGTGAAGGTGCCGTGGTAGCCGAGACCGATCATGGAGTCCACGACCTGGTTGCGGCCGGCGAGCGAACGCAGCTCGGCGAGCACCTCGGGCTCGGTGCGCGCACCGGGCAGGTCCAGCGCGTCGGCGTTCTTGATCACATCGGGGACGGCTGCGGCCGTGAGCTCGTCGAGCGAGCCGTAGCCGACCTGCGCGAGCATCTTGGCCCGCGCCTCCTGGTCCGGCCCGATATGGCGCTGCTCGAAAGGTGTGCCCCGTTCGAGCTCGGAGAGCGGAATGCGATGGGCGGTCATTGCGGAGGCCTCCTGGTCTGACGCGACCTGCGAGGGGCACCACGGCGCGGGTACCCGGACGGCCTCCCCCTCTGTCATCTCAACCTGAGAGCTTCACCGGTCCGCCCGAGGGCGCTCCGGTTTTCACCGTCGGTGAGGGCGGAGTCCGTCGAGACCCGCCCTGCTTTCCAGAGTGACCTCGTCCGTGCGGTACGTGAGCCTGAGAGATTCCGGGGAGGGTTTGCTCCTTCGGCGCCTCCGGACCGTTCCGGAGGACTCTCCCGCACGGGGTCAACAGCCGCTTGCCAGACTACCAGCGGCGACAACCAGGGGTTTTCGAGTGGCCGCCTGGCCCGATGTGCACTTTTGTAGTGCTTGATACGCACTTCTGCAGTGGTGACGGATGGGTGAGGAACAGGCTGGAGGGCCCGTGAAGACCGAGATCGACCCGCGCAACCTGATAGGCCGCAAGGCGTTCGACCGCAACGGGAACAAGATCGGCACGATAGACGAGGTCTACCTCGACGACGCGACCGGTGTGGCCGAGTGGGCGGCCATCCGGACCGGCCTGTTCAGCAGGGACGCCTTCGTCCCGCTGGAGCCCAGCGAGCTGGTGGAGGGCGCGCTCTGGGTCCCCTTCGAACGGGCCCTCATCAAGGACGCCCCCGACTTCGGCGTCGGTCGTCATCTCTCACCCGAGCAGGAGCTCCAGCTCTACCACCACTACGGGCTTGACGTGGCGGCGCCGCCTCCGCCGCCGGACCGCGACTTCGGCCGTCTCGCGGGGTCCGACGGGGCCTGAGGCCCGGTAGTAGGCCGGTCGGGCCCCCTGAGCACCAGGGGCAGCGGATCCGCCGGCTCCAGCAGGGGGTCGTCGGTGCGGAAGGTACGGACGCGTCCCGGCCCCGAGTGGGGCGTCTCGAACCGTACGGTGACCCGGCCGAGGCCGCTGCCCTGCACCCATCCGTGCCCGTACTCGGCGTGCCGGACGTCATGGCCCGAACGCCAGAGGTGCTCGGACGACGGTTCCCGCTGCTCATCCGCGGGCGGGGGCGTCTCGTCCGTCTCCGGCTGCTCGGCCGGTCCGGTCTCCCCCGCGGCCAGGTGCGCCTGGGCGAAGAGGTCCTCCTGGGTGTAGTCGGCGAGACCGCTGACGCCGACGCCGAGCAGCCGTACCCCGCCGGTGGTGTCCACGGAGTCAAGGAGCCGTGCGGCCGCCTCCCGCACCACCGCGGGGTCGTCCGTGGGCCCGCGCAGGGTCTCGGAGCGGGTCAGGGTGGAGAAGTCGTATCTGCGCACCTTGAGCACGATGGTCCGCCCCGACAGGCCGGCCTCGCGCAGCCTGCGCACACAGCGGTCGGCGAGCCGCTGCACCTCCAGACCGACCCGGACCCGGTCGTGGATGTCGATGTCGTAGGTGTCCTCGACCGAGACCGACTTGGTCTCCCGCTCGGCCACCACCGGCCGCTCGTCCTGCGCCAGCGCCATCGCGTACAGCGCGTGCCCATGGGCCTTGCCGAGCAGCCGGACGAGTTCGTCCTCGCCCGCGTCGGCGATCTCCTCGACGGTGGTGATCCCGGCGCGCCGCAGATGGTCCCCGGTGGCCGGGCCCACCCCCGGCAGGGTCCGCACCGACATCGGGCCGAGCAGCGCGCGCTCGGTGCCCGGCCGTATCAGCACCAGTCCGTCCGGCTTGGCCTGCTCGGAGGCGATCTTCGCGAGCATCTTGGAGACGGCGAGCCCGACCGAGCCCGTGAGACCGGTGCCGGTCCGGATGTCCGCGCGCAGCCTCGTCCCGGTCCGCCGCGCCGACTCCTCGTCCCAGGCCGCTCCCCCGGCCTCCAGATCCACGAACGCCTCGTCCAGGCTCAGCGGCTCCACCAGCGGCGACAGGTCCCGCAGCAGCCCCATCACCTGCTCGCTGATCGCCCGGTAGAGACCGAAACGCGGCACCAGATACGCGGCGTTCGGGGCGAGCCGGCGTGCCTGGGCCATGGGCATCGCCGAGTGCACCCCGAGGGCCCGTGCCTCGTAGGAGGCGGTGGCGACCACTCCGCGCGGGCCGAGCCCGCCCACCACGACCGCCTTCCCGCGCAGACTCGGCTTGGACGCCTGCTCCGCCGAGGCGTAGAAGGCATCCATGTCGAGATGCAGGACGGTGGGCGCGGTTCTCACATCTCCGATGCTGCCCTACGCCACTGACAACGGGCTCGCTCGCCGGAGGCGCGCCTCAGACGGCCCGGTTGCGCCGCCGTGCCAGTTCGTCCGCCGGATTGTGGCCGACGATGGTCTCCCCCGTGTCGACGCGCTCGCCGTGCAGCTGGGACAGCGCGCTCTCCACGTCCCGCCAGACGACGCCCACCGCGATGCCGAAGATGCCCTGCCCGCCCTGGAGCAGGGCGTGCACCTCGTCCGAGGAGGTGCACTCGTACACCGTGGCGCCGTCGCTCATCAGCGTCATCCGCTCCAGGTCGCGGAAACCGCGCTCCCTGAGGTGCTGGACGGCGCTGCGGATGTTCTGCAGCGACACACCGGTGTCGAGGAACCGTTTGACGATCTTCAGAACGACAACATCACGGAAGCTGTACAGCCGCTGTGTGCCCGACCCATGGGCGGGGCGCACGCTCGGCTCGACGAGACCCGTGCGGGCCCAGTAGTCCAGCTGGCGGTAGGTGATGCCCGCGGCGGCGCACGCCGTGGGGCCCCGATAGCCGATGATGGTCTCGGAGTCCGTGTCCTGGTCGCCGGGCACGGCCCCCGGTTGCGGGGAAGCGGAGCCGGCCGCGTTGCCGGGCTGGGGATACCCCCTGCCTGAGCGGAGCCGAGAGCCTGGGGAAGGGTACGGACCGTTCTCCCCCAGACTGTGTCCAGGGGCACCCCCCGCCGTACCGCCGCCGCTGATTCTCACGCCGACCTCCGTCCTTGACCTGCCCCTCGACGGTAGGCAGTCACCAGGGGTGCGTCAACGATCGCCACACTCGGCACGCCGAGTGATAATCACCCTAGGAGTGGTTTCCCGTGCCCTTCCGCGGGGAAAGGCTAGCCGAATGCTCATACGGTAGGCCTGGGCGTAGCTAAGGTCCTGGGATTATATCCCCGGCACATGCCACAGCGACGCCGGGCACCTCAGGGGTCCGGGGACCCGGGAGCCGGTCACTGGCTGCTGGTGCCGAAGTCCTCCGGTGAGATCTGGTCGAGGAACTCGCGGAACTTCTCGACCTCGTCCTCCTGCTCGTCGGGGATCGCGATACCCGCGTCGTCGAGCACGCCGTCGCTGCCGTAGATCGGCGTTCCGGTGCGCAGCGCCAGCGCTATGGCGTCGGACGGGCGGGCGCTCACCTCGACGCCACTGGCGAACACCAGCTCCGCGTAGAAGACGCCCTCACGCAGATCCGTGATGCGTACCTCGGTGAGTTCCTGGCCGACCGCCTCCAGCACATCCTTGAACAGATCGTGGGTCAGCGGTCGTGCGGGGGCCATGCCCTGCTGGGCGAACGCGATGGCCGTGGCCTCCCCGGGGCCGATCCAGATGGGGAGGTAGCGGTCGCCTCCCACTTCACGCAGGAGCACGATCGGCTGGTTGGAGGGCATCTCGACCCGGACACCTACGACATCGAGCTCGTTCACACAGCAACCCTAGGCCGTGCCCGGGACGTTTGGGTAGTCGGGCACAGAACGGCCGACCGATCTGCCCATCGCGAACATACGGCTCAGGGCAGGCGCACACCCAGCGCGGACTGCACCAGCGTGGCGTGGAGCCGGACCGCGAGCCCGGCCAGCTCCTTGGTGCGCGCCTCGGCATGGGCCCTGGTCTGTGGGTTGCGGTGCCGCCGGAGCGGGGCCACCACCTGGTCCACCAGACCCGCCTCGCGATCCGCGGCGGCCTTCATCACCCGCAGATGGCGGGGCTCGATCCCATGGCGGCCCAGTTCGGCCAGCAGAGTGGCCACCGTGACCGTCTCGGCGTCGTAGACCCCGTCCGACAAGGGCACGACCAGGCCGTACGACTCCCATTCCTGGAGCTGCTCGATGCTGATCCCGGTGGTCGACAGCAGCTCGTCACGGCTGATCCGGCTCGCCGCGGGGGTCTCCGGCTCGCCCAGGATGTCCCCGAGCAGTTCGCCCTCGCCCACCTCGCGTGGACGGCCCAGGGAAGGCAGCCGCGCCTCCTCGCCCCGCTCCAGGGCGTCCAGATACTCACGGATGACCTTCAGCGGCAGATAGTGGTCCCGCTGCAGCCTCAGCACTTTACTCAGACGTTCGACATCGTGCGCGCTGAACTTGCGATACCCCGACGGGGTGCGCCGGGGTTCGATGAGCCCCTCGGACTCCAGGAAACGAATCTTGGAGACGGTGACTTCGGGAAACTCCTCGCGCAGTATGTTCAGCACGCTGCCGATGCTCATCAGCCCGCCGTCCGCCGCGGCGGTGCCGCTGCCGGCACCGCCGCTCGGTGTGTGAAGCATGGACCCTTCCCTGGCGGGTCAGATGCCCCGCTGACTTGCGTAGAAGACCAGCCTGTACTTGCCGATCTGCACCTCGTCGCCGTTGTTGAGCGCGACCTGGTCGATGCCCTCACGGTTGACATACGTGCCGTTGAGGCTGCCGACGTCGGCCACCGTGAACGAGCCGTCCGGGCTCCGGCGGAACTCCACATGCCGCCGTGAGACCGTCACATCATCCAGGAAGATGTCGCTCTCCGGATGACGCCCCGCCGTGGTCAGCTCGCCGTCCAGCAGGAAGCGGCTGCCCGAGTTCGGGCCGCGCCGCACCACCAGCAGCGCCGACCCGAAGGGCAGCGCGTCGACGGCGGCCTGAGCCTCCGGGGAGAGCGTGGGCATCTGCGTCTGGCCGGTGGCCTCCGCGTCATAGGCCTCCAGACCCGAGATCGAGATCGTGGAGGTCGTCTCCGCGGCGCGCTCCGCCACCGCACCGGGCCGCAGCGGCGCACCACAGTTGGAGCAGAACCGGCTGTTCTCCGCGTTGTGGTGACCGCATCTCGTACACACCTGAGCCGACATGTCCCCGGAACCTATGCGGCCGGACGCGGCAGGGTCAACCGACGCCGCGCCCTGACCTCCGGAAATGTCACCACCCGGACCAGTGACCTGGTCCCGGAAGAGCGGGCGCTGGACTTCCGCTTCTCCCGGCTGTGCGCGATGGCGGGCCGTCGCGTTGTCGCCGCCCTCTCGCGCGCTCTTGCCGAACAATTTCGCAAACAACTTCACGGGCGATTCCCCTTGACCGAAACAGACCCGCCCGTGGGGCAGGACGAACCCTGATTGCATACACCGGTCGACCCGGACACCTTCACAACGTCCGTATCCACCAGACAGTTTCCACCACGCACCACCCGATCGGTGCGCCGACCCCCCGCAGCCTCATGCCCCTGCCGGACGGCCTTCATGCACCCCCGGTTCACTGGGAGGACGACCGAGCGTAGTCAGGCCGCTCCGCCGGTCGCAAGGCGTCCACGACGATCTTCGTCGAGGGCTCCACATCGACTGTGGCCTGCTCCTTCTGGAGAGTCTGCACCACGCCTCCGGGGATGTTGAGCGCAGGCTCGAGGTCCTGCGGCTTGCCGATGACCTTGAAACGAAAGGGCTGGGCGATCTTGTTCCCGTCGACGCTCACCGTCTTCCCCGAATCCGAGAGATAGGTGCCGGCGACGACCCGTACACCGTTCACCTGTATCGCCTCCGCGCCGGCCGCGCGCAGTTCCTGGATCGCGTCGAGCAGCATGTCCGCCCGGACCGTTCCCTTCGTGTCCTCGATGGTCATCGTGATGCCGGGGCCCTGTGCCGCCACCGTGCCCGCAAGGATGCCGAGTTGTCTCTCCCGCTCGGCGGTCTGCTTGCGGGCCTCCTCGGCACGGTCGGAGCTGTTCTCCAGCTCCGACCGCTGATCTTCGAGACCCTGCTTCTCGTCCTGAAGACGCTGGGTACGGTCATCCAGTTCATCCAGGATGCGCACAAGATCTTCCTGGCGCGCCCCGCGCAGTGCGCTGCCGCTGTCACTGTTCGAGGCGACCTGGACGGCCAGGCCGAAACCGAGCCCGAACAGCAGTAGCGCGACGATGAGTTGAGCCCGCGTCACACGGGGCGGCCACAGCCCCTCCGCCAGGCGCTGACGGCCGGTCAGCACGGCAGCGGTGTCCTTCTCCCCGGCCGTCTCGGCCGGCGGTGCCGGGACCTCCTGCGGCAGTTCCCTGCGCAGCCGGTGCTCGGGGGCCGGCACGGGCTTCGGCGTCTCTTCCTCGTGGTCGCTCATCCGCCTCACGCCCGGAACACATGCCGACGGATCGCCGCGGCGTTGGAGAAGATACGGATACCGAGGACGACCACGACACCGGTGGACAGCTGCGCGCCGACGCCCAGCTTGTCGCCCAGGAACACGATCAGGGCCGCCACCACCACGTTCGACAGGAACGACACCACGAAGACCTTGTCGTCGAAGATGCCGTCGAGCATGGCACGCAGACCGCCGAAGACGGCGTCCAGCGCCGCCACCACGGCGATCGGGAGGTAAGGCTCGACGACCGCCGGAACCTCGGGCCGGACCAGCAGGCCCACCACCACTCCGACGACGAGGCCCAGTACGGCGATCACGATGTGCCCTTCTCTGTACTCGGTTGTGCGGTACGTACGATCACACTCGGTGCGGCGGGCAGCCGGACGTCGTGCTCGACGGAAATGCTGGTCCTGATCCCGTAGTTCTCCCGCAGCGCATGCAGATACAGTCCGTCCGCGCTGTCCTGGAACCTGGTGCTGAGTCTGTCCCCGTCCCCCACCGCGAGCACGGTGTAGGGGGGTACCAGCGGCCGGTTGTCGACCAGTATCGCGTCGCCCGCGGCCCTGATCGCCGACAGTGCCGTCAGCCGCTGCCCGTTGATCGCGATCGCTTCGGCGCCCGACTCCCACAGCCCGTTGACCGCGCGCTGCATATCGCGGTCGCGGACCCGTCCGGTGTCGGAGAAGCCGGAGGTCTGGCGAGGATTGCCGTTGCCGCCCGAGCTGGCCTCCCTGGCGTCGTTGACGACCAGCTTCATTCCGGGACCGTGCACCGCGACGGCGCCGGACAGAATCCCGACCAGGTCGGCCCGGTCGTCGCCCCCGTTCTGCTTCAGGGCCGCGCGCTGCCGGGCGCTCACGTCGTCGCGCAGTGTGTCGACCGTGCTCTCGAGCTTGTCGGCGGCCGCGGTCTCGCGCTGAATGCGGTCGATGAGCTCCTCGCGCTCCTTGGCGACCGTCGGGGCGGCCACCCGCGCCTGCGCGGCGCCGACCGTCACCACCAGGCCGGCGAGCACCAGACCGGCCGCGAGGCCGAGCCTGGCCCGCACCGTGCGCGGCAGGCCGGCCCCGCCCTCCTCGGTTCCCTTCCGGGCGGCGGCCTCGGCATAGCCGTCGTCGAGGCTGTGGTCCATGACGTTGGTGAGCAACGACATGGAGGCATCCGGACGCGGAGGGCGCCCGGACGTGCTCCGAACGGGGGGCGGCTGCGGCATGCCGCACATCGTCGCACGTCCCCGGCGCATACTCCGAATGGCCCCGTCGGCATGCCGGACAGGCACCCTTAGGGGCACTTGTCCGGCACGCGCGTGTGCTGCGTCTTTTACCGTCCGGCGCTGTCCACGACCGTCGACCACTCGTCCAGCAGGGCCTGTGCGGAGTCGTCGTCGGGTCCCTCCGCCCACAGATGAGTGACGGCCTCCGCGGGGTCGGGCAGCACCAGCACCCAGCGCCCGTCGCTCTCCACGACCCGCACACCGTCGGTGGTGTCGACGAAGCGCTCCCCTGCGGCTTCCACGACGCGCCGCATCACCAGGCCCTTGACGGCCCAGGGGGTCGCGAGATCGCGCTTGAGGACATGCGCCCGCGGAATCCGCGCATCGATCTCGCTGAGGGTGAGCTGGGTGCGCGCCACCAGCCCGATGAGCCGGACGAAGGCGGCCGTACCGTCGAAGACGCTGCTGAACTCCGGCACGATGAACCCGCCACGCCCGTCCCCGCCGAAGATCGTCGACTCCTCGCGGCCCACCCGGGTGAGATCGTCGGGCGAGGTGGTGGTCCACTCGACCTGGGTCCCGTGATACGCCGCCACCTGCTCGGCGATGCGTGTCGTCGTCACCGGCAGCGCCACCTTGCCGCTGCGCCGCTCGGCCGCCACCAGGTCGAGCATCACCAGCAGCGCACGGTCGTCCTCGACGATCCGGCCCTTCTCGTCGACGAGCGACAGCCGCTCACCGACGGGATCGAACCGCACCCCGAACGCGGCTCCCGAGGAGGCGACGATCTCACCGAGCCGCACCAGGCCCGCGCGCCGGGTGTCGGCGCTCTCCGTGGGCCGGGACTCGTCGAGACCTGGATTGATCGTCAGCGAGTCCACCCCGAGCTTGCCGAGCAGGCTCGGCAGGACCAGTCCGGCGCTTCCGTTGGAGGCGTCCACGACGACCTTGAGGCCCGATTCGGCTATGCCCGAGGTGTCGACGCTCCGCAGCAGCGACCCGGTGTAGGAGTCGAAGACGCTGGACGGGAAGTGCAGATCCCCGATCTCGCCCGGGAAGGCCCGCCGGTAGTCCTGCCGTGCGAACACCCGGTCGAGCTTGCGCTGGCCGGCCTGGGACAGATCGGCGCCCTGCCCGTCGAAGAACATGATGTCGACGGAGTCCGGCACCCCGGGCGAGGTCCGGATCATGATGCCGCCGGCGCTGCCCCGCGCGGTCTGCTGCCGGGCGACGGGCAGCGGTACGTTCTCCAGGTCGCGTACGTCGATGGCGCTGGCCTGAAGCGCCGAGATGACTGCCCGCTTCAGGGCACGCGCGCCCCGGGAGTGGTCACGGGCCGTGGTGACCGTGGCGCCCTTCTTCAGGGTGGTGGCGTAGGCGCCGGCCAGCCGCACGGCCAGCTCCGGAGTGATCTCCACATTCAGGATGCCGGACACCCCACGGGCGCCGAAGAGATGCGCCTGCCCCCGGGACTCCCAGATGACGGAGGTGTTGACGAAGGCACCGGCCTCGATGGTCTTGAACGGGTAGACCCGCACATTGCCCTGGACGATGGACTCCTCGCCGATGAGGCACTCGTCGCCGATGACGGCACCGTCCTCGATCCGGGCCGCGCGCATGATGTCGGTGTTCTTTCCGACCACACAGCCGCGCAGATTGCTGTGCTGCCCGATGTACACGTTGTCGTGGACGACGGCACGGTGCAGAAATGCCCCGCTCTTCACGACGACGTTCGAGCCGATCACGGTGTGTTCCCGCAACTCGGTTCCGGCCTCGACTTTTGCGTAGTCGCCGATGTAGAGCGGTCCGCGCAGTACGGCGTCAGGATGGACCTCCGCGCCTTCGGCCACCCATACGCCCGGGGAGATCTCGAAGCCGTCGATACCGACGTCGACCTTGCCCTCCAGGACGTCGGCCTGCGCCTTCACATAGCTCTCATGGGTACCGACGTCCTCCCAGTAGCCCTCGGCGACATAGCCGTAGATCGGCTTGCCCTCCTTCATGAGCTGCGGGAAGACATCGCCCGACCAGTCGACGGGCACATCGGCCTCGACGTAGTCGAAGACCTCGGGCTCCATGACATAGATGCCCGTGTTGACGGTGTCGGAGAAGACCTGTCCCCAGGTCGGCTTCTCCAGGAACCGTTCGACCACGCCTTCGTCGTCGACGATGGTGATACCGAATTCCAGCGGATTGGGCACACGCGTCAGACAGACGGTGACCAGCGCACCCTTTTCCTTGTGGAAATTGATCAGATCGGTGAGGTCGAAATCGGTCAGGGCGTCACCGGAGATGACGAGGAACGTGTCGTCCTTCAGCGCTTCCTCGGCGTTCTTGACGCTACCGGCGGTACCGAGTGGCTTCTCCTCGTTGGCATAGCTGAGCTCCATGCCCAGTTCTTCGCCGTCCCCGAAGTAGTTCTTGACCAGAGACGCCAGGAACTGCACGGTGACGACGGTTTCAGTGAGCCCATGCCTTTTCAGCAGCCGAAGCACATGCTCCATGATGGGCCGGTTGACAACCGGCAGGAGTGGCTTGGGCATGCTCGAGGTCATCGGACGAAGGCGCGTGCCTTCGCCTCCGGCCATCACGACGGCCTTCATGTCGGAAGCGTCCTCCTCCAAGAGACGACGGTTCAGCCGACTTCACCCGTCTAGATTGTCCCGCAGTTTGACCGCGCGGGCCATCGAGCCGCTACAACCGCCCCCATTGGCGGGCTCAGCCGGCCATGGCGTCCGCCCGGACGATGCGGCGGACCTGAACCACGTAGAGGGCTCCTGCCCACCAGTACAGGGTTGTACCCCATCCAGCGAACGCCCATCCGAAAATAGCAGCGAGTGACGCGATCCATCCAGTTGCGTCACTGAGCAGCAGGAGCGGGAAGGCATACATCAGGTTGAACGTGGCGGCCTTCCCGAGGAAGTTCACCTGGGGCGGCGGATAGCCATGCCGCCTGAGGATTCCCACCATCACCAGCAGAACCAGCTCTCGCGCCACGAGTACGGCGATCAGCCAGAGCGGCAGAATCCCGCGCCAGGTCAGTCCGACCAGAGTGGACGCGATGTAGAGCCGGTCGGCCGCGGGATCGAGGAGCCGGCCGAGGCTGCTGACTTGATTCCAGCGCCGGGCGAGCTTGCCGTCGAGATAGTCGCTGATCCCGCTCAGCACGAGCACGAGCAGCGCCCAGCCGTCGCTCTTCGGCCCTCCGAACTCGGGCCGGAGGATCAGCCACAGGAAGAGGGGCACGCCGACGAGCCGCGCCATGCTGAGGATGTTCGGGATGGTGAGGACCCGGTCCGTCTGGACGCGGGTCTCCTGGACCTCCACCCGGGGGCCTCCTGCGGGAAAAGTACCAATGATGCCCCCTGACCTTACCCGCAGGGTTCGGGCCCCCGTACAGAGGGGTGGTGAACGCAGAAAACCCCGCACCATACGGTGCGGGGTTTTCCCACAATTTGTTCGGCGGCGTCCTACTCTCCCACAGGGTCCCCCCTGCAGTACCATCGGCGCTATGAGGCTTAGCTTCCGGGTTCGGAATGTAACCGGGCGTTTCCCTCACGCTATGACCACCGAAACACTATGAAACACACAACCCGACCACCCGTCAGGGTGCGATTGTTCGTGGTTTCAGAACCAACACAGTGAACGCGAGCAACTGAGGACAAGCCCTCGGCCTATTAGTACCAGTCACCTCCACACCTCACGATGCTTCCAGATCTGGCCTATCAACCCAGTCGTCTACTGGGAGCCTTACCCCATCAAGTGGGTGGGAGCCCTCATCTCGAAGCAGGCTTCCCGCTTAGATGCTTTCAGCGGTTATCCCTCCCGAACGTAGCCAACCAGCCATGCCCTTGGCAGAACAACTGGCACACCAGAGGTTCGTCCGTCCCGGTCCTCTCGTACTAGGGACAGCCCTTCTCAAGACTCCTACGCGCACAGCGGATAGGGACCGAACTGTCTCACGACGTTCTAAACCCAGCTCGCGTACCGCTTTAATGGGCGAACAGCCCAACCCTTGGGACCGACTCCAGCCCCAGGATGCGACGAGCCGACATCGAGGTGCCAAACCATCCCGTCGATATGGACTCTTGGGGAAGATCAGCCTGTTATCCCCGGGGTACCTTTTATCCGTTGAGCGACGGCGCTTCCACAAGCCACCGCCGGATCACTAGTCCCGACTTTCGTCCCTGCTCGACCCGTCGGTCTCACAGTCAAGCTCCCTTGTGCACTTACACTCAACACCTGATTGCCAACCAGGCTGAGGGAACCTTTGGGCGCCTCCGTTACCCTTTAGGAGGCAACCGCCCCAGTTAAACTACCCATCAGACACTGTCCCCGATCCGGATCACGGACCCGGGTTAGACATCCAGCACGACCAGACTGGTATTTCAACGACGACTCCACAACCACTGGCGTGGCCGCTTCAAAGTCTCCCAGCTATCCTACACAAGCCGAACCGAACACCAATATCAAACTGTAGTAAAGGTCCCGGGGTCTTTCCGTCCTGCTGCGCGAAACGAGCATCTTTACTCGTAGTGCAATTTCACCGGGCCTATGGTTGAGACAGTCGAGAAGTCGTTACGCCATTCGTGCAGGTCGGAACTTACCCGACAAGGAATTTCGCTACCTTAGGATGGTTATAGTTACCACCGCCGTTTACTGGCGC